>NZ_JAZDCI010000024.1:0-4303 GCF_036312245.1 Brachymonas sp. J145 | reverse complement strand
TGGAGTTCCCCCTATCTCACGGACGGTTGAGCGCTGAAGAATTCAGCGCGGTAACGGTGGTATTTTCTACCGGGGACTGCCCGGATTGTGCATTGATTTGCTCGAATTCGTTGGGAGCAAGGTAGCCCAGTGCGCTGTGCAACCGATGTGGGTTGTACCAGCCCTCTATCCAGGTAAACACGGCATGCCTGGCCTCGGTCTGGCTTTTCCAGCTTCTTCGGTTGACCAGTTCGCATTCCAGGCTGGCAAAGAAACTCTCGGCCATGGCGTTGTCGTAAGCATCCCCCACCGATCCCATGCTTGGGCGCACGCCCATTTCCTCGCAACGCTTGCCAAACACCGTGCTGGTGTATTGGCTGCCCTGATCGGAGTGGTGGATGACGCCCTGGGGCTTGCGCGTGAAGGCGGCCATCTCCAACGCCTGCACCACCAGATCGGCCGTCATGCGCGTGCCAAAGGCCCAACCCACTACTTTGCGGCTGTATACGTCGATGACTACCGCCAGATAGGCAAACCCGCTCCAGGTAGGCAGGTAGGTCATGTCTGCCACCCAAAGTTGGTTAGGAGCATCCGCCGCAAAGCGGCGATTGACCAGATCGCTGGCCAGCCCAGCCTCTCGATCACGGCGCGTTGTCACGCACCAGCCGCGCCGGCGGCTGACACCCTTCAGACTCGCCTGACGCATCAGGCGTTCGACGCGCTTCTTGTTGACGATCACCCCATCGCGCGCCAGTTGCGCGACCATGCGCGGCACGCCGTAGGTGGTATCGCTCATCTGATGGATGGCTTTGATGCGCAGCAGCAGCTCGGCATTGGCCTGATCGCGTGCACTGGGTCGGCGATTTAGCCAGTCGTGGTAACCACTGCTGGACACACCCAACACCCGGGCCATGGTGCGTATTGGGAGATCGGCCTGGTTCGCCTGCATCAGCGCGTAGACGGCGTGGACGTCTTCTCGCTTTGTCCGGCAAACCAGGCCGTAGCCTTTGCCAGGATGTCGCGCTCCGTTTGAAGACGCTTGACCTCCCGGCGCAAGCGGACGAGTTCCTCGCGCTCGGACGTTGTCAACACATCCTTGCCGGATAACGGCTTGCCAGCATCGGCTGCAGCGCGTGCAACCCAGTTGGCAATGCTCACCGCTGACACATCGAACTCACGTGCCAGCTCGGATTGGCTGCGACCGGAATGAAACAGCTCGACGATCTGCTGTTTGAATGCCTCGGGGTACGGGGGCTTGGTTTTTCCCATGGGGGCTCCTTTCTTCTCAGTGAAAGTGTCCGTCAAATGGGGGGAACTCCACTTGTGTAGCCTTTGCAACGAGATGCATTGCTTTGATATTTCCGGGCAAGCCGGTAAATCAAGCACGCAGCGCCACCACGTTCTCACTCGACGCAACAGCCTTGGCAATCTCCGATTGCTTCTCTATCCAGTCCGCGATGCGCTGCGCTTCGGGCTGGAGATATTGCAGGCGTGACGTTTCGAGGTAGTGCCGCGCGGTCACGTTGCCGTTCGGGATATGGTTCGTGAGCAGTTCCACCTTATAGAAGTCGATCCCGCAAATGGCGATGCCGATTGTGGTCATCGTGCGGCGCAGGTCGTGCGGTGTGATCTTGGTGCCCGCTACCTCGCTGACCTTCTTCATGGTGTCGCGCGGGTCTTTGATGTGCCCAGTGTCGCCCCATGATGGAAAGACGTGCTGGTTGTCCTCGATGCGCTGGCGCGTCTTGAGCAGTTCGACAGCTTGCGACGATAGGGGTAGCCACACCGGGTTCCGGTTCTTCGGATCAGGGATGTGCCACCAGCAGTTCGCCGGGTCGTTGTCGTCGATGTTGACCCTATCCCACGTCAGCGCGGACGCTTCGCCTATGCGAGCGCCGGTCAGCAGTAGGAACATCACAAGGTCGATGCTTGACCACGTATCACGGTTGTAGGCGTTGGCGCGTGCCTCTGTGAGCATGTGCCACACCGCGCCGACTTTGTTGTCAGGGATGCGGCTGGTGCGCGGTTTCAGTTCGACCCAATCATCTTTCAGCGCCGCGACCGGGTTGTGCAGCACCAGCGGCGTCCCGTCGTGCTTCTTGTACTGGCGACTGGCGTAGTTGATGAGGGCGCGAAGGACGCTGAACGCCTGGTTGGCTTGACCCGGTGAGCCGCCGTCGCGGTCGCCGCGCAGCCCCTTCGTCAGAACTTCACGGTAGCGCTTGCGGCAGTCGTCCTCAGTGATACCGGCGATGGGCTTGTGCTCCCACGCCTTGAAGGTTGTGGTCACATGTCGCTCAATCTCGCTCTTGCTGCTGTCCTTCAGCTTGCCCGGACGCGCCATGTAAGCGTCAGCGACCTTCCGCAGCGTCACCTTGGCTGCCTCGTCGGCCTTCTTCACGTCGCGCGGGTCGATGCCCTCGCGCATACCTTGCAGCACCTTCCGAGCCTTGCCACGTGCCTCGTGCTCAGTCCACTCCCCATAGGGGCCAATCGTGAAGCAGACGGCTTTGCCCAGCACTCGGCCTTGAGCGACAAACACCCGTTTTCCCGCAGCGGTGACGCGCAGCCCGTACCCCTTAACTTCTTCGTCCCAGTGAATCTGATAGCCCTCGGCGGGCGCTTGAACCTTGTCGATAAATGTCTTCGTCAGCTTCGCCATTCCCCTTCTCCTAGACGCTGTTTTAGCGTATGTTTAGCAATCTAGGCTAAGTTACGACAAGCTACACAAAACACACAACGACGATAAGTCGTTGTTTTGCAAAGGCGCGACGGGCTAAACAAAGCAGCGGAAAGCTAGTTAAAAGTAGCCTCCGTAAAACTTGAAAACCGCCGACCTGCAAGGGTCCGTGAGTTCGAATCTCACCGCTTCCGCCAGATGTCCAATAGATAGTGGGTTTTAGGCATGGTTTTAGTTCCTACCCAACGTCTTACCTAACTACGGTCGAAGTGCTGGAAAATGCACCTCGGCTGGCAGAAGATAGCCACCTCAGCGGTGGCTTTTTTGAACCGCCCCGGATTTTGAGGAGAGCTCAACTCTTGAGAAGATGGAGCCATGAACAAGTCCAACAAGTTTTCCCCGGAAGTTCGCCAGCGCGCCGTTCGCATGGTGCAGGAGCACCGAGCCGACTACGCTTCACTGTGGGCGGCGGTCGAGTCGATTGCCCCCAAGATCGGCTGCGTACCCTATACCTTGCTTGAATGGGTCAAGAAAGCCGAGATCGACGCTGGCCTGCGTGCCGGCACCACCACAGCAGATGCGCAGCGGATCAAGGAGCTGGAACGCGAGGTCAAGGAACTGCGCCGGGCCAATGACATCCTGAAGACGGCCAGCGCGTTTTTTGCCCAGGCGGAGCTCGACCGCCGGCTCAAGTCGTGAAGGCCTACATCGATCGCCATCGCGATGATTACGGGGTCGAGCCCATCTGCCGGGTGCTGCAGATGGCCCCTTCGTGCTACTGGCGCCATGCTGCTCGCCAGCGCAACCCGCAACTGCGCAGTGCGCGTGCGCAGCGTGACGACCATTTGAAGGCAGATGTCCAGCGCGTGTGGCATGCCAACTGGCAGGTCTATGGCGCCGACAAGGTCTGGCTGCAGCTCAATCGCGAAGGCATCCGGGTGGCGCGCTGTACTGTCGAGCGACTGATGCGCGAGATGGGATTGCAAGGAGTGCGCCGTGGCAAGACGGTGCGCACGACGATGCCGGATACGTCAGCACCGTGTCCGCTGGACCACGTCAAACGCCAGTTCAAGGCCAGCCGCCCCAACGAGTTGTGGGTGTCGGATTTCACGTACGTTTCGACCTGGCAGGGCTGGCTGTATGTCGCCTTTGTCATTGACGTGTACGCCCGGCGCATCGTGGGCTGGCGGGTCAGCCGCAGCATGCACACGGATTTTGTGCTCGATGCGCTGGAGCAAGCCTTGTACGAACGCCAGCCGGCGGCCCATGCCTTGACGCACCACAGCGACAGGGGCAGTCAGTACGTCAGCATCCGCTACACCGAGCGTCTGGACCAGGCGGGCATCCAGCCGTCCGTAGGCAGCCGTGGCGACAGCTACGACAACGCGCTGGCCGAGACCGTCAACGGGCTGTACAAGGCCGAGCTGATTCACCGCCGGGGCCCCTGGAAGACCAGGGAATCCGTGGAACTGGCCACCCTGCAATGGGTGCATTGGTTCAACCACGTCCGAGTGCTCACGCCGATTGGGGGTATTCCTCCGGCAGAAGCTGAGGCACACTACTGGAGGCAACTCGCCGCCAGCAACACCTTGGAAGAGGTGTCAACTTAAACCAATCGGCCTCCTCAAAATCCGGGGCGGTTCA
>NZ_JAZDCI010000023.1:0-5062 GCF_036312245.1 Brachymonas sp. J145 | reverse complement strand
GGGCCATGGGAGAACGCATGACCGCAGACCTTGTTCTCGAGGCCTTGAACATGGCCCTTGAGCAGCGCAAACCCAAGAGCGTCATCCACCACTCGGACCAAGGCAGCCAGTACACCAGCCTGGCCTTTGGCGAGCGCTGCCGGCAGATGCAGGTGCGACCTTCGATGGGGACCGTGGGCGATGCGTACGACAACGCAATGGCCGAGAGCTTCTTTGCCAGCCTAGAGGGCGAACTCATCGAGCGCAGCACCTTCCAGAGCAAGGCGCAGGCCCGCATGGCGGTCTTCACCTGGATTGAAGGCTGGTACAACCCCCGGCGCCGCCACAGTGGCCTGGGCTACCTCGCACCCCTGAACTTTGAAAGGAGCAACGAAGCCCTGTTTGATGTTGTCGAGGATGCCCATGTGCATGCCGAGACAACACCCGAAACGGTTTGAGTATCAAACCAGTACCCGTCCACCGAAGTGGGTCAACTCCAGTCACCAATCAGGTGGGCAAGAACACCACGACCGGACAAATCATCCTGGGCGACTTCAGTGAAATGATCGTGGGCCAATGGGGTGGTATCGATGTGCTGGCGAACCAGTATGCAGAAGGCCCGTATAGCCGTGGTGCTGTGCAGGTGCGCATCCTGACCACGCTGGACATGATCCCGCGCCGCGCTGAAGCCTTCACGATCGTCAATGACGTGGCGCTGTAAGGGTGACACCATGACCGCGCCCAGCATCGAGCGCCGTGCGGTTACTGGCCTGCAAGCCAGTGGCCGCACGCTGACCGGCTATGCCGCCGTGTTCAACCAGGAAGCCCGCATTGCCGACTTCGTGGAGGTGATCGCACCCGGCGCATTCGCCAAGAGCCTGGCCGATGGCCGGGACATTCTTGCCCTGGCTGACCACGACACCCGCGCCGTGCTGGGCCGCACGAAATCCGGCACGCTGGCGCTGCACGAAGATTCGCATGGGCTGGCTTTCAGCCTGAGGCTGCCCGACACGCAGCACGGACGTGACCTGGCTGCCCTGGCTGCGCGTGGTGATCTGGGTGGGATGAGCTTCGGTTTTGTCGCAACGGATGAGGCATGGCACGGCAGCCGCCGCGTGCTGCGCGAGGTGGAGCTGCATGAAGTGTCTGTGGTGCAAGCCCATGCCGCCTACGACAACACGACCGTCAGCCTGCGCCATCGTCAGGAAATCCATAACCCGACTGCCCGCCAGTGGCTGGAGACTTGCAAATGATGAAGCGCATCAAGGGACTGTTTGAGCGCCGCTCCACCAATCAGGCAGTGGGCGGTGATTCGTATTGGACGGACTTTGCCGCGCTGCGCAGTGGCCCGGTGAACCCGAGTACCGCACAAAGCATCTCGGCTGTCTATGCCTGCGTGCAGGCCATCGCCGAGACTACGGCATCCCTGCCGTTGATCTTGTAC
Organism: Brachymonas sp. J145; assembly: GCF_036312245.1. Taxonomy (NCBI): domain Bacteria; kingdom Pseudomonadati; phylum Pseudomonadota; class Betaproteobacteria; order Burkholderiales; family Comamonadaceae; genus Allobrachymonas; species Brachymonas sp. J145. The sequence goes on along the minus strand of NZ_JAZDCI010000023.1, from coordinate 3,639 downwards.
CGCCGCAATGGTGACGGCCGAGAGCGGGCTACGGATCATCCGTTGTACCGTGTCCTGCGCGAGGCGCCCAACGAGCAGCAAACCGCTCTCGAATTTCGGGAATGGATGCAGGCCTGTGTCCTTTTGAGGGGCAACGCCTTTGCCAAGATCGAGGTGGCATGGGATGGGCAGGTGCGGGGACTCGTTCCGCTGTCTCCCGACCGTGTGCAAGTCCTGGACGTGGCCGGGAAGCTGGCCTATGACTACACGACGAAGGACGGCACGGTAACCCGCCTGCTGGCCGGTGAAGTCCTGCACCTGCGTCACCGAGCTGGCGACGACGGTGTGATGGGTGTCAGTCCGATTACAGCCGCCCGTGAAGTGGTGCAACTGGCGATGGCCGAGCGCGACCATGGCAATGCAGCCTTCAACAACGGTACCCGGCTTTCCGGTGTGTTGAAGGCCCCCGGTGTCCTGAAGCCTGACCAGCGCCAGGCGCTGAAAACGAGCTGGAGCAGCCAATATGCTGGCGCTGCAAACGCCGGAAAGGTGCCCGTCCTGGAAGCTGGCATGGAATACCAGGCCATCAGCATGACGCTGGAAGATGCCGAATGGATCGCCGCCCGTCAGTTCTCCGTTGAGGAAATCGCACGCCTGTTCCGTGTGCCGCCGACCGTGATCGGTGATCTTCGGCATGGCAACTACTCCAACAGCGTGGAGATGGCCCGCCAGTTTGTGACCCTGACACTGCGCCGTCACCTGCTGATGTGGGAGCAATCCATCAGCCACAAGCTGCTGACGGATGCAGGACGCCGCATCTACTTTGCCGAGCATTCGGTGGAGGGACTTCTACGAGGTGATGCAGTCAACCGCGCCGACTTCTACGACAAGGGCATAAGCGCCGGCTGGCTGACGATTGACGAAGCCCGCAAGCTGGAGAACCTGCCGGCCAGGCAGGTATCGGACAAGTTCAAGCCATCTAGCCCGCCGCCTGGGGTGAAGCCGTGAAGACGCTCAAGCAACGCCAGAAGGAGACAGGCCGAACGCTGGCCCTGAACGGCAAGGCATGGCGTGTGCTGCGTGAAGCGGTGCTGTGCCGTGATCCGCTGTGCCTGGTGTGCGGAGAGCCTGCTACAGACGTTGACCACCTGAACAACGATCCCACGGACAACCGATTCAACCGCGACAGTGCCGAGCTGGACAACAACTTGATCGGCCTTTGCCACTCATGTCATTCGGTGAAGACCCAGACGGGCAAGCTACCGACACGGTACGACGAGAACGGACTGCCGACGACTGGCCCATGGGCGAAGATGGTGAGCCACCTAGTAGCACGAAAGGATCAAAAATCACGGGGAACCGACACCAACAAATCGACTGGATTCCCTTGTTTTAATGCAAACCGAAGTTTAAACCCATGAAATCCCGCCGCCCACGCTCCGATAGTGCTAAAGCTGCCCTGCAAGCGCACCAGAACGCCGCCTGTGCGACGCTGGAGCCGCCTGGGTACGTCACCCTTCCCGAGCATTGCAACCCCTTCTGGGAGGCGATTATCACATCCAGACCGCGTGACGCCTGGACGCCGAACGACCTGATCAACGCTGCGAACCTTGCCCGCACGCAATATGCGCTGCAATCGGCAGAAGTGGGTGGCGACGAACATGCAAAGCTGACTCGGCTGGCTATGGCGCTTGCAAGGGCGTGCTTCGTGCATCCGGGTGCGACTGGAAGGGCTGAGGATCAAATCAACGCCGCCATGCTCGAGCGCGAAGCCAGAAGCCAAGCGCATGATGATCTGATCCCGCGCCTGAAGGTGATGTGATGACACGATCTGAGAAAGTCATCCGGTTTATTGAGCGGTACTGCGTGACGCCTGAAGGGGCACACGTAGGCGAACCGCTCACGCTGGCCGACTTTCAGAAGGTGTTCATCCGGGAGCTGTACGACAACCCGCACGGAACCCGCCGCGCCTATTTGAGCATCGCTCGCAAGAACGGCAAATCCGGTTTGATTGCTGGTCTTCTGCTGGCGCATCTGGTAGGCCCGGAAGCGGTGCAGAACAGTCAGATTGTGTCCGGTGCCATGTCGCGCGATCAAGCGGCATTGGTGTTCAATCTGGCCAGCAAGATGGTGCAGCTATCCCCGACGCTATCCGAGCTGGTGCGCATTGTCCCGAGTGGCAAGCGCCTGATCGGCCTGCCGCTGAACGTGGAGTTTCGGGCACTGGCCGCTGATGGCAAGACGGCACACGGCCTGTCCCCGGTGCTGGCTATCCTGGACGAAGTGGGGCAGGTACGCGGCCCACAGTCAGACTTCATTGACGCCATTGTCACCAGTCAAGGGGCGCATGATTCTCCACTGCTGATTGCAATATCGACGCAAGCTGCAAACGATGCTGATCTGTTTTCCGTGTGGCTGGACGATGCTGCGAATTCAAATGATCCGCATATTGTGAGCCACCTATACGCTGCCCCTGAAGGCTGCGAGCTGCTGGATAAATCGGCATGGAAAGCTGCAAACCCTGCATTGGGCCTGTTCCGCAGTGAAAAGGATCTGGCCGAGCAAATGAAGCAGGCACAGCGTATGCCGTCCATGGAAAACACGGCCCGAAATCTGCTGCTCAACCAGCGTGTATCGACTGAATCACCGTTCATCAGTCCGGACGTGTGGAAGGCCTGTAGTGGGCCTGTAGGCACGCCAGAAGGCCCGGTTTTTGCTGGCCTGGACTTGTCGGCACGCACCGATTTAACGGCGCTGGTGCTGATCTGGCGCGATGGCAACACCTGGCATGTGCAACCGCACTTCTGGACACCGGAGCAGGGTTTGCAGGATCGTGCAAAGCGTGATCGTTGTCCCTATGACGTGTGGGAGCGGCAAGGCTACCTGCACACGACGCCGGGTGCATCCATTGACTATTCGTTTGTCGCCGCTGACATGGCCGAGATTCTCGGTGAGCTGGATGTTCAAGGGATTGCCTTCGACCGCTGGCGCATTGATCTGCTGCAACGCGAGCTGGACGCCATCGGCCTGGACTTGCCGCTGATCGAGTGGGGGCAGGGATTCCGCGATATGGCCCCTGCACTGGACGCCCTGGAAGCCGAGCTGCTGAATGGACGTGTGGCGCATGGTGGGCATCCGGTGCTGACGATGTGTGCTGCCAATGCCGTGGTGACGAAAGACCCTGCCGGAAGCCGCAAGCTGGACAAGGCCCGCGCTACTGGCCGCATTGACGGTATGCAAGCCCTGGCGATGGCGATGGGACTTGCCGCACGCTCTGAGGTGGCCGAGATGGCTACCTGTGAGGTTTTCTATGTTTGAGCGTGAATCGACCCGGATCCTGTAGACACCTGTGAGTCTCATAACTGAGGTCTAATAGGAGGTGCCATGAGTCAGAAGAGATATCCGGAAGAATTCAAGATCGAAGCGGTCAGACAGATTGTGGAGCGCGGTCATGCGGTGGCCGAAGTATCGGAACGCTTGGGCGTCAGCCAACACAGCCTGTACAAGTGGATCAAGCAGCGACAGATGTCCCCCGGCCAGCGCCAGGAGCAATTGAGCCAGTCCGAGGAGCTGCGCCGCCTGAAGGCTGAACTCAAGCGTGTTACCGAGGAGCGCGACATCCTAAAAAAAGCCGCCGCGTACTTTGCCAGGCAGTCCGGG
>NZ_JAZDCI010000022.1:0-6010 GCF_036312245.1 Brachymonas sp. J145 | reverse complement strand
GCCATGCTCAGCCTCGGCCTGGCCGTCATCTTCGGCCTGCTCAACGTCGTCAACTTCGCCCACGGCGCCATGTTCATGCTTGGTGCCATGCTCGCCTGGATGGGCGGCCAATACCTGGGACTCAGCTACTGGGTCATGCTGTTCCTCTCGCCGCTGGTCGTCTTCCTGCTCGGCATCGTCATCGAGAAACTCTTCCTCAAGCACCTCTACAAGCTGGATCACCTCTACGGCCTGCTGCTGACCTTCGGCATCACGCTGGTGGTCGAAGGCCTGCTTCGTACCCAGTATGGTGTTTCCGGCCTCTCCTACAGCGCCCCTGAGCTGCTGCGCGGCTCCACCGACCTGGGCTTCATGGTGCTGCCCAACTACCGCGCCTGGGTCGTGTTCGCCTCGCTGGTGGTCTGCCTGGGCACCTGGTTCGTGATCGAGAAGACCAAGCTCGGCGCCCTGCTGCGTGCCGGTACCGAGAACCCAAAGCTGGTCGAGGCCTTCGGTATCAACGTGCCGCTGATGGTGACCCTGACCTACGGCCTGGGCGTGGCACTGGCAGCCGTTGCCGGCGTGCTGGCGGCCCCGGTGCTGCAGGTCAGCCCGCTGATGGGCTCCAACCTGATCATCGTCGTCTTCGCCGTGGTAGTAATCGGCGGCATGGGCTCCATCCTCGGCTCCATCCTGACCGGCCTGGCGCTGGGCGTGATCGAGGGCATGACCAAGGTGTTCTACCCCGAGGCCTCTACCACCGTGGTGTTCGTCATCATGGTGCTGGTGCTGATGTTCCGCCCCGCGGGACTGTTCGGCAAAGAGAAGTAATTGCAGAAGGTATTCCAAATGAACAAGACCATCGGCTACGCCATCCTCCTGCTACTGGCACTGGCTGCACCCTTCATGGTGTACCCCGTGTTCATGATGAAGCTGCTGTGCTTCATCCTGTTTGCCTGCGCCTTCAACCTGCTGCTCGGCTATACCGGCCTGCTCTCCTTCGGCCACGCCGCCTTCCTCGGCGGCGCCGGCTACATCACCGGCTGGGTCATGACCCAGGTGATTCCCGATCCGGTCATCGGCATCATCGCCGGTACCGCCTTTGCCACCGTCATCGGCGTCATCATGGGCTATGTCGCGATCCGCCGTCAGGGTATCTACTTCGCCATGATCACGCTGGCGCTGGCGCAGATGTTCTTCTTCGTCGCGCTGCAGGCCAAGTTCACCGGCGGCGAGGACGGCCTGCAAGGCGTGCCGCGCGGCATGATTGCCGGCGTGCTGGACCTGAACAACGACTTCACCATGTACTACGTGGTGCTGGCCATCGTGGTGGCCGCCTACCTGCTGATCTACCGTACCGTGCATTCGCCCTACGGCCAGATCCTGAAGGCGATCAAGGAGAACGAGCCGCGCACCATCTCGCTGGGCTATGACGTGGACCGCTTCAAGCTGCTGTGCTTCACGCTGTCGGCGGCGCTGGCCGGCCTGGCCGGTGCGACCAAGACGGTGGTGCTGGGCTTTGCCACGCTGACCGACGTGCACTGGTCGATGTCGGGTCTGGTGATCCTGATGACGCTGATTGGCGGCATGGGCACGCTGCTGGGCCCGGTGGTCGGTGCCACCATCGTGGTGATCCTGGAGAACCGCCTGGGCAACATCGGCAACTTCCTGGCCAACCTGACCGGCGTGAACTGGTTCAACAGCCTGGGCGAGCAGGTCAACCTGGTGATCGGCTTCATCTTCGTGATCTGCGTGATGCTGTTCCGCCGTGGCATGGTGGGCGAGTGGCTGGCCTTTGTGGAGCGGTTCAGGAAGCGCCCGACCTGACCCTTTTCGAACTGACGATACAACCCCGCCTCGGCGGGGTTTTTTAATGGAAACTGGCAGATGCCTTATGTGCACCGCAGCAATTTAGGGCCAAACACGGATTTCCCTCACTGCCGACCACTAGCGTTTTCCCTAGGCTCCACTTCCGTAATGGAAAGCGCCACCCGTAATTTTGCGGAAAACATAGGCAAAAAATCAGCAATAACCCGAGTTTTTTACTCAATATTGGTCCGAAACGCTCTTGCAAATCAAGGAAAACCCGAGTTAGTTATGCATATATGCATGTGGGAAATGAAAATAGTGCAATTGGGATGCAGAAACGCTGTTTCAGAATAATGACAGAGTCAAGCAGCAGACACATCCCGCGCCTGGCTTGTACTCAAGAGGCATGACGCCCCGTCCTGCCTCAGGAACACCAGAGCACTACCACTTACGGAGACAACATGAGCGACATCATCGGCCATTACATTGCAGGACAGATCCAGGCGCCCGAGGGCAGCCGCACCGGCCCCATCTTCAACCCGTCCACCGGTGAAGAAATTGCACGCTGCGCCTATGGCGACCAGGCCACCATGGACCAGGCCGTCCAGGTCGCCACCGCTGCCGCGCAGACATGGTCCAAGACCTCGCATGCCACGCGCATTGCCGTGATGTACAAGCTGCGTGAACTGATGATTGCCGCCACCGACGAACTGGCAGAAGTCATCGGCCGCGAACACGGCAAGACGATTGCCGACGCCAAGGGCGAAATCGGCCGTGCCATTGAAGGCATCGAATTTGCCACCAACGAACCCCACGTCACCAAGGGCGAGTTTTCCGTCAACGTCGGCGGCGGCATTGATGTCTTCTCCATGCGTGTACCGGTCGGTGTGGTCGGTTGCATCACTCCGTTCAACTTTCCGATCATGGTGCCCATGGTCATGATGGGCATGGCCATCGCCGTGGGTAACGCCATCGTCTGGAAGCCGTCCGAGAAAGTGCCGGGCGCAGCCATGATCCTGGCGCGCCTGCTGAAGGAAGCCGGTCTGCCGGACGGCGTGTTCAACATCGTGCACGGTGACAAGGCAGTCGTGGACGCACTGCTGGAGCACCCCGGCATCGCCGCAGTCAGCTTCGTCGGCTCTACCGGCGTGGGCGAATACGTGTACCAGAAAGGCACAGCCAACAACAAGCGCGTGGCCTCCTTCACCGGCGGCAAGAACCACATGGTGGTGATGCCCGATGCCGATCTGGATGCTGCTGCAGCAGCCTTTGTCTCCGCCGGCTTCGGTTCTGCCAGCCAGCGCTGCATGGCCATCTCGCTGCTGCTGCCGGTGGGCGAAGAAACTGCCGTCAAGCTGCGCGAGCTGGTGATCGAGAAGATCAAGGCGCTGCATATCGGCCCCTACAACGATCCCAAGGCCGACTTCGGTGCCGTGGTGTCGGCCCAGTCCAAGGACGCCGTGGAAAAGGCCATCGCCGAGGCGATCGACGCCGGTGCCGAGCTGGTCATCGACGGCCGTGGTATCCAGATTCCGGGTCACGCCAATGGCTACTACATTGGCCCCACGCTGTTCGATCACGTGACCATGGACATGACATTCTACAAGGAAGAAATCTTTGGCCCGGCACGTGGCATCATGCGCGCCGCCTCGCTGGATGAAGCCATCGCCATCACCAACGCCCACGACTACGGCAACGGCTCGGTGATCTTCACGCGTGACGGCAAGTCGGCACACCGCTTCATGAACGAAGTCGAAGCCGGCATGATCGGTGTCAACGTGCCGGTGCCGCTGCCGGTCTCCTACTTCAACTTCGGTGGCCTGCGCCGCTCCAAGTTTGGTGATGGTCACCTGTATGGCCCGGATGCGGCGCGCTTCTACACCAAGTTCAAGACGGTGTCCCAGCGCTGGCCTGATGCGGCCGCCGCCCCGACAGACGTTTCCCTGGCGTTCAACCCGGTGTCGGACAAGTCCTGATCCGCCACACCATGAACCTCTGAAGGCGAGCCGGGCTCGCCTTCAGATCAGCACCTAGGGAAATGTCATGAACATCGCATTCATCGGTATCGGCAACATGGGCGGCCCCATGGCCATCAACCTGCAGAAAGCCGGCCACACGGTCAAGGCATTTGACCTGTCCCAGGCCGCCTGCGACACGGTCAAGGCCGAAGGCGTCAGCATCGGCACCAGCGCCATCGACGCTGCCAGCACGGCCGACGTCGTCGTCAGCATGCTGCCCGCCAGCGCCCATGTCGAGGCCCTGTACCTCGGCAAGGACGGCCACCCCGGCCTGCTCGACATCCTGCCAGCCGGTGCGCTGATCATCGATTGCAGCACGATTGCAGCCGCCAGCGCCCAGAAAGTCGGCACTGCCGCCCAGGCCAAAGGCTACGACTTCATCGATGCCCCGGTTTCCGGCGGTACCGCCGGTGCCGCTGCCGGCACCCTGACCTTCATGGTCGGTGGTCCGGACCAGGCGCTGAAGCGTGCCCGTCCGCTGCTGGAAAGAATGGGCGCCAACATCTTCCACGCCGGTGCCATTGGCGCTGGCCAGACGGCCAAGATCTGCAACAACATGCTGCTCGGCATCCTGGTGATCGGCACCAGCGAAGCGATGGCTCTCGGCATGGCCAATGGCCTGGATCCGAAAGCTCTGGCCGAGATCATGCGTCGCAGTTCCGGTGGCAACTGGGTGCTGGAGAAGTACAACCCGGTGCCGGGCGTGATGGACGGTACACCGGCCAGCCGCGGCTACACCGGCGGCTTCGGCACCGACCTGATGCTGAAGGATCTGGGTCTGGCGCAAGACAATGCCATGCAGGTACGAGCCAGCACGCCGCTGGGCGCCATGGCGCGCAGCCTGTACGCCGCGCACAGCCTGTCCGGCAAGGGCGGCATGGACTGCTCCAGCGTGATCCAGCTGCTGCAAAAGACAGGTTGAGGACTTCCGTTTCCAGAGATTTTTGACGCAGACAGACGATGAACAGCTTCAATTGGGACAACCTGAAAATATTCCTGGCCGTGGCGCGTGCGCAATCGGCACTGGATGCTTCTGTCCTGCTGGGCATTGACCAGTCGACCATTTCACGTCGCCTGCATCAGCTGGAAAAGGATATTGCGTCACGCCTGTTCGATCGCAACTCGCAGGGCCACCGCCTGACGGCTGCCGGCCACCGGTTGCTGGAGCATGTGGAGAAGATGGAGATATCCATTGCTGCCATTGAATCCGAAGTCTTCAATGATCTCACCTCGCTCACAGGCGATATCCGCCTGGGAGCGACGGAAGGTTTTGGCAGCTATTTCCTGTCTCCGCATCTGGCCCGTTTTTGCGCACGCTATCCGAACATCTCGGTCGAGCTGCTGCCGATGCCACGCAATATCAATCTGTCCAAGCGTGAAGCCGACGCCTCGGTATCGCTGGAACGGCCGAGCAACGACCAGTTCGTGACCTCCAGGCTGTGTGACTATCGGCTGCTGCCTTATGCCACGCGGGAATACCTGGATCGCCACGCCCCCATCACGACCCTCAGTGACCTGGAACAGCATCGCTGGATCGATTACGTGGACGACCTGAAATTCACCAGCCAGCAATTCACACTGCATGACTGGCTGCCATCGGTCAAGCCCTGCTTTTCCAGTACCAGCGTGATTGCCCAGTTCCAGGCAGTGCAGGCCGGTGTCGGTCTGGCTTTCCTCCCCTGCTTCCTGGCGCATACCGTGCAGAACCTGGTACCCGTGCTGCCGGACGAGATCCAGGTCACGCGCACCTTCTGGCTGACCGCGCCGGAAGACCGCCGCGAACTGGCCCGGGTCAAGGTGCTCTGGGAGTACCTGCGCAAGGTGGCCGACGCCAACCAGGACTACCTGATGGGCACCGCCAAGACCATCCAGTGGGTCATGCCATGAAGTACCCGACAACACACTCCTGCCCCGCCAGGCATTTTCCGTCCTGTGGACAGAAGGATTACACACGATGAGCGACATCATTCTCGAAGCCAGGGACCTGACCAAGGAATTCAAGGGATTCGTGGCGGTCAACAAGGTCAACCTCCAGGTACAGCGCGGTGACATCCACGTCCTGATCGGCCCCAACGGCGCCGGCAAGACCACCTGCTTCAACCTCCTGACCAAGTTCCTCAAGCCCACCTCCGGCCAGATCATCTACAACGGCCAGGACATCACCGGCGAGGAACCTGCCTCCATCGCACGCAAGGGCATCGTGC
>NZ_JAZDCI010000021.1:0-15203 GCF_036312245.1 Brachymonas sp. J145 | reverse complement strand
TGAACCGCCCCGGATTTTGAGGAGGCCGATTGGTTTAAGTTGACACCTCTTCCAAGGTGTTGCTGGCGGCGAGTTGCCTCCAGTAGTGTGCCTCAGCTTCTGCCGGAGGAATACCCCCAATCGGCGTGAGCACTCGGACGTGGTTGAACCAATGCACCCATTGCAGGGTGGCCAGTTCCACGGATTCCCTGGTCTTCCAGGGGCCCCGGCGGTGAATCAGCTCGGCCTTGTACAGCCCGTTGACGGTCTCGGCCAGCGCGTTGTCGTAGCTGTCGCCACGGCTGCCTACGGACGGCTGGATGCCCGCCTGGTCCAGACGCTCGGTGTAGCGGATGCTGACGTACTGACTGCCCCTGTCGCTGTGGTGCGTCAAGGCATGGGCCGCCGGCTGGCGTTCGTACAAGGCTTGCTCCAGCGCATCGAGCACAAAATCCGTGTGCATGCTGCGGCTGACCCGCCAGCCCACGATGCGCCGGGCGTACACGTCAATGACAAAGGCGACATACAGCCAGCCCTGCCAGGTCGAAACGTACGTGAAATCCGACACCCACAACTCGTTGGGGCGGCTGGCCTTGAACTGGCGTTTGACGTGGTCCAGCGGACACGGTGCTGACGTATCCGGCATCGTCGTGCGCACCGTCTTGCCACGGCGCACTCCTTGCAATCCCATCTCGCGCATCAGTCGCTCGACAGTACAGCGCGCCACCCGGATGCCTTCGCGATTGAGCTGCAGCCAGACCTTGTCGGCGCCATAGACCTGCCAGTTGGCATGCCACACGCGCTGGACATCTGCCTTCAAATGGTCGTCACGCTGCGCACGCGCACTGCGCAGTTGCGGGTTGCGCTGGCGAGCAGCATGGCGCCAGTAGCACGAAGGGGCCATCTGCAGCACCCGGCAGATGGGCTCGACCCCGTAATCATCGCGATGGCGATCGATGTAGGCCTTCACGACTTGAGCCGGCGGTCGAGCTCCGCCTGGGCAAAAAACGCGCTGGCCGTCTTCAGGATGTCATTGGCCCGGCGCAGTTCCTTGACCTCGCGTTCCAGCTCCTTGATCCGCTGCGCATCTGCTGTGGTGGTGCCGGCACGCAGGCCAGCGTCGATCTCGGCTTTCTTGACCCATTCAAGCAAGGTATAGGGTACGCAGCCGATCTTGGGGGCAATCGACTCGACCGCCGCCCACAGTGAAGCGTAGTCGGCTCGGTGCTCCTGCACCATGCGAACGGCGCGCTGGCGAACTTCCGGGGAAAACTTGTTGGACTTGTTCATGGCTCCATCTTCTCAAGAGTTGAGCTCTCCTCAAAATCCGGGGCGGTTCATCTTGGGAAAACAACCCAAGTTTGGGATGCCGTTGTAACTGATGAAGCAACGGGCAAGACAATCGCCTTGTTCCGTTGCACTCAAATGATTCTCTGGCCGAAAACCTGATACACGAACGACAGCAACTGGCCGGCTGCCGCCCGTCGTTTGTGGGCCATTGGCACACACATGCTGCTGTGTCGCTGATCGCCGCACGCGTACTCAAGCGCATGCATCCTGACGAGCGCAGCCAGTAAGGCTCACACGAGACCGATATCGCAAGCGCTCAGGCCATCGCCCAGCGCTTGTGCAGCCAGCGCGCCAGCGCGTCCAGCCCCCAGCCGATCAGGCCAATCAGCACCACCGCCGCCATCAGCTCCGAATAGGCCAGGCGATCCCGCGTGTCCAGGATGAAATAGCCCAGGCCCTCGTTCACGCCCAGCATCTCGCACGGCACCAGCACGATCCAGACCACGCCAATCGCCAGCCGCAGGCCGGTCAGGATATGGCCGAGCACGGCCGGGAAGATGATGCTGCGCAACGTTTCCCAGCGCGTGGCACTGAGCGAGGCGCCAAGCTGCAGCCAGTTCCGGTCAATCGCCTTCACGCCGGCGCTGGTGTTGAGGATGATCGGCCAGACCGCGGCAAAGGTCAGCAGGAAGTAGATCGGCGCATCGCCCACGCCAAACACCATCACCGCAATCGGCATCCAGGACAGCGGCGAAATCATGCGCAGCAGCTGGAAGGCACCGCCGCTGAGCTGCTCGGCCAGCGCCGAACGGCCCAGCAGCAACCCGACCGGCACGCCAATCAGCAGCGCCAGGCCCAGGCCGACCAGCACACGCTGCAGGCTGGCCCAGATATGGCCGTAGATGCCGGCATCGCCGATCAGGTAGATCAGGCTGTTCAGCGTCGGCAGCGGCGCAAAGCGGCCGACGATCGGCATGTTCAGCTTGAGCAGCATCACGCCGAGCTGCCAGGCCACGACCAGCAGCACCAGTCCGCCCAATGCCAGGATGGCGGGGCGCCACGGCCCCTGCTTGATCAACGACATGCAGTCCTCTTGCTTGCGGGCACTCAGGCCACGATGGTTTCAGTACGACGGTAATCGGCCGGCAGTCCGAACAGCTGCTGGCTTTGCGTGCTCTCGATGGCCTGGCGAACAAAGCGCTCGTCCACCAGCTCCTGCGCCACCTGCTGCGGGTCCAGTTTGGCCAGCCAGTTGTGCTCGCCGGCAATATGCGTCTGTTGCAGCATCTTCACCAGCTCGCTGGTGTAGCTCGGGAAGGGATAGGGCTGGAAATCGATGCGGTTCTGCTTCCAGTCCGGATGGCGGATCGCGCCACTCTGCACATACTGCTGCAAGTCAGCCGCGTCCGGTGCCAGCACCTTCTGCACGGTAGCCAACGGGTGCGGCGTGTACTTGCCGGCGCCATCGGCCGACAGCAGCTGCGCCACTTCGGGGCGATGCTCGCGCGTCCACAACTGCGCCTTGACCATGGCATTCGCCACCTTCTGCGTCCACTCGGGGCGCTGCTCCACGTCGGCGGCATGCGCCACGGTGACACAGCAGGCATGGTCACGCCAGACATCGCCGGTAAAGCGCAGCACCTTGCCCACGCCCTGCAGCTCGGCTGCCGCGTTGAACGGTTCGGCCACGATAAAGCCGGCAATGCTCTTGGCCGCCAGCGCCGCCACCATGTCGGACGGTGCCATCACGATCAGCTTGACCTGCTTCGGACCGGGATCCTGTTCCGTCACTTCCAGGCCGGCATCGCGCAGCAGGTGCTGCAGCACCACGTTGTGGATAGAGTACCAGAACGGGATCGCCACCGTCTGGCCACCCAGATCGGCCACGCTGTTCACTCCGGGCAGCACGGTCAGCGCCGAGCCGGCCATGTGGTTCCACATCAGCACCTTGAGCGGGCTTTCGCTGCCATAGCGCGCCCAGACTGTCATCGGCGTCAGCAGGTGCACCAGGTTCACCTGGCCGCTGATAAAGGCCTCGACCAGCTGCGCCCAGCTGCGGAACAGCACCGGCGCTTCCACCTTCAGCCCCTCGGCCTGGAACAGGCCCTGGCTGTGCGCCACCAGCAGCGGCGTGGCATCGGTAATCGGCAGATAACCGATGCGCAGCGGTGCATTCGGCTGGCTGGCCTGGCGTTGCTGGCAGGCCTGCAACAGCGGCAGGCTACCGGCGGCCGTGAACAGGGAAGCCAGCTTGAGCAGGTCGCGGCGTGAAACCATGGAAATTCTCCGGAATGGGCGGTAAAAGCGTACAAATGAGCGCTGATGCACTCAGATCACGTATTCGAGGCTGCGCATGTCCTGCTGGAACAGGCGTGCATTGCGCATCGACTGCAGGATCTGCAGGCGCTGCTCGTTCATCGTCAGCGCGACATCATCGCGCGGATAAGGCTGCTCCAGCCGCCATTCGGCCAGCAGCCGGCCTGGCGTGTTGCCAATCAGCAGCACGCGGTCGGCCACCGTCAGCGCCTCGTCGATATCGTGCGTGACCAGGATGGCGGCGGTCTGGTGACGCGTCACCAGTTCGCGCAGCAGCACCTGCATCTCACCACGCGTAATTTCATCCAGCGCGCTGAACGGCTCGTCCAGCATCAGCACTTCGGGCTGGCGCGCAAAGGCACGGGCCAGCGCCACGCGCTGCGCCATGCCGCCGGACAGCTGCGACGGGTGCTGCGTGGCCGCATGCAGCAGATTGACTTCAGCCAGCGCCTGGCGCACACGCTCGCGCTCGGCCTCCTTGCCGATCTGCGGCTGGTGCTTGAAGGACAGGCCAAACGCCACATTGTCCTGCACCGTCAGCCAGGGCAGCAGCGAGGCACTCTGGAACACGAAGGCGGCACGCGGGTGCGGTGCCGTCAGCGGCTCGCCAAACAGCGCCACCTGGCCTTTTTGCGGCTGCTGCAGCCCGGCCAGCACGCGCAGCAGCGAGGACTTGCCCACGCCGCTCGGACCGAGCAGCGCAATCAGCTCACCCGGCTGCACGTCAATGGAAAAGCCTTCCAACACCCATTGCGTACTGCCGTCGGCGCGTGCATAGCCCAGCGAAATATCGCGTCCCTGCAACAGGGGTGCAGCAGGCTTGGCCATCGTCATCACTCGGGAATCTCGAAAAACTCTTCCTTGCCCAGGCCGCAATCGGGGCAGACCCAGTCATCGGGCAGCTTGTGGAACGGGGTGCCCGGCTCGATGCCGTCCGGCGCATAGCCCTCTTCCTCGTCGTAGATATAGCCGCAGGGGCCGCACATCCATTTCATCTTGGTAATCCTTTACTCAGCCTTGCGCACGCAGGCGCTCGATTTCCAGGCGCAGGTGCTTGATCGCCGGCGTCACGATCGCCACGAACAGCGCCTCGCGCGAATGTCGCTGCGCTGCATGACGCATCAGGTAGCCCTTGGCGCCCGCATGCAGCGCGGCCGATTGTGCCGCACGCAGCGACAGTTCGCTCGCGGCCAGGCGCGCTTCCAGTACCGGCAGCATGGCTACCGTGCCGGCTTCGGCCTGGTCTGCCAGTTCCTGCGTGCGCAGCAGCAGCGCATCCAGCTCGGCACGCAGCGTATCGTACTGGTCGTCCAGATAGGCGTTCGGCTTGGGCGTGGCCAGGTTGCTGTCGCGGATCGTCTTCAGGCAGGCCTCGATCACGCCGGCCCCCATGCCGATCTGCAGCAGGATGAAGCCCGGCTTGATGCTGCGGATGAAATCCTCGAACTGGTCGGCATCGGCCAGCAGGTCGGCCTGCTCGATGCGCGCATCGGCAAAACGCACGTTCAGCGTGCGCGTGCCTTCCATGCCACAGAACTCCGGGCAGGGCTTGAGCGTCACGCCGGGTGCATTGCCGCGCGCCATGAACATGATGTAGCGGCCGTCCGGCAGTTGCGCACTGGCGGCAAACACATGGGTATCGCCCAGGTTGGACACCCAGGGCAGGCTGCCATTGATGACAAAGCCATCGCCCTCCGGCACTGCCTGCAGCAGGTGCTTCTCGATGCCGCTCAGGTGCTTGACGGTATTGGACATGCCGGTGCCGGCCAGCCACTGCGCGCGCAGCACATGGCTCAGGTAGCGCTCGCGCGCGGCGGCGTTCGGCGTCTGGCGCAGGTACCAGCCACAGGCGCTCTGGCACCAGCCCAGGAAGGCAGTCGAGCCACACTCGGCGCCCACTGCGGCCAGGGTACGGATCTGCGTACCCAGGCCCAGGCCATTGCCGCCCTGCTCCACGCTGCCAATGCTGGCAAAGCCGCCGCTATCGCCCAGCGACTGCAGGAACTCTTCGGGGTACAGCCCCTCCTGGTCGATCTGCGCCACCAGTGGACGCAGCTCCGACTTGGCCAAGGCGACCACTTCCTGGATCAGGCTGTCAGCGGTTTCGGGGATCTGGCTGGAATGGGCATCCATGGCGATGGGGACTCCTTGCAATTCGGGGCATGGCATGCCGGCTTGTGGCCTGCACGCGGTTCAGAACTCCCGATAGTAGCCAGCGCCCTTCCGATTGGGAAATACAGTTTTCTTGTTTCCATATGCCCCACAAGCATATGGACGCCTGCATCGTCTTGACGCTTGTCAATACTGGGGCGTGTACTTCAGCCGCGTCGTGTCAAAGCCACGCTCGGCCGCACGCAGGATCAGGATATCCAGCCGGTCCTTGGGAAAGTGCTTGTCGCGCGTCAGGAACCACAGGTGCTTGCGATCCGGTGAGCCCACCACCGCCCAGCGGTAGTCCGGATCCAGCTCCAGCACCCAGTAATCGCCCCAGACCATAGACAGGCCGGCCAGCAGCTCCGGGGCAAAGCGCACCTCGAGCTGCGCCGGGTGCTCGCCGCTGCGACGCGCCACACCACGCGCCTCGATACGCTGGCCATCGGCATCTTCACAGCTATTCAGCACATCCACCAGGCCATCATCACGCAAGGTATAACTGGCCATGGTGTTGCCGGCGCAGCGGCTTTGCCAGACCAGCGGAATGCGCGCCTGCTCGTACCAGGTACCGGCATAGCGCCGCAGATCCAGTTCCGGCACCGCCTGCACCGCGGGCAGGTCGGATCGGCGGGTCGAGGAAGATCGCAGCAGCGCCGCGACGCCAGCCAGCGTGGCGGCCAGCAGCAGTTTCTTTTTCATGATGAAGCATCCCAGGGTAGAGGTGGATCAGGGGTACGCCGTACCCCGCTGCAGTCCATCCTAGTGTGGCATCCTGGCAGCCAAGGTCAGCCAGCACGGCAGGTGCATGTAGGAACTGGTCGCAGTATCGCCCGGGGCGCTACACTGGGGCATCACGCACTTCAGGGATTCTCATGTCACAGCCTGCCTACCCCATTGATTTCGTGGAATTTCCCGGCCGCGACGCAGCCACCGTGGCAGCCGCCAGGGCGTTTTACACCGATGTGTTCGGCTGGGCGTTCCGTGACTGGGGCGAGGATTATGTAGACACCCTGTCCAGCGGCCTGTCCTGCGGCTTCAACGCCGACCCGGCACATGCGCCACAGCAGCCGCTGGTCGTGATCCACTCGGCCAACCTGGAAGCCAGCCATGCCCAGGTCATTGCCGCCGGTGGCCGCATCAGCAAGGAGATCTTCAGTTTTCCCGGCGGCCGTCGCTTCCACTTTGTGGATCCGGCCGGCAACGAACTGGCGATCTGGTCCGATCTGGACCAGGAACAGCTGCAGGCCTGAACCCGGCCCGGGTCGCTTCAGCGCTTGCGGCGCAGCGAACGGCTCAGCAGGATCACCGGCACCAGCCCGGCCAGCACCAGTGCCAGGCTCGGCAGCGCCGCTTCGGTCAGGCGCTCATCGCGCGCCAACTGGTAGGCCGATACCGCCAGCGTGTCCATGTTGAATGGACGCAGCACCATGGTGGCCGGCAGCTCCTTCATCACGTCCACGAACACCAGCAGCAGGCCAGCCAGCACCGGGCCGCGCAGCAGCGGCAGGTGCACGCGGCGCAGCACGCCCCAGGCATTGCTGCCCAGCATGCGCGCCGCCTCGTCCTGGCTTTCCGGAATGCGCGCATAGCCGCCCTGCACGCTTTGCAGCGCCACCGCGGTAAAGCGCACCAGATAGGCCCAGAGAATGCCCAGCACCGTCGTCGTGACCCAACCGGTGATGCTCCAGCCAGGCTGCCATTGCTGCAAGGCCGCCACCGGCAGCAGCAGGCCGACCACGATCACCACGCCCGGCACTGCATAGCCGAGCGAGGCCAGCCAGGCCATGCCCCGTGTGATGGCACCCGGCAGCACACGTGCCGCACCGCCCAGCAGCAGCGCCAGTGCCGTAGCCAGCAAGGCGCCCGAGATGCCCAGCTGGATGCTGTTCCAGGCCCAGGGCAGGAATTGCGCCCACAGCACCTCCTGCTCCGTCCCCACGCCCAGCAGCAGCGGGCGCAGCATCATCAGCACCGGAAAAATGAAACCCAGCAGCACCGGAATCATGCCCAGACCCCAGGTCAGCAGCGCCTGCCAGCCGTAAAGTTCCGGCACGCGCGTCATCAGGGCGCTGCGGTTCTGGCCGCGCGAGCTGGCAAAGCGCATGCGCTGGCGCGCGCGGCGCTCCAGCCAGACCAGCAGCGATACTGACACCAGCAGCGCCAGCGACAGCTGGGTCGCCGCCATGCGGTCATCCATGACGACCCAGGCCTTGATCACGCCGGCGGTAAAGGTCTGGATGCCGAAGTAGCTGGACACGCCAAAGTCGGCCAGGGTTTCCATCAGCACCAGCGCCACGCCGCCGGCCACGAAGGGTCGCACCAGGGGCAGCGCCACGCTAAAGATGCGGCGCATGCTGCGCGCGCCCAACATGGCGGCGGCTTCCATCAAGTGCGTGGCGCGATCCATCAGCGCGGTACGCACCAGCAGGTAGACATAGGGGTAGAGCGTGACGGTGAGCAGAAAGGCCGCGCCCCAGACGTTGCGGATCTCGGGCAGCATACGGCCTTCGGCCTGCAGCAGCTCACGCAGCCAAGTCTGCGCCGGGCCGCTGAACTGCAGGAAATCGGTATAGGCATAGGCGCTGACATAGGCCGGCATGGCCAGTGGCAGCAGCAGCAGCCATTCCAGCGTGCGCCGGCCGCGGTAGTCGAACAGCGTGACCAGGCAGGCGCTGCCCACGCCCAGCAGCAAGGTGCCGGTGCCCACCAGCAGGCACAGCAGCAGGCTGGTGCGCACATAGTCCGGCAGCACGGTCTGCAGCATCTCGCGCACGATATCGGCGCTGGCGGCGTCCCAGTGCAAGGCGGCAATCACCACCGAGATGATCGGCAACAGCAGCACCACGCCCACCGGCAGCAGCCACCAGCCACGGCCCCAGTCCCGACGCGGACGTGATACGACCACGGGAGCGGTCAGCCCGTTGGAGGGAACATGGGAGGTGGAAGACATGTGGCGCTATGCGTTCGTATTGGAATTGATAATTATATTCATTTATAATCACTTTCTTTCACGCAGCCTTTTGAATGCCCGCCATGCATCTGTCCCTAGACCAGGTTTCCATCCGCTATCCCGGCCAGCCGGTCGATGCCGTGCACCAGGTGTCTTTCGGACTGGCAGCTGGCGATATCGGCGTGCTGCTCGGCCCTTCCGGCTGCGGCAAGACCACGCTGCTGCGCGCCGTCGCTGGGCTGGAACCGCTGGCAGGCGGTACGCTGACTCTGGCCGGCCAGACGCTGAGCCGCCCGGGCCAGACAACGCCGCCGGAACAGCGCCAGATGGGCATGGTGTTCCAGGATTACGCGCTGTTCCCGCACCTGAGCGTGGAGCGCAATATCGCCTACGGCCTGCACGGCCAGCCGGCGGAACGCCAGCGCCAACGCACGCAGGAGGTGCTGGAACTGGTCGGCCTGGCCGATCTGGGCAAGCGCTACCCGCACGAGCTGTCAGGCGGCCAGCAACAGCGCGTGGCACTGGCACGCGCCCTGGCACCAGACCCGCGCCTGCTGCTGCTGGACGAGCCCTTCTCCAACCTCGATATCAACCTGCGCGAACGGCTGGCACAGGAACTGCGAGCGCTGCTGAAGCAGACCGGCACCACCACCCTGCTCGTCACGCACGACCAGCAGGAAGCCTTTGCCATGGGCGACCGCATCGGTGTGCTGGACCAGGGTCGCATGCAGCAATGGGCCGATGCACGCACGCTCTACGATGCACCGGCCACGCCCTTCGTGGCGCGCTTTATCGGCCACGGCATGCTGCTTCCGGTACAGGCCGATGCCAGTGGCAAGCTGCAATCGGCCTTGGGCGAACTGCCCGGCCAGCACGCCGCCAACAGCCGCCAGCTGCTGCTGCGCAGCCACGACCTGCAATACGACCCCACCGCCCCGGTGCACGCACGCCTGCTCGGCAGCTCCTACCAGGGCAGCCACCAGATCTACACGCTGGAACTGGCCGATGGCACTACCGTGCAGGCGACCATGCCGGCCGGGCTGCAGCATGTGGCGGGGGAGATGATCGGGGTGCGGTTGCAGCAGGATCGGGAGCTGGTGGTGTTTGCAGGGTGAACTGGTCCTCAATCCAGCACCTCATTCAGCAGTAGCGCCTCCTGCGCATCCGTAACAGCATCCCCAAGTTCGGCTCTCTCCATGGCTCGATACTCGGCAACTTCCCGATATGTATAGAGCACCCCAGCATGGTTTTGGCACTTACTGACCATCTGCAGGTTGTGCCCCCGGAATGGCCATCCATTGCGAAGCAGCCTGTTTCGCAATGGATGGGTCTGCAGGCCAATAGCCATACCACTGTCGTTCACGACCATGGCTGCCACCTGATTTACACGCTGGAGCTGGCTGATGGCAACGCCGGCAAATCCACCATCACCGGCGTCCCCGGCACAGTACAGCCCTGCGCGCAGCACTTGCCCGGCTGCGTATTGCGCGTGATCGCGCGATCCGGATCTTCCGTCAGGCCACGATCCATCAGCCGCTCGACTAGCGCCACCTTGCTGCCTACCGGATAGTTGCGGTAAATCTCGCGCTTCATCGCCTCGGGTGAACCGCCTCCATGCAGGCTGATGATGGAATACCAGCCGCCCTGATAGGACGCCGTCAGATCTTCAATGAAGCGCGCCGTCTCGATGCGCTTGTCGTACGGAATATCCGGATTGGCGCGCAGCACATCGCTCAATACTGCCGCCGTCTCGGGGTTGTGGTCTTCATCTGGCCCCGGCAGCGCCACGATCAGGCCACCCGACACATAGTGCGCAATCTTGTGCATGTCGTAGATTTGCGTTGCCAGCAGCAGCTTGCCAATATTGGCAAACACTGCGTCAGGCACAAAGCTTTGCGCTGCCTCATCCTGCTTCGCATACACCGATGCCGCTACACCACAGGCATAAAAGCCCTCGGTGATCTTGATCAGCTCCACCATCTGGTCGCGCAAATGGTGCTCCTCGCCCGGATCAAAACCGTTGGCTTCGCACATCAGCGCACCAGCGCCGATCAGCAGGTCGCCAAAGCCGGCACGTGCCGCAATGCAGCTGTGGCGGTGGTGCGTGGCATAGTTGTAGGTCATGTAGCCACTGTGCTCCCACTCGCCGGCATAGAACACCCGGTCCCAGGGCACGAACACATTGTCGAACACCACTACACCGGTGGACTGGCCATACTTGTTGGAGAAACGCGCCGACTTTTCTCCCGGGCGTCCAGCCGGACGCGCAATGATGGTCACACCTTCGGCATCCACTGGCACGGCGCAACACACGGCAAAATCGGCATCGGCCTGCCCCATATTGCGGCACGGCATCACCAGAAACTCATGCATATACGGCGCTCCGGTCACGATCGCCTTGGTACCAGAAATGCGAATACCCTTGCCGTCACGCTGCGTGACATGCACATAAGTGTCCGGATTGGCTTGCTGGTGCGGCTTGCGGCTGCGATCGCCCTTGGCATCGGTCATGGCTACACCCAGCGTCAGGTCACGCTGCTGCACCTCCTTCAGATAGGCGGCAAAGCGCTCGCGGTGCTCAGTCGTGCCGCGGGCATCATCGATACGCGCCGATACCTGATGAATGGCATTGAGTGCATCATGCGTCAGATAGCGCTGCGCACAGCCGGTTTCCTGGCACAGCAGACGCACCGCCTCCAGCTTGTTGAGCAGATCGCCGCTGCTGGTGTTGATGTGCAGCATGCGGTTGACCAGCAGGCCGTTACTTTGCTGGGTGGCCGTCATCAGCGGAGCATATTCCTGCCGCTGGGCAAAATCGTAGGTCACGCGAATCGCCTGGACACCCGGCCGCAGGCTGGGCTCATCCACTACCGAATCGATCTGACGACCATCCACGAATACACGCGGCCGGTACGCACGCAAGGATTCCTCATAGTCTTGTGCACTCATCAACATATCCGCCTCCATTCTTTGAACATCGTTCATATAGATTAAACATCGTTCAAAATATTGTCAATGCGTTCTTTTCATGCCACCATCTGGCCATGAACAATGCCGAACTGGAACAACAACAGCGCCGCGAACGCCTGGAGGCAGTCAGCGATGCCAAGCGCACACTGATTCTGAACGCCGCACGCGAAGTCTTTGATTCGCAAGGTCTGGATGGGGCGAGCATGCGCGAGATCGCCCGCCGCGCCGGCTATACCCCGGGGGCCATCTACTCTTACTTTCCCTCCAAGGAGGAGATCTACGGCGCCCTGCTGGCCGAATCGCTGGAGCGCCTGCAATCCGCCGTGCAGCTGCAATTGGCCAGTGCCGACACCGATGCCGAACGCGCAGCCAGCGCCGCAATGGGGTTTTTCCGCTTCTACGCCCAGCACCCGCGCGATCTGGATCTTGGCCTTTACCTGCTGGGCGGCGCACGCCCTCATGGCCTCACTCCTGAACTCAACCAGGTACTCAACGACCGCTTGTATAACGCTCTGGCACCATTCGAGCGGGCTCTGCAGGCACTCGGTGCCAGTGCAGCTGAGGCGCGCAGCGAAACAACCGCTTTCTTCGCCCACTGCGTTGGCCTGTTGATCCTGGAAAACACCCGTCGTATCCGCATGTTCGAGCAGGATGCCACGGCCTTGTGCGCCCTCTACGTACAACGTGTCATTGCGCGCCTGCTGGCTGCTTGACCCGGCTCTTATCCGCTTTCCACACAGGAAAACCCTTGCTCCACTTGGCGGACGAGAAGAAATGAATTAGCATTCACAACATCAGTGAATCAATATTCATTTCTTTATGGCTTACCGTCAAACCCCTGCCGTCGAAGCGCGCCTGCAAGACAATCGCAGCCGCATTCTGGACGCCGCCCGCTCGCTGGTCAGCGAAGGCGGCTGGAGTGACACCCAGGTCGCCAGCGTGGCCGCTGCAGCCGGCATCGCTACTGGCACCGTGTACCGCTACTTTCCCTCCAAGGCCGAACTATTTGCCGAAGTGCTGTCCCGCGTGTCACAGCGTGAAGTCGACGTACTAGATGCCATTGCCGTATCCGATGGCAGTGCGCTGCAGCGACTGCATGCCGCCGTCGCCAGTTTCGTCAAGCGCGCCATGCGCAATCCACGCCTGGCCTACGCGCTGATTGCCGAGCCTTGTGACCGCGCCATTGATGAAGCCCGCCTGATCTACCGCGCCGCCATCAGCGAAGTCATCCAGACCTTGATCGTCATCGGCCAGCAAGCCAAGGAGATGCGCACAGATGTACGCCCTGACGTAGCTGCCACCGTGATTGTGGGCGGCTTCATGGAAGGACTGATCGGCCCGCTATCCCCGCTCAAGCAGCCGCCAGGCAATGACAACACCTCTTACCAGCGTGAAGTGGCCATGCTGGCTGATCAGATCGCCCTGCTGGCCTGTGCCAGCGTGGCACTAACCCCTGCCACACCCCTAAATGCACAAGGAGACACCCCATGAACAAGCCCATAGCCCCCGAGCTGCTGGCCATTCCTACAGGCCGCTACAACACGCACCAGGTACTCAACCAGGCGCTACCCGCGACCCAGTTCAACGCTTACACCGGAGATGTAGTTCTACAGTCGGCCATCGCTCGTGATGCCCCCTGGGCCGAGGCGCGCTGCACTGCCCTTGGCGCCCTGGCCGGTGACGAACAGGTACAGGAGCTGGCACGACTGGCTAATCGCCATTTGCCAGAGCTGAAAACACACGACCGTTTCGGCAACCGGGTTGACTGGGTTGATTTCCATCCTAGCTGGCACCAGCTGATGTCATTAGCCTGGCAACATGAGGTGCCCAATCTGAGTTGGCGCACCCAGGAAAAGAACGGCCACCTGGCGCGTGCCGTGCTGTCCTACCTGTGGAACCAGGTGGAGCACGGTACCGCCTGCCCCACCGGCATGGCCTACGCCTCCTATGCTGGCTTCGAAGCCGAGCCCGCACTCGCCATCTGGGCAGAAAAATCACGCGGCACCACCTACGAATTCAGTCGCCGTGAAGTTGCCGACAAACCCTCTGTGGTCATCGGCTACGCCATGACGGAAAAGCAGGGTGGCTCAGACCTTCGCCAAACCCAGACCACGGCACGCTACTCACATTCAGCTGACTACCACGGTGCCACTGCCCATTGGTACGAGTTGACCGGCCACAAATGGTTTTGCTCGGTGCCGCAATCCGATGGCTTTTTCACTCTGTGAACCGCCCCGGATTTTGAGGAGAGCTCAACTCTTGAGAAGATGGAGCCATGAACAAGTCCAACAAGTTTTCCCCGGAAGTTCGCCAGCGCGCCGTTCGCATGGTGCAGGAGCACCGAGCCGACTACGCTTCACTGTGGGCGGCGGTCGAGTCGATTGCCCCCAAGATCGGCTGCGTACCCTATACCTTGCTTGAATGGGTCAAGAAAGCCGAGATCGACGCTGGCCTGCGTGCCGGCACCACCACAGCAGATGCGCAGCGGATCAAGGAGCTGGAACGCGAGGTCAAGGAACTGCGCCGGGCCAATGACATCCTGAAGACGGCCAGCGCGTTTTTTGCCCAGGCGGAGCTCGACCGCCGGCTCAAGTCGTGAAGGCCTACATCGATCGCCATCGCGATGATTACGGGGTCGAGCCCATCTGCCGGGTGCTGCAGATGGCCCCTTCGTGCTACTGGCGCCATGCTGCTCGCCAGCGCAACCCGCAACTGCGCAGTGCGCGTGCGCAGCGTGACGACCATTTGAAGGCAGATGTCCAGCGCGTGTGGCATGCCAACTGGCAGGTCTATGGCGCCGACAAGGTCTGGCTGCAGCTCAATCGCGAAGGCATCCGGGTGGCGCGCTGTACTGTCGAGCGACTGATGCGCGAGATGGGATTGCAAGGAGTGCGCCGTGGCAAGACGGTGCGCACGACGATGCCGGATACGTCAGCACCGTGTCCGCTGGACCACGTCAAACGCCAGTTCAAGGCCAGCCGCCCCAACGAGTTGTGGGTGTCGGATTTCACGTACGTTTCGACCTGGCAGGGCTGGCTGTATGTCGCCTTTGTCATTGACGTGTACGCCCGGCGCATCGTGGGCTGGCGGGTCAGCCGCAGCATGCACACGGATTTTGTGCTCGATGCGCTGGAGCAAGCCTTGTACGAACGCCAGCCGGCGGCCCATGCCTTGACGCACCACAGCGACAGGGGCAGTCAGTACGTCAGCATCCGCTACACCGAGCGTCTGGACCAGGCGGGCATCCAGCCGTCCGTAGGCAGCCGTGGCGACAGCTACGACAACGCGCTGGCCGAGACCGTCAACGGGCTGTACAAGGCCGAGCTGATTCACCGCCGGGGCCCCTGGAAGACCAGGGAATCCGTGGAACTGGCCACCCTGCAATGGGTGCATTGGTTCAACCACGTCCGAGTGCTCACGCCGATTGGGGGTATTCCTCCGGCAGAAGCTGAGGCACACTACTGGAGGCAACTCGCCGCCAGCAACACCTTGGAAGAGGTGTCAACTTAAACCAATCGGCCTCCTCAAAATCCGGGGCGGTTCA
>NZ_JAZDCI010000020.1:0-15545 GCF_036312245.1 Brachymonas sp. J145 | reverse complement strand
TGGAGTTCCCCCTATCTCACGGACGGTTGAGCGCTGAAGAATTCAGCGCGGTAACGGTGGTATTTTCTACCGGGGACTGCCCGGATTGTGCATTGATTTGCTCGAATTCGTTGGGAGCAAGGTAGCCCAGTGCGCTGTGCAACCGATGTGGGTTGTACCAGCCCTCTATCCAGGTAAACACGGCATGCCTGGCCTCGGTCTGGCTTTTCCAGCTTCTTCGGTTGACCAGTTCGCATTCCAGGCTGGCAAAGAAACTCTCGGCCATGGCGTTGTCGTAAGCATCCCCCACCGATCCCATGCTTGGGCGCACGCCCATTTCCTCGCAACGCTTGCCAAACACCGTGCTGGTGTATTGGCTGCCCTGATCGGAGTGGTGGATGACGCCCTGGGGCTTGCGCGTGAAGGCGGCCATCTCCAACGCCTGCACCACCAGATCGGCCGTCATGCGCGTGCCAAAGGCCCAACCCACTACTTTGCGGCTGTATACGTCGATGACTACCGCCAGATAGGCAAACCCGCTCCAGGTAGGCAGGTAGGTCATGTCTGCCACCCAAAGTTGGTTAGGAGCATCCGCCGCAAAGCGGCGATTGACCAGATCGCTGGCCAGCCCAGCCTCTCGATCACGGCGCGTTGTCACGCACCAGCCGCGCCGGCGGCTGACACCCTTCAGACTCGCCTGACGCATCAGGCGTTCGACGCGCTTCTTGTTGACGATCACCCCATCGCGCGCCAGTTGCGCGACCATGCGCGGCACGCCGTAGGTGGTATCGCTCATCTGATGGATGGCTTTGATGCGCAGCAGCAGCTCGGCATTGGCCTGATCGCGTGCACTGGGTCGGCGATTTAGCCAGTCGTGGTAACCACTGCTGGACACACCCAACACCCGGGCCATGGTGCGTATTGGGAGATCGGCCTGGTTCGCCTGCATCAGCGCGTAGACGGCGTGGACGTCTTCTCGCTTTGTCCGGCAAACCAGGCCGTAGCCTTTGCCAGGATGTCGCGCTCCGTTTGAAGACGCTTGACCTCCCGGCGCAAGCGGACGAGTTCCTCGCGCTCGGACGTTGTCAACACATCCTTGCCGGATAACGGCTTGCCAGCATCGGCTGCAGCGCGTGCAACCCAGTTGGCAATGCTCACCGCTGACACATCGAACTCACGTGCCAGCTCGGATTGGCTGCGACCGGAATGAAACAGCTCGACGATCTGCTGTTTGAATGCCTCGGGGTACGGGGGCTTGGTTTTTCCCATGGGGGCTCCTTTCTTCTCAGTGAAAGTGTCCGTCAAATGGGGGGAACTCCAACTCCAATCAAACCAGTACCCGTCCACCGAAGTGGGTCAACTCCAACTCCACGGTGACCCCAAAGCGCTGCGCCAGCACACGGGCAGTTTCGTTGCTGGCGGCGATCTCGGCACGCACGGCGGGCGTGGTACGAGCGTTCTTGTGCAAAGCGATCATCATGGCCTGGAGCTCCTGCTAGACTGCATGGACGCTATCAATTCTCGCAGAACAGCCCTTGCAGTGAAAAGAGGAAGACGTTTTTCGTCTATGCAATCGTCCGGGATGCGACACCTAGCTCCCGAGGCCACACCGCGCCAAAGTGGCTGAGAAAAGAGCTAACCTACTGTCCCATATGCGGTTTCAAGCCCTGCGTGATTTTCACGAAGGACTTGACGCCGGAACTTTTTTGTGCCTGCGCCAGAAAACTTAAGGATCGCCTAAGTTTCCGGGAAGACCATGGCTGCCGTCATGCACAAGAGGCAGTTCATGCGACTCTCACTCACTCCGAACCAAGGCATTGGCCTGGTCACCGTCTTCTCGCTGGCCGTGTACAACATCGGCTTCTGGCGCAATGTGGCGCAACAGACGCTGCAGCACAACGCCGGCAACCAGCTCTACCTGTGGCTGACGCTGCCGCTGCTGGTCGGCGCCGTGCTCTATCTGGTGCTGCAGCTGCTGTTCTGGCCGCGCGTGCACCGGGTGGTGGTACCGCTGCTGCTGGTACTCAGTGCCGCGGCTTCCTGGGCGGTGATGACGCAGAACATCTATTTCAACGCCGACCAGATCCAGAACATCCTGCAGACTGATCCGAACGAGGCGCGTGCCTGGATGAATCCGCGTTTTATCGGCTGGGCGCTGCTGACCGGTGTGCTGCCGGCCTGGCTCTACTTGAAATACCTGCAGATCAAGCCCGCCGGCAGCCTGTGGCAGGCCTCGGCCTGGCGCGTGGCCGGCATGGTAGTCCCGATCCTGGTGGTACTGGCGATTGCCGCGCTGGGCTACCAGAACTACGCGTCCTTCTTCCGCAACAACAAGGACGTGAAGAACCAGATGCTGCCGGCGGCGCTGGTCTATGCCGGCATCAAGACTGGCTATAACACTTACGATGCCAGCCGTCCGTTCGAGCCGATCGGGCTGGATGCCCAGCGCGTAGCCAGCACGAGTGCCAGCCCACGCAAGCAGGTGCTGGTCGTGGTGGTGGGCGAAACCACGCGTGCGGCCAGCTGGGGCCTGAACCCGGGTGCACCGGCCACCACGCCGCGCCTGGCCGCCATGCCCGATGTGATCAACTACCCGGATACGGCTGCCTGCGGTACCTCGACCGCGATTTCTGTGCCCTGCATGTTTGCGCCCGAATCGCAGGCCGATTTCAACGGCAACCGCGCCAAGCACCAGGAAAACCTGATGGATGTGCTCAAGCGCGTCGGGCTGCAGACGGCCTGGCTGGAAAATGACAGCGGCTGCAAGGGCATCTGCAACCGCATCCCGCACCGCGACATCTATCTGGAAGCGCCCAAGGAGCAGTGCCACGGCAACCTCTGCTATGACAATGCCATGCTGGAGCCGCTGAAACAGACCCTGGCCGGCCTCACTGGCGATGCCGTGATCGTGCTGCACGCCAACGGCAGCCATGGCCCGGCCTATTTCGAGCGCTATTCGCAGCAGGACCGCAAGTTCACCCCGACTTGCGATACCAACCAGATGCAGGATTGCACGCGTGAGCAGCTGCTCAATACCTACCAGAACACCGTCGTGGCGCAAGATGCCATGCTGGCCGATACCATCGCGCTGCTGCAGCAGACCCCCGGCATCAGTCCGGCCATGCTCTACCTGTCCGACCATGGTGAATCGCTGGGTGAGAAGGGCATGTTCCTGCACGCCGCACCTTATGCGGTGGCGCCGGACGAGCAGACCCATGTGCCGATGGTGTTCTGGGGCTCGAAAGATTTCTATGCTGATCGTGGGCTGGATGCCGCCTGCCTCAAGACCCAGGCCGGCAAGCCGCACTCCCAGGACAACCTGTTCCATTCGGTGCTGGGTGCGATGGATGTGAAAACCGCGCTCTATCAGCGTGATCTGGACCTGTTTGCCGGCTGCCGCTCTGGTGCCTGACAAGCCCATGAAAAAGGCTGCCGGAGGGGCAGCCTGATCAGATCCTGGCGGAAGCGGTGTCCCCGGACTTCTGGTCTAGGGCCGTCTCGCTTCATCTTAATTATCCAAGAAATCCAGGGGGTTTAGCAAACCTCATCGTCTTGACTGGTCTTTCCTAACCTCACCTAATCGGTTATTCTTAGTTGGGTAGGTGGTAGGGTATGAAAGGACAGGGCGATGCCAAAGAAGATTGAACCGCTCACCCCGGTTGAGCTGAACCGCAAGATTGAAAAGCTGAAGCAGGCCAGAACCCAAGGCCTGATTGCTGTTGGAGGCGTCCCGGGCCTCCACCTTCAAGTGACCGCCGCCGGGGCGACAACATGGATTCTCCGCTTCACTGCCGGTGTGAAACCCGGAAGCAACAAACCGTGGAGGCGTGACTTAGGCTTGGGCAGCTATGACAGAGTGCCGCTGAAGGACGCCCGAGAGAAAGCGAGGCAGGCGCACGACCGCATAGCCCAAGGTATCGACCCTATCACCGAGAAGCGCGAGCAACGCAGCGCGATGATTGCCGCCCGACTCGCTGAGATCACCTTCGAGGAGGCGTCCAACCAATACATCACCGCGAAGTCGCCTGAGTGGAAGAACGACAAACATGGTCAGCAGTGGATCAACACGCTGACGGTCCATGCGTTCCCGGTCATCGGTTCGCTGCGTGTGGCAGACATCGACCGCGCCCATGTCCTCCGGGTCATCGAACCTATCTGGACCACCAAGACAGAGACTGCCAATCGTGTTCGTGGACGCATTGAGCAGGTTCTTGATTGGGCGACCGTTCGCGGCTTTCGGAAGGGGGAGAACCCGGCACGATGGAGAGGGTATCTGGACAAGGTGCTACCAGCTCGCTCCAAAGTGCAGAAGGTCCAACACCACGCAGCCTTGCCCATCGCGGAGCTGCCCGGCTTCCTGACCCGTCTTCGCCAGCGCAACGGGATCGGAGCCCGGGCGCTTGAGTTCACCATTCTGACCGCTGGGCGCTCCGGCGAGGTGCGCGGTGCGACATGGGATGAAATCGACTTTGAAGCCCGCGTCTGGACTGTCCCGGCGGAGCGCATGAAGGCAGGCAAGGAACACCGGGTGCCGCTGTCGGAATCCGCCATCAAGTTGCTGAATGACCTCCCGCGCATGGAAGACTTCAATCTGGTCTTCCCGCCGCCCCGAGGCCGCAATCCGCTGTCAGACAACACGCTGACGAAGGTTCTCAAGGATATGGAGGTGCCGGTCACTGCTCACGGGTTCCGCTCGACCTTCCGGGACTGGTGCGCAGAGCACACCGAGTTTCCCCGGGAGGTGGCCGAAATGGCGCTGGCTCACACCATTGGCAACGCGGTGGAAGCCGCCTACCGGCGAGGGGACCTGTTCGACAAACGGCGGGCGCTGATGGCGACTTGGGCCGCATTTTGTGATGGAAACTCAGTGGCTTAGCTCTTCTGCTGACTATACTTTTTCGGCTAAGTCGTTGATCTACAATATATTTATCTAGACGGCAACCCGTCTAGGGCAATATAATCGCTCTCAATTGATCGCTGGAACACCGAGGTTGTTGGGGCTGCAATAGGCAGCTTGCACAGGCCGTATAGCAAGGCCCGGGTGTTCTGAATCTCCTGCGGGACAGCGGGGAAGTGGCAAGAGGTCACCCTTGACGGGTGCATCGCTTGCGCTTCCCTGTTTTGCTTTTTTGGGTAGCGCGAGCCTATTGGATTAGGAATCCGCTGCCATGAAAACCAATAAGCAATTCGACCTCCAAGAGGTTGTCCGGGCCGTCGCCAACGCCCAGCAAAGCAAGTCCCTCCGTCCCCGCCAAGTTGCTGAGTTCCTTGGCATCGGTCTGTCCACCGTTTGGGTCTGGGCCAAGCGCCCCGACTTCCCCCGCGCCCGGAAGATCGGCCCGCAAGTCACGGTCTGGGATCGTGATGAGCTGGTCGCGTGGCGTGACGCCCAAGGTCAGCACTGAGGAGCCGCCGTCATGAAACCCACGCAGACAGTTGCGCGGGCGGAGATGGAACGGGCTCGCTATGTAGCTTGGCTGCTGCGCCTCAAGCCTGACGAAATCTTCCCCCACGGTCCCGAGCTGACCGAACAGGGCAATCAATTCCTTGTTGATTGCGTCATTTCCAAACTTCAACAACTAGCGGAAGACGCCGAGAAGGTAGCCCGGTCCGAACAGACCCCGCGCTTTCTTTGGTATCGCAAGACCCTCCAGCACTGCATCGACGTGATGGAAGGCTTGGAGGAGCCGCCGCAACCGAACGCCAATGGCGAATACGCAATCACCAAGGGTTGCCGCCGGGGCGTCTATCTCACGGGGAAGGAGCGTGCACGATGAACGCCTATCCCCAACACGACACCGCCGCCGCTATCGACTTCCTGCGCCGCTGGTCGCCGGATGAGGGCTGGTGCCTCGTCGCCATAGTGCCTGACGGCAAGACCGAGACGCGGACCTTTCAGCCCAGCCAGGCCGAAGAAGCCGCCGCGTGGATCGAATCGCATCAGGGCAAGCGCAACTTGTATTTCACGCCCAACCGGGTCCGCCGCCCCATGAGCGTGAAGCCCAGTAAGCCGGACATTGCCGCCTTCCGTGCCTTCTGGGCAGACCTTGACCCGAGGATCGGGGAAGACCTGACCGAGGAGCGCCAGCGCATCGAAACCCTACTGACAACCGGCCTGCCCAAGGGCATCCCGGAGCCGACCGCCGTTTGTTTCTCTGGCGGGGGGTATCAGGCCCTGTGGCTGCTGACGGAACCGCTCGCCGTGCCGGTCCCGACCGATGACAACCTGGAGCCGTGGGCGCTGGGCGAAAGCTACAACCGCGCCCTTGAACAGTTGTTCAGCTCTGACGCCGTGCACAACTGCGAGCGGGTCCTACGCCTTCCCGGCAGCATCAATGTCCCAAACAAGAAGAAGGCAGCGAAAGGCCGCACGCCTGAACTCGCCCGCCTGATTTCATGGACCGGGGCGACCTACGCGCCGGAATCGTTCCCGAAGGTGGAGCCGACCGCCAGCACCGGCGCACGCCCTGCCACCGGGAAGGCACGCGCCGGGGTCCGGGTGGGTAACGCTACAGGGCTGGGGGTGGATGAGCTGCGGGAGTGGGCGGAGGCGAACGGCAAGCGCATCAACGACGCGACCCTTGCCCGCATCGCAACCGGCACGGACCCGATTGAACCCGGAAAGTATCCGTCAAGGAGTGAGGCCCTGTTCGCTGTCTGCTGCGAGCTTGTACGGGCTGGCTTGGATGATGAGCTGATTTTCCGGGTCATCACCGGCCCCAACGAAATCGCCGCCAGCATCAAGGACAAGCCGAACCCGGCCAAGTACGCCCTTGAGCAGATTGCCCGCGCCCGGGAGACAGTCGGGGAGCTGCCTCCGATGCTTCACCCGGACACGCCGCTGCTGTCTGCCCGGGAGTACGTCCGGCGCAACCATCCCACGTTGATGCAGTACAACGACGATTGGCTGGTGCATGACGGAGCCGCCTACACCGAGATTGAGGAACGCACGGTGCGCTCTGAGCTGTACGGCTTCCTGCATGAGGCCGTGACGCCGGGGAAAGAGGGAGAGCCGCCGCGCCCGTTCAACCCGAACAAGGCCAAAGTGGGGAACGTACTGGACGCGCTGCAAGCCATCGCGCACCGCCCCCGGGATACCTTCGCGCCGCCTTGCTGGCTGGATGGCGAAGGCCCGCCCGCCCATGAGCTGGTCGCCTGCCGTAACGGCCTGCTGCACCTGCCGACCGGGGCGCTGCACGAAAACACCCCGAGGTTCTTCACCCGCAACGCGCTGACCTTCAACCACGATGCCGCCGCCCCGGCTCCGGCTCGCTGGCTGGCCTTTCTTGAGTCGATCTGGTCCGAGGAGCCGGAGGCAATCGGGTTGCTTCAGGAAGTCTTCGGCTATCTGCTGATCCCCGACACGTCCCAGCAGAAGATTTTCATGATGGTAGGGCCTTCCCGCTCAGGCAAGGGAACTATCGCCCGGGTCCTGATGGAGTTGGTAGGACGCCCGAACGTCTGCGCCCCCACGCTGGCAAGCCTGAGCGATCCCTTCGGCCTTGAACCCCTGATTGGCAAACAACTGGCGCTCATGGGGGACGTGCGGCTGGGCGCGAAGACGGATCATGCCGCCGTCGCTGAAAACCTCCTGCGTATCAGCGGGGAAGACACCGTGACGGCAAACCGCAAATACAAGAGGGCATGGGACGGGCGGCTGGCGGTTCGCTTCTTCATCTTGACCAACGTCATGCCCAAGTTCGCGGACGCGAGCAGCGCACTGGCCAATCGCTTCGTGCCGCTGATCATGACCAAGAGCTTTCTTGGTGAGGAGGACGTGGGCCTGACCAACAAGCTGTTGGGCGAGCTGCCGGGAATCCTGAATTGGGCCGTGGAAGGCTGGCGCCGTCTCCGTGAGCGTGGCTACTTCCTGCCACCCCAGTCGTCCCGTGAAGCGGTGCGTGACCTCGCGGAACTGGCCTCCCCGGCGGCTGCGTTCATCAGCGAGCGGTGCCGACTGGACCCCGAGGCGAACACGCCGAAGGATGACCTGTTTTCCGCTTGGCTGAACTGGTGTGAAGCCAACAACGTTCATCCCGGCAACAAGGTTCATTTTGGCGTGAATCTGATGGCGGCTGGCAACGGAAAGATCACGCTCACGAAACCACGGGCGGACGGCAAGCGCATTCCCAGTTACGGGGGAGTTCGCCTACTGACCAAGCCGGACGATGAGCGCCAGCGGCTGCCGTTCTGACAACGAGGGGGCGAATCACGCGAGACGAACGGCGGGGGCAACTCCGCCGTTGTCGTTTCTGAGCCCGGTCTGGGTAGCGGTCCGGGTAACCCGGACCGCTCAAGGGAGCACGTAAGTTCCACCCGTTGATGGACTTTTGGCCTGTTGCTCAAGGGGGCGGTCCGGGCGGTCTGGGTAACTCGCCTATTGTTTTCTATTTTCTACCTACCCCCCTATACCCCTTACCTCTCTGACTCCCCCTATAAGAAAGTTTTCGAGATTTACCCAGACCGCCCGGACCGCCCCAGTAGCGGCTGGGGTTTTACCCGGACCGCTACCCGGACCGCTACCCGGACCGCCCGGACCGGATGCCCAGACCGCCTGCCCGCCCCCTTGAGCGGAAGACCTCGCGCACTGCCGCCCTGAGCCCCAATTCAACAAGTCGGAAAACGTCTCAGAAATCGCCCGCCGTAAGTCCCAGCTTTTCCACAGATTCCACCCCTGCCGTTTTCGCAAGTCGGCAAAGGTTCCTTTTCCGACTGCTTCCAGCTATAGTTTCGGGGCGCATAGCAATAACCGTGCCAACTCGAAAAGGAGCCCACCATGAACCGCCAGACCCTCACTGAACAAGACCTCTCCACGATGACCGGGCCGGAGCTGGTCGCCCTGCACAACGACTGCGCCGCCTCCTTGGGCTGCGAGCCGGTCAAGCGTTTCGGCACAAAGGCGGACGCGATCCGCCGGACGTGGACGAAGGTACAGGCATGGAAAGAAAAGCAGCAGGAGGCAGCACGCCGCCCAGCTCCCGCCCCCGAGGCGAAGCAACCCTGCCCCCGCCGGGGAACGAACGTGCAGCCGAAGGGCTCCCCGGTCCTGCCGTGCGTGATCGGTTCCAAGCAGGCCGTTCTTGTTGATGAGCTGTCCCGCCCCGAAGGCGTGACGATGGCCCAGCTACTCGCCGCGCTGTCCTTGGGCGGGAAGCCTTGGACAGAACCCACGGTGCGCTCCGGCTTCGGCTGGGACATGCGCAACAAGGGCTACGGGGTCCGCTCCTCGTTCGATGAGGGCGGCACGGAGCGTTTCCGCCTCGTGGTCCCGGAGGGGCAGGCGATCCCGCCTCACGCTACCCGCGCCGCCCTGTTGAAGAAGGGGGCCTGAGCATGGCACGTGTCGCCCTGTACGCTCGCGTGAGCACCAACAAGGACCAGACCACGGAAAACCAACTGCTGGCCCTTCGGGATTGGGCCGCAGGCCGGGGCCACACCGTGGCCGGGGAGTACATCGACCAAGGCATCAGCGGGACGAAGGGCCGCGACAAGCGCCCGGGGCTGGACGAAATGCTGCGCGCTGCCACGCTCGGCAAGCTGGACATGGTAGCGGTCACGGCACTCGACCGCCTTGGGCGGAGCCTGCCGCACCTCGTGACCACCGTGGGGGAACTCGAAGCCCTCAAGGTTGGGCTGTTCGTGCGTGACCTCGCGCTGGACACCTCCACCCCCGCCGGTCAGCTCATGTTCAACATCATGGGGTCCCTTGCCCAGTTCGAGCGGGAGCTGATCCGGGAACGGACCTTGTTGGGCCTCGAACGCGCCAAGAAACAGGGGAAGACCTTGGGCCGTCCGAAGGTCACCCCCGGGAAGGAGCAGCGCATTGCCGCCCTTCTCAAGGCAGGAACCCCCATCAATCGAATCATGCGGCTCGCCGGGGTGGCGAAGTCCGTTGTCTACCGCATCAAGAAGGAGGCCGAAGAATGCCCGCCGACAACCAATTAACCACGAAGCCGACCGGGGGCGCACTGGCGCTGCCCGACCTCGAACCCCGGCAGCTCGAACTTGTGCGGATGCTCGCCACCGAGGGCAACCGGGAACACACAATCCGCCGCGCCCTTGGGCTATCCCCCAGCCAGTGGAAACGGCTCAAGGAGGACACCGAGGACGGGGAGCTGTCGCCGCTGGCCCTTGCCCTTGAGGAAGGGCGGGCAGACGGAGCCGGGGAGATTGTCGCCTTCATGAAAGACAAAATGAAGAATGAGCGGGACATCCGCGCCGCTGAATGGCTCGCCTCCAACATCTTCCAAATCAACAAGGGAGACGGCAATGGAGAAGCGCCCCGCGTCCTCATCCAGATTACCGCCGCCCTTTCCCCGGAGGAGTACAGCCGTGTCATCAACATCAACGAAGCCCGGGATTGAGCGCCCCATCATCGCCGCCGTGGCCGTCCTGCTGGCGCTTTCCACGCAGGCGGCAGCGGAAGACCGCGCCCCATACTCCGCCCAGGAGACGATCCGCCGCGCAGGCGTAGGCACCTACTCGCCGCGCCTCGCTCCCCCGGTTCGAGTCGCCCCCTTTGAGCAGGGAACCGGGGGCCGGGACGCGGACCGATTCGAGCGGATGGAGTGCCGGGACGATCCTGTCCAAAAGGTTATTGTCTGCAAGCCGAAATACCCGAAAAAGTAAAGCAAGGCGTTGATCTACAAGTAATTTATTTTCTTGTTGATATTCCCTTGTCTTGGAGTCGGGGCCTATCCTTTCTGTCAGTGTGGGTATTCGCGCCCGCGCATTGGATGGGATGAGCCCCGCCGGTTACGTGTAGTGGTGGCCCTCCCGGTTGTGATAACTGAACAGGAGCCCCGACATGGCAACCATCGACTTCAACACCGTTCCCGCAGGCGTGAACGTATCGGAAGACCGCGCCCAGCAACTCAGCGACCGCGCCACCGAAACCGCCACCGCCTTTTCCCGCAAGATCGAGAAGCTGCAAGCCACCTTCTCCGAAGCCCGTGACGGCTACTCCCGGGAAGCCGAAAACCTGATTGCGTCCTCCGCCACCGAGGACCGCGCCGCCGCTCGGCAGTTCGCCAAGAAGGCAGCGGCCAACAAGATCAACGAACTCCGCCGCAACCTCGTTGCCAGCTCCGAGGCCGAACGCTCCGCGATGCTGAAAGCCCTCAAGGGTTACGCCGACGAAGCCGCCGCCATTCAAGCCATCTGCATGACCCCCGCAATGCTGCTGGGCCGCGTAGCCTTGGGCGATCCGAAGCGCACCCAATACATGCAACAACTCGACGGCGCTGGCCCGGTGGAGATGGAAACCGCCGCCCGTCAGGCGATCATGACCGGGGACCTCGTTCTGGCCTCCGCTATCGCCACGGTTGTTGACCGTCGCCCGAAGGACCGCCGCCCCTTCACCGTGCAGGCCTTCGCGGAGCGTGTGATTGGGCCGATTTGGGACCGCGTGAACACGAAGCTGGAAGGCGTCCAACTCTCCTTCAAGTCCGCGCTGGCCGCTGACCGTGAATTTGTCCGGGGTCAGGCTGATCCGCTGATGAACCTCTCGCTGGCCTTGTCGCAGAAGGCGATGGCCGAAGCCGAAGGCGAGGAGGAATGACCATGGCACAGCACAACGTAACCAAGGCGAAGGCGATCCACGCCCAAGCCCAACAAGTACGGAATGCCCGGGTGGCCGAACTCAAGACCGCCGCGCAGCCGCTCCGGGGCTTCGTGCCTCCGGCTCCCCGTCCGAACGCAAAGCCGCGCAAAGGTCGCTGACATGACAGGGAGAGAGTGGGACCGCTTTTTCATGGCGATCTTCCGGCCTGACTTGCTCCCGTGGTTCGATAGCCTGCCGCTGCCGAAACCATCGGGCCGGGACCCGTTCGAGTCCGATGATGAGGACCCGCCCGCCGTGCTCGCTCCCCTCCCGGTCAAGACAACCAAGCGAGGGGTCCCCGTGAATCGACACCGGGACCCCACGCGCTACCGTTTCATGTCGCCCGAGGGGCAGGAGTTCATCGGGACTCGCTGCGAGTTCGAGGCGGCATTCCCAAAGATAATCAACCCCGGGGCCTTGCATGACCTCGTCAAAGGCAAGTGCCACACCGCGAAGGGTTGGACGTGCTCCGGCGCAGTCCGGTAGGTAGATGGAGGAAATACCAGTGTCCAGCGTGACTCAAACAATCCGCCCGACCCCGTTCCAGAGTCAGGTGCTCATGGTGCCAGAGGATCACTTCCTGTTCTTGGGCGGAGGCCGGGGCGGGGGCAAGTCGTTTGCCTTGCAGCTCCTCATCCTTCGGCACGTCCAGCAATACAAAGCCCGCGCCCGGGTCCTCGTGACGCGCCGCCGCTTGAAGTCCCTCCTTCAGTTCGCGGAGGAACTCCGGGCGCTGCTCCGGTCTGCCTTTGGGCCGGGGGTCCAGTTCAACCAAAATGATGCGATCTTCCGACTGCCCAACGGCGGGACGATCCAGCTCACGCATTGCGAATCGTCCAGCTCCATCAGTGACGTGGCGCAGGGCATGAACTTCTCCCTCATCGCAGTAGATGAAGCGGGCGAAGGTCCGGGAATGGAAGTGATTGACCAGCTCGGGCTATCGCTTCGCGCCCCGGGCGTCCCGCTTCGCATGATCCTGGCCGGTAACCCGGGCGGGGCGAATCACTCCGCCCTCGCTGAACGCTACGTGACTGCCCGTGATCCCTTCGTGCCGTTTGAGTTCGGGGGGAACACTTGGGTGTATTGCCCCAGCGTCCTTGACGACAACCCTCACCTCCCGGACGCCTACCGGCGGAACTTCGAGGTGTTGCGCCATACGGACCCGGCGCTGTACCGGGCGATGCGGACGGGCGACTGGTCCGCGATCACCGGGGACTTCTTCGCCGGGACGTGGCGGGCCGATCAAATGGTCATCGACCATCACGACCTGCCGCCGCACCTGCTGGCCTCGTTGAAGCTCGGGATTGACTGGGGCTCCGCCGCTCCGATGGTCGCAATGCTGGGCGGACAGCTCGCCTATGACGTGCGCTTGCCTGATGACCGGGTGATGAGGAAGGGGGCGTGGGTCTTGTATGACGAACACGCGGAATTTGACCCCCGAAACATCAGCCGGGGAACGGGCCGGACGCCCGGACAGATTGCGCCCGCGATCCACACCATGTGCGCCCGGAACGGGGTCCGCGCCCGGGGGGTCATCGACTCCGCTGCCGAAGCCCGGACCGCTGGGCGAGCGGAGGCCAGCATCAGCGACCTATTCCGGGAGGCCGGGGTCAGGGTCACGCCTGCCCGGAAGGGGCCGCGTGTGCCTCGATTTGAAGCCCTCAAGCAGTTGATGGTGAATGGCGAGTTCTTTGTCACCTCGCGCTGCCGGTTCTGGTTGCAAACCGTTCCGGCGCTGCCCCGCGATCCGCGCACCCCGGAGGACGTTGATACACGGGCCGTGGACCACGCTTTGGACGCCACTTCGTATCTGCTCGCCGGGGCCTCCTCTGGGCAGGTATCCGTGGGCGACTTCGGCGGACAGCCACCGCGCCTCCCCGACACCGGGGAGCGGGTGGTGTACGTCTGAGCGGTCAGACGCCCCCGTGGCCTATCCGGTCCCACGCTTCGCGGAACGGCTCCTGCTCATAGTCCCCGGGTTGCAACCAGTAGGACACCCGCCCGTCCTTCTCGCCCCGGTGGGCGAGTTCCCGGACCTCCGAGGGGAGGAGGACAAAAGCCGAAGGCGCAGGCGTGGCGACCTTGTTCACGATCACCCAGAAATCCCCCATGATCTTGTCCAGCGTTCCCCCGAGGGGAACCGGGTTGCGCTTGCTCAGGGCCTTGACTTGTACCCCGACGAAGCGGGAGGCGTCCCGGCTGTAGGCAATGATGTCCACTCCCCGGGCGTTGCGTGCGGTAGGCATGACGTTCCACCCGAGAAGGGAAAGCCGGTAGCAGCAGTAGTACAGCCCCACGTTGCCCGTGAGCTGGGGGTCTAGCGGAGCGATTCCGTTGCTGTTACTGGGCGTGCTCGCCGGGACCTCAGACGTGCTCAATGTTCTTGACCTTGACGAAGCCGCTGCCGGTATAAACACGCTTCCCGACCGTCAGCACGTTGATGCTCATCGGAGTCGCCCGCCGGTATTCTGGCGGGTACTCGCGGGTGCGCACCCAATCCGCCGCCGGGGTGTCTCGGGGTGGATGGCTCTCTATCTCGATCACCTCGCCGTCCCGGTACTCAATCACGGAACCATCCTCGAAGGTCACACGTAGCATCGTTGTCTCCCTACAAGCATCTGTCATCTGTCGCGTCAGAAGCGAAATGAACCGCCCCGGATTTTGAGGAGGCCGATTGGTTTAAGTTGACACCTCTTCCAAGGTGTTGCTGGCGGCGAGTTGCCTCCAGTAGTGTGCCTCAGCTTCTGCCGGAGGAATACCCCCAATCGGCGTGAGCACTCGGACGTGGTTGAACCAATGCACCCATTGCAGGGTGGCCAGTTCCACGGATTCCCTGGTCTTCCAGGGGCCCCGGCGGTGAATCAGCTCGGCCTTGTACAGCCCGTTGACGGTCTCGGCCAGCGCGTTGTCGTAGCTGTCGCCACGGCTGCCTACGGACGGCTGGATGCCCGCCTGGTCCAGACGCTCGGTGTAGCGGATGCTGACGTACTGACTGCCCCTGTCGCTGTGGTGCGTCAAGGCATGGGCCGCCGGCTGGCGTTCGTACAAGGCTTGCTCCAGCGCATCGAGCACAAAATCCGTGTGCATGCTGCGGCTGACCCGCCAGCCCACGATGCGCCGGGCGTACACGTCAATGACAAAGGCGACATACAGCCAGCCCTGCCAGGTCGAAACGTACGTGAAATCCGACACCCACAACTCGTTGGGGCGGCTGGCCTTGAACTGGCGTTTGACGTGGTCCAGCGGACACGGTGCTGACGTATCCGGCATCGTCGTGCGCACCGTCTTGCCACGGCGCACTCCTTGCAATCCCATCTCGCGCATCAGTCGCTCGACAGTACAGCGCGCCACCCGGATGCCTTCGCGATTGAGCTGCAGCCAGACCTTGTCGGCGCCATAGACCTGCCAGTTGGCATGCCACACGCGCTGGACATCTGCCTTCAAATGGTCGTCACGCTGCGCACGCGCACTGCGCAGTTGCGGGTTGCGCTGGCGAGCAGCATGGCGCCAGTAGCACGAAGGGGCCATCTGCAGCACCCGGCAGATGGGCTCGACCCCGTAATCATCGCGATGGCGATCGATGTAGGCCTTCACGACTTGAGCCGGCGGTCGAGCTCCGCCTGGGCAAAAAACGCGCTGGCCGTCTTCAGGATGTCATTGGCCCGGCGCAGTTCCTTGACCTCGCGTTCCAGCTCCTTGATCCGCTGCGCATCTGCTGTGGTGGTGCCGGCACGCAGGCCAGCGTCGATCTCGGCTTTCTTGACCCATTCAAGCAAGGTATAGGGTACGCAGCCGATCTTGGGGGCAATCGACTCGACCGCCGCCCACAGTGAAGCGTAGTCGGCTCGGTGCTCCTGCACCATGCGAACGGCGCGCTGGCGAACTTCCGGGGAAAACTTGTTGGACTTGTTCATGGCTCCATCTTCTCAAGAGTTGAGCTCTCCTCAAAATCCGGGGCGGTTCA
>NZ_JAZDCI010000019.1:0-17976 GCF_036312245.1 Brachymonas sp. J145 | reverse complement strand
TGAACCGCCCCGGATTTTGAGGAGAGCTCAACTCTTGAGAAGATGGAGCCATGAACAAGTCCAACAAGTTTTCCCCGGAAGTTCGCCAGCGCGCCGTTCGCATGGTGCAGGAGCACCGAGCCGACTACGCTTCACTGTGGGCGGCGGTCGAGTCGATTGCCCCCAAGATCGGCTGCGTACCCTATACCTTGCTTGAATGGGTCAAGAAAGCCGAGATCGACGCTGGCCTGCGTGCCGGCACCACCACAGCAGATGCGCAGCGGATCAAGGAGCTGGAACGCGAGGTCAAGGAACTGCGCCGGGCCAATGACATCCTGAAGACGGCCAGCGCGTTTTTTGCCCAGGCGGAGCTCGACCGCCGGCTCAAGTCGTGAAGGCCTACATCGATCGCCATCGCGATGATTACGGGGTCGAGCCCATCTGCCGGGTGCTGCAGATGGCCCCTTCGTGCTACTGGCGCCATGCTGCTCGCCAGCGCAACCCGCAACTGCGCAGTGCGCGTGCGCAGCGTGACGACCATTTGAAGGCAGATGTCCAGCGCGTGTGGCATGCCAACTGGCAGGTCTATGGCGCCGACAAGGTCTGGCTGCAGCTCAATCGCGAAGGCATCCGGGTGGCGCGCTGTACTGTCGAGCGACTGATGCGCGAGATGGGATTGCAAGGAGTGCGCCGTGGCAAGACGGTGCGCACGACGATGCCGGATACGTCAGCACCGTGTCCGCTGGACCACGTCAAACGCCAGTTCAAGGCCAGCCGCCCCAACGAGTTGTGGGTGTCGGATTTCACGTACGTTTCGACCTGGCAGGGCTGGCTGTATGTCGCCTTTGTCATTGACGTGTACGCCCGGCGCATCGTGGGCTGGCGGGTCAGCCGCAGCATGCACACGGATTTTGTGCTCGATGCGCTGGAGCAAGCCTTGTACGAACGCCAGCCGGCGGCCCATGCCTTGACGCACCACAGCGACAGGGGCAGTCAGTACGTCAGCATCCGCTACACCGAGCGTCTGGACCAGGCGGGCATCCAGCCGTCCGTAGGCAGCCGTGGCGACAGCTACGACAACGCGCTGGCCGAGACCGTCAACGGGCTGTACAAGGCCGAGCTGATTCACCGCCGGGGCCCCTGGAAGACCAGGGAATCCGTGGAACTGGCCACCCTGCAATGGGTGCATTGGTTCAACCACGTCCGAGTGCTCACGCCGATTGGGGGTATTCCTCCGGCAGAAGCTGAGGCACACTACTGGAGGCAACTCGCCGCCAGCAACACCTTGGAAGAGGTGTCAACTTAAACCAATCGGCCTCCTCAAAATCCGGGGCGGTTCAGGGAACGATGGTTCAGGCAGTTCAGCCAACTGGATGGTGAAGACATCGCGAGGATTCCTCGCATGCACTTTGATCAGTCACTGCTGGCTATAGAGGCGGCCAAGCGGGGTCACGGCGTAGTGCTGGCCAGTCCTTACCTCACCGAGGCAGAGGTTGCCAGTCGGGCCTTGATTGAGCCGTTTGACTGCTGCCTCAAACTTGAAAATGGCTACTACGTAGTTCACCCAAGCAAGACAATACCTGGCCAGGCAGCCATGCGAGTCAAGCAGTGGTTGATTGAAGAGGCTGCGAAGGTTGCCAAGGCCGGGATTGCGAGCGAGTCCGGCCAGTCGCCCAGTTCGTGGCCATGACAGCAAAGGGGCGAAACCAGCGATCGGATCGCTTGCCGCACTGAACAGCGCCCCGTTCCATGTCGCCTCGATTTATGCGCTGAACCACGGGAGAGCCGCTGTACCCCATCCGGCCACAGTTCGCCCTTGGGCGATTCATGCCGGTATGCCATGTAAAAAAGCCCCGCAGCGGTTGCTGCGGGGCTGGATGCCTTGTGGAGCAGGGCGGTGCTGCCGCCCATGCTGCGGTGGCTTACTTGTCCTCGCCGTTCTCGCCGTTGACCGGGCGGTAGCTGGCGGTATCGAGGCGCGGCTTGCTGGCCGTCGCATCACCATTCGGGTAGCGCGTCTGGTTCTGGGCCATGTAGGTGTCGTGCATCTGGT
This sequence comes from Brachymonas sp. J145, assembly GCF_036312245.1. Classification (NCBI taxonomy): domain Bacteria; kingdom Pseudomonadati; phylum Pseudomonadota; class Betaproteobacteria; order Burkholderiales; family Comamonadaceae; genus Allobrachymonas; species Brachymonas sp. J145. Next base: position 15,944 of record NZ_JAZDCI010000019.1, on the reverse strand, counting down.
GGGCCTCGTCCAGCAGGTCCAGCAGCTTCTGCTCGTCCTGCAGCAGGTGCTTGTACTCTTCCGGAATCGCCATCAGCGCCTGTTCTTCTTCCAGCAGCTGCAGGTAGTTCACTTCGCGCAAGGTCGGATCGGCTTCGTAGTCCATGTCTAAGTACTGCTTGGCGTGGCGGCGCACGCTGGAGATCACGGTCAGGATCTTGCCTTTTTGCGACATCAGCGAGGCGATCACGGTAATCACCAGGATCACGCAGATCACGATCAGCGACTGGCCGGTGGTGACCTCGATCACGCTGACCGGGTTGCCGTCGTTGATGAACGGCACGTTGTTTTCATGCAGCGCGTGCAGGATCAGCTTGGCACCGATGAAGGCCAGGATGATGGCCAGGCCGTACTTCAGGTAGACCAGGCGTTCCAGCAGGCCGTCGATCAGGAAGTAGAGCTGGCGCAGGCCCATCAGCGAGAAGGCGTTGGCGGTGAACACGATGAAGGCGCTGTCGGTCAGGCCGAAGATGGCCGGGATTGAGTCCAGCGCGAACAGGATGTCGGTGGCGCCAATGACCACCATCACCAGCAGCATCGGCGTCAGGGCACGTTTGCCGTTCTGGATCGTGAACAGCTTGTCGCGATCGTAGTAGTCGGTGGTGTGGAACAGCTTGCGCGTGACGCGCACGACGACGTTCTGATCCAGGCTTTCCTCTTCCTTCTCCGGGGCGAGCTGCTTGCCTGCCAGCATCAGTAGCAGGCCACCGAAGATGTAGAACATCCAGGCAAAGGAGTTCAGCAGCGCGGCACCGACCAGGATGAAGGCGGCACGCGCAAAGATCGAGAACAGGATGCCGAACAGCAGCACTTTCTGCTGGTAGGCGTGTGGCACCTTGAAGCCCGCCATGATGATCAGGAACACGAACAGGTTGTCCACGCTCAGGGCTTTTTCGGTGATGTAGCCGGCAAAGTACTCGACGCCGCGCTGGTGGCCAAAGACGGCCCAGACGAACACGCCAAACAGCAGGGCAATCGCCACGAACAGGATCGACCACTTGGTCGATTCCCGCAGCGTGGGGGTGTGGGCCACGCGTACGTGGAAGAAGTAGTCGTACAGGAACAGGCCGCCGATCAGGACGATCGTGACTATCCATGCCCAGGTGGGGAACATGCGGGAATCCTTTCAGCTATGGGAGCCAGCCCGGCATGGAGCTGCGGGCTGCAAAGTAAATATTAGACCGCAAAATGCCGATTGCTGCATGGCAGCATTAGCTTTTCGGGGTGACCGCCTACAGCGTTTCGCGCTGGTACGGGATGCCTTCTTCCATGACAGTCTTGTCACCAGCCCGGTGTTTCGCCAGCTAGGGCCGGACGCAAAAAAGGGCGCCGCAAGCGACGCCCAAGGACACTCGGTCCAGCGGGCAGCTGGAATCGCTGCCCGTCCAGATTACTTGTAGCCCACGCGGTCCAGCAGCTGCTGCACGCGCGTCTGGTGCTTGCCGACCACGGCGACCGGAATCGTTTCGGACTTGAATTTCTTGCTGCCGGTCATGGCGCGCAGGGCCGGGTTGGGCAGCGACACGCCCTGGACCACCGGCCATTCGTTGTTGCCGTTGGCAAAGTAGTCCTGCGCCTTGGCGCTGGCCAGGTATTCCAGGAACTGCTGTGCCAGCTGCTTGTTCTTGGAGTGCTTGGCGACGGCACCACCGGCGATGTTCATGTGCGTGCCCCAGGTCGTCTGGTTGGGGAACACGACACCGACCTTCTCGATCACGGAGCGGTCGGCCGGGTTGCCGGAGCGCATCATGCGCGCCAGGTAGTAGGAGTTGGTCAGCGCCACGCCGCATTCGCCGCTGGCGACCGCCTTGATCTGGTCGGTATCACCGCCCTTGGGGCTGCGTGCCATGTTGTTGACCATGCCCTGCAGGTAGTTCTGCGTGGCGGCTTCGCCCATGTGCTCGTACATCACGCTGAACAGGCTCAGGTTGTACGGGTGCGAACCGCTGCGCGTGCAGACCTTGCCCTTGTTCTTGGCATCGGCCAGCTCTTCGTAGGTATCGACATCGGCACGCTTGACCTGGGCCTTGTTGTAGACGATCAGGCGGGCGCGGGTCGAGAAACCGAACCAGGTGGTGCCGTCAGCCGTGGCCGCAGCGCGGTACTGCACCGGCACGGCTTTTTCCAGCGCGCTGGACTTGATCGGGGCAAACAGGCCGGCGTTGTCGGCCATCGACAGGCGTGCCGCATCCACCATCAGCACCACGTCAGCGGGGGAGGAGGCACCCTCGGCGCGCAGTCGCTGCATCACGCCGGCATCGTCGCTGTCCACGCGGTTGATCTTGACGTTGTGCGCCTTGGCAAAACCGTCGTACAGCTGCTGGTCGGTCTGGTAGTGACGTGCCGAGTAGATGTTCAGCTCCTTGGCCTGGGCGTAGGCAGCAGGAGCAGCCAGCATGCTGGCTGCCAGGGCGATGCCGGTCAGGGCCAGCTGGGTACGGGAAGAGGGCGATGTGGACATGGAAGCAAGGTCTCCGGTCAGAAAAAGGCAGCTCGCAGGAGCTGCCGGACGGATGCCAGTATATAACGTGAATGACAATGATTTTCATTCATCACGCGATGCGAGCAGGGTTTTTCTGCGTAAAAACAACGCGGTGTCGCCTCAGAACAGGCTCAGCGTCATGCCGTCATCCGCCGCCAGGCCGGCATGCGGGTCGGCTTCCCACTCGGCCAATGGCAGCAGGTTGCTGGCGCGCACGCCCAGCAGGCGGAAATGGCGCGTCAGGTCCACGCGTTTCAGGCACTGGCCGGCGTGGCGCCGGATCTCGACTGCATCGGCGGTGTAGTGGTCCACCGTCTGGTCGCGCGTGGCGATGCGGAAATCGGTATAGCGCAGCTTGATGCCAAAGGTGCGCGCCACATAGCCCTTGCGCTGCAGGTCGGCCGCCACCTGCTGGCTCAGCCGGGTGAAGATCTGCCCCAGTTCGGCCTTGTCATGCACCGCGTGCAGGTCGCGCACAAAGGTGGTTTCGCGGCTGATGCTGACCGGTTCGCTGTGCGTCACCACCGGGCTGTCGTCACGGCCCCAGGCCGATTCGTGCAGCCAGTGGCCGTAGCTCTTGCCAAACTGCTGCATCAGCCAGAGCGGATCCTGGGCGGCCAGCTCGCCAATGGTGCGGATGCCGAGTTTTTCCAGTTTGGCGCCGGACTTGGGGCCAATGCCCTTGATCTTGCGGCAGGGCAGCGGCCAGATCAGCGGCTGCAGATCATGTGTCTGCACGATGCTGATGCCATTAGGCTTGTTGAACTCGCTGGCCATCTTGGCCAGCAGCTTGTTCGGCGCCACACCGACCGAGCAGGTCAGGCCGGTGGCGTCCAGGATGCCGTGCCGGATGCGCTCGGCCAGCACGCGGCCGCCGTCCAGCTGGCCATCCGGCACCTCGGTGAAATCGATATAGACCTCGTCAATACCGCGGTTCTGCATCACCGGGGCGATGCCGGTGATGACGGCCTTGAAGCGCCGTGAAAAATCCCGGTAGCGCTCAAAGTCGGCGGGAAGCAGGATCGCGTCCGGACAGAGCCGCGCCGCCTTCATCAGGCCCATGGCCGAACCGACGCCAAACTGGCGTGCCGGGTAGGTGGCGGTGGTGATGACACCGCGCCCGACATAGCTGCGCAGACGCGGGAACTGTTCCAGTGGAATCTCGTGCAGCCGGCCGGCCCAGGCCAGCTGCAGCGGGTGGTTCGGGTTGTGGCGGCTGCCGCCGATGACGACCGGCAAGTCGCGCAACTGTGGGTAGCGCAGCAGCTCGACCGAGGCAAAGAACGCATCCATGTCCAGATGCGCGATGCGCCGGTTGCGGGACGGGGACGGAGTGCTCTCCGTACTCACCTCGGGGATGCGGTCAGGGGGCGGCGTTGACGACTTCGCTACCGGTTTCGGTGCGGATGTAGCCGCCGGCTTCCATGCGCTCCTGCTCGCTGGCAAACGGGCCGATCAGCACGCGCCAGTTGTTGTTGCGCGGCGCCACATGCACCTTGGCCGACAGGCTGGGCACCTTGTTGCGGATGGTGTTGGCCATGCGGTCGGCATTCTCGTGGCTGGAGAAGGTGCCAGCCTGCAGGTGCAGGCCCTGCAGCGGGGCATCGCTGGCCACCGGCGCTGACGGTACCGCCGTCTGGGCGGGCGCCGTGCCATTGCTGGCCGGCAGCGTGCCGCTGCCAACGCTGGCATCCACCACCGGAGCGCCGCCAGTGGCGGGCGGGTAGTAGACATTGGTGCAGGCCGCCAGGGCCAGGGCAGAAGCGGCCAGCCACAGGCCGGAATGCAGGCGGGAAGGGATGGAAGACTTCATGTGGGTATCGTGCAAATCTGTAGCAAACCGGCTGCCGGACAGCGGCAGCGCGTATCTGCCTATTGTGCCTCAGCCGCCCGGCTTTGCGATGACCGCGCGGCCGCAGCGGGCCGCTCTTGCACTTGGTAACGCCTGCGGCCTCAGCGCGGCAGCGGGTAGCTGCCCGGAATCAGGATATCGCGCGTGACATCGCGCAGCTGCGTATGGCCGCAGAAGGCCATGCTGATGTCCAGTTCCTTGTGGATGATGTCCAGCGTCTTGCTGACACCAGCCTCGCCCATGGCGCCCAGACCGTAGAGGAAGGCGCGGCCAATGGAAATGCCGCGCGCACCCAGTGCCCAGGCCTTGAGCACGTCCTGGCCGCTGCGCACGCCGCCGTCCATGTGCACTTCAACCTGGTCACCGACCGCCTCGACAATCGTCGGCAGTGCCTGGATCGAGCTCGGTGCGCCATCGAGCTGGCGGCCGCCGTGGTTGCTGACGACGATGGCATCGGCGCCGTGCTGCACTGCCAGCCGCGCATCTTCCGGCTCCATGATGCCCTTGACGATCAGCTTGCCGCCCCAGTAGCGCTTGATCTCGGCCACATCGTCCCAGCTCAGTGTCGGGTCGAACTGCTCGGCGGTCCAGGTCGAGAGCGAGCTGACATCGCTGACGCTGCTGGCGTGGCCGACGATGTTGCGGAAGGTGCGGCGTTTCGTGCCCAGCATGCCCAGGCACCAGCGCGGCTTGGTCGCGAGATTGATCAGGTTGGCAAGGGTCGGCTTTGGGGGCGTGCTCAGGCCGTTCTTGATGTCCTTGTGGCGCTGGCCCAGCACCTGCAGGTCCAGCGTCAGCACCAGCGCCGAGCAGTTGGCGGCGCGGGCGCGATCGATCAGCCGGATCATGAAATCGCGATCACGCATCACGTAGAGCTGGAACCAGAACGGATGGCCACCAGTGGCCTCGGCCACGTCCTCGATCGAGCAGATGCTCATGGTGGACAGGGTGAAGGGCACGCCAAAGGCCTTGGCGGCACGCGCCGCCAGCATCTCGCCATCGGCATGCTGCATGCCGGTCAGGCCGGTGGGGGCCAGATACACCGGCATGCGGTAATCCTGGCCCAGCAGTGGCGCGCTGGTGCTGCGGTTTTCCAGGTTCACCGCGACGCGCTGGCGGAACTGGATGCGGCGAAAATCGTCTTCGTTGGCGCGGTAGGTGCCTTCGGTGTACGAGCCGGCATCGGCATAGTCGTAGAACATGCGCGGCACACGTGCTTGCGCCAGCTGGCGCAGGTCTTCGATACAGGTGATGGTGGGCATGGTGTGCTCCTGAAAAGCATCGGCTTGTGGCTGGCAAAGCGGGCATATTACGCGATTCTGCGGCCTGGCCGGCAGCGGGTTTTACCGGTTTTGTGCCACCACGCCGGCGCCACGCACCTCGATCTGCACCTGATCGATCACACGACCATCCGGCTGGCGCAGCTGGATCACGTGGCGGCCCGGCCAGGGCAGCCAGCCGGCCTGCGGGCCCTGGCCGACCTGCTTGCCGTCGATCCACCACTGGGCTTGCGCCAGGCGCGTGCGCAGTTGCAGGCGCTGGCGCTGCGGCGGGATATCCGGGTCCAGCGCCAGAATCGTGCCGTCGGCCGGGCTGTCGATGCGCGGCGACAGCTGGCGGGATGCGGGCTGGTTCGGCAGGGCAAAAAGCGCCTGCTGCGTGCCGGTGATGAACCACTCGCTGCGTGCCGCCTCCAGCGGCTGGCCATCGTCACCCGGGCCAAAGCGTACCGGCTGGCGCAGCAGGCCGCGTGGCGGTGTCGGTGCGCGGCTGGGCAGCTCGGCATGCAGTACCTGCATCAGCTCGGCCCAGATCGGGGCCGCGCCGCTGGTGCCGCTGACATCCCACATCGCATCGCCTTCGGCATTGCCGATCCAGACGCCCACGGTATAGCGTTCGCTCCAGCCGATCGCCCAGTTGTCGCGCATGTCCTTGCTGGTGCCGGTCTTGACCGCGCTCCAGAAGCGTGTGCGCAGCACGCTGTTGATGCCGAAGGTGGTCAGGCGCGCATGGTTGTCGGACAGGATGTCGCCGATGAGGTAGCTGGCGCGTGCATCCAGCGCCTGGCGTTGCGCCGTGGCCGGGATCGCCTCGTCCAACCGCGTGCGCACCGGCGTCCAGCGGCCGCCATTGGCCAGGGCGCGGTAGGCGTTGGTCAGTTCCAGCAGGCTCATTTCCGGGCTGCCGAGCGCCAGGCTGTAGCCGTAGTAGTCGCCAGTGCGATCGAGCCGGATGCCAAACTGCTGCAGCTGCTGCGCAAACGGGTTGACGCCGACCATGCCGATGGTACGCACGGCCGGCACGTTGTAGGAGTTGCCCAGCGCCATGCGCAACGAGGTCCAGCCCTTGAAGTGGCGGTCGTAGTTCTGCGGGATATAAAGGCCGCTCTGCGTCGGGATCGCCGCCGGTGAATCGTCCAGCAGCGAGGCGGCGGTCAGGCGCGATTCGGCCAACGCCTGGCCGTAGAGAAAGGGCTTGAGCGTGGAGCCGGGCTGGCGCCGCGCCAGCACGCCGTCCACCTGCGGGCTACGGCTGGTATCGGCCGAGGCGCCGACCCAGGCCAGCACGTCGCCGCTGGTGTTGTCCAGCACCAGCACGGCACCATCGCGCACATTGCGCGTCTGCAGCTCGTGCAGCTGGCGTTGCAGCAGGGCATTGGCCTGGCGCTGCAGCGGGCCGGACAGGGTGCTGCGCAGCGTGCTGCCGCCGTCCTGGCCGCTCAGCAGCCGCTGCGCCAGATGCGGCGCGGCGCCATCGCTCGGCGCCCACGGGCGGCGCAGCAGCACGCCGGTAGCGTATAGGCCCAGGCTGTCGCACAGCATCTCCGAGGTGCCGGTGCCACGCAGCTGCGCCAGGATGCCGCAGGCGCGCTGGCCGACCTGCTGAGGCGAGGCATTGGGGGCGCGCACCAGCGCCGCGGTGATGGCGGCCTCGCGCTCATCCAGGCCGTGCGCGGCCTTGCCGAACAGGGTGCGGCTGAGTGCATCGATGCCGACCAGCTCGCCGCGGAACGGTACCAGGTTCAGATAGGCCTCGAGGATCTCGTCCTTGCGCCAGCTGCCATCCAGCCATTGCGCGGTGGCGGCCTGGCCGACTTTCTGCACGATGCTGCGGCGCCGGCCGGGCAGGCCGTCGGCATCGATCAGGCCAGCCAGCTGCATGCTGATGGTGGAGGCACCACGAGTGCGCTCGTTCCAGAGGTTGCTCCAGGCCGCTGCACCCACGGCACGCCAGTCGATGCCGCCGTGCTGGTAGAAACGCTTGTCCTCGCTGATCAGCATGGCGCTGCGCAGCGCGGGTGACACATCGGCCAGCGCGATCCAGGCACCGCGCCGCAGTTGCGGGTTGGTGCGCAGACGGTGCAGCGGCTCGCCCTGGCGGTCCAGCAGCAGCGATTCTGACGAAGCGTAGGCCTGGCGCACCGCGTCAAACGTCGGCACCGCCTGCGCCGGCAGCGCCAGGCTGGCGGCCAGCAGGCTGCCAAGCAGGGCGTGACGCAGCAAGCGCGGCAGGCGGGCTGGCATCAGGGCGCCGGCTCCACCGTGATGCGGGCGTTCGGCGTAACGCCAAATACCTCGGGCGCGTACAGCCCCTGCACGCGGGTGGCGGGCAGGCCGAAACTGCCGGCGCTGTTCAGGCGCACGGTGTATTCGATGCTGCTGGTGCCGCGCGGCAGGAACTCGTAATAGGCGCGCCAGGCTTCGAAGCCGCGTTCCACATAGGCCAGCCAGCCGTTGCCGGCCGAGCGCTCGCCTTGCGTGGCGATGGCTGAGTCACCGCCGAGCCCGCTGCCGAGCAGGGTGGCACCGGCCGGCACCGGATCGCTCACCACCACCCAGGTCATGTCGCTGGCGGCGTTGATCTCCAGCTTCACGCGCCAGATATCGCCACGGCTGTGCTTGCCGGCCACGGTTTGCTGCACCGGCGTGATGGTCTTGCGCACGGTGTAGCCGGCCGATTGCGGCGCCGTCACCGGGACCGCAGCCAGCGCCTGCACCGTGGCCCAGGGCTGGCCGCTGCCTTGCTGTTGCAGGCGCAGGCGTGCCGTACCGCCGGGAGCTGTCTGCCAGGGCAGGAAGGCCAGGTTGTTGGTGTACATGTGTGCGGCTGGCGGTGCGCCGTAAGCCGGCAGTTCCGCCGCCGGCGCGTCCGGTGCCACGCGTGTCACCTTGCGCCAGTCGATGCTGCGGCTCTGCTGGTCCAGCCGGATCAGGGTCTGGCCGCTGACCTCGGCCTTTTCGCGCTTGGCGGCAAACCGCTGCAGCGCCAGGCCACCCCACAGGTTGGCGGTGGTGGTGCTCCAGGCACCGTGCTGCTGGCGCGCGATAAAGCCGCTGACCAGCGCCGGCAAGTCGTCCTGCCAGCCCGGCAGTTCCAGCACCGCCAGGATCAGGCGCGCACTATTGGTATCGGCGTTCTGCATCAGCCACCACCAGTAGTCGTCCTGCTCGTTGCTGAAGGACAGGCGCGTGCCCTGGTAGTTCAGGCGTGTGCGCAGCAGTTGCTGTGCCTCGTCGCGCAGGCGATCGCGCTCAGCGATCGCCGGCAGGCGCTGCAGGATGTTGAGCCAGTCGATCACGCTGTGCGTCGGCCACTGCTCCGGTGTCAGCGCGATGCTGCCCAGCATCTCCGGGCGTGCCTTGCCGTAGCGCGACAGCGCTTCGATTGCGGCCAGCTTGCGCATGTCGCGGTCCTTCACCGGGCTCCAGAAATCACGTTCGATACGGCCTTCGACAAACGCCGTCAGGCCGGACAGCATGGCATCGCGGCTGGCATCGGGCAGGCGCCAGGCCGGATCGAGCTGGCCGGCTTCATGGGCGCTGGCCAGCAGGTAGGCGGTCAGCGTATCGCTGCCGCGCGAACGGCCCCCCTGTTGCGGCGGGAAGTAGCTGGCGAGGCCATCACTGTCGAGATGGCTGGGCAGCTCGTTCAGGATCGCCTGCCACTGCGGGCGATCCTGCATGCCGATGGCACGGCTGCTGCGCTGTTCCAGGCAGGTGTAGGGATACTGCGAGAACCAGTCGCGCACGCCCGGCAGGCCGTCGGCGAGCGAGGCCTGCAGCGTGACCTGCACGCCACCGCGCGCCACATCAGCGCTGCCCAGGCTGTTGGGCGGCGTGGACAGCGCGATCTCCTGGCCATTGACCTGCTCCAGCAGGCCTTGCTGCACCGTCAGCGGCACGGCCGGCAGCAGGCGCTGGCTGACGCGCAAGGCATCGCTCGCCTGGCTGCCCGCCTGGTCGGCGGCGCTGATCTCCCAGACGATTTCCTGCAGTGCCTCACCGATGGCCTGCGCCGGAATGCTGACCTCCCAGGCCACCTCCTGCGCACCTTCCGCCGGAATGTCCACGGTCTGCGGTTTCAGGTTCAGCAGCGTCGCCTTGGGCGTGAGTTCCACGCGCATCGCTTTTTGCGTGGTGTTGCGCAGCGTGACCTGGGCACGGTACTGGTCGCCTTCGCGCACCAGCGGCGGCAGGCCGCTGACAATCTGCAGATCCTGCGTGGTGCGGATGCTGGTATCGCCGGTGCCGAACAGGTCCTGGCCGCTGGTCGCCACGGCCACTATGCGGAAGCTGCTCAGCACGTCATTCAGCGGCACCGTGATGCGCGCCTCGCCATTGGCATCGAGCTGCACGCGCGGATCCCAGAACAGCAGGGTGTCCAGCAGTTCGCGCACATGGGTGCCGGCACCGCCGTCACCGCCGGCCGGCACGGCCTTGCGGCCATAGTGGCGTCGGCCAATGATTTCCATCTGCGCGGTGGAGGTTTCCACGCCCCAGGGGCGTTGCTGGAACATGGCGCGCAGCAGATCCCAGCTGGTGTTCTGGCGCAGCTCCAGCAGGGCCTGGTCGACTGCCGCCACGGCGACTTCGGCATTGGCGGCCGGCTTGCCGTCCGGCAGCAGGGCGCGAATCGTTACCTGCGCCTGCTGGCGCGGCTGGAAGCTGTCCTTGTCCGGCGTTACGCTGACCTGCAGCGTGTGCGCTTGCAGGCCGACATCGAGCTCGGCCATGCCGAGGCGGAAAGCCGGCTTGCTCAGGTCCACCAGCGGTGTCGGCGCCACGTATTCCTTGCCATCGTGCCAGAAGGCGCGCCACCATTCACGCGGGGTCTTGTAGCCCCAGGTGAAGAAGCTGTACCAGGGCACGTCGCGCAGGCGGCCGCGCAACGCCAGCACACTCACATAGACGTTCGGACCCCACTCGGGCTGGATCTTCAGTTCCACCGTCGGATCCTGGCCGTTGAGCTGTAGCACTTCGCTGTGCAGGATGCCTTCGCGTTCCACGGTCAGCAGGGCGGTGGCGTAGCGGAACGGCATGCGTACCTGCAATTTGGCGGTATCGCCCGGCTGGTAGCTGCGCTGCTCGGGCAGCACATCCATGCGGTCGTGGTCCTGGCCGCCCCACCAGATCTCGCCCTGTTTCGTCACTGTGACCGAGCTGCCGGCCTGCGACTTGCGGCCTTCGCCATCGGTCGCCGTCACCACCAGCTCGACTTCGCCCGGGTGCTTCAGCTTCGCGTTGCAGAGCAGCAGGCCGCGGCTGTCGCTCTTGCCCGAGCACAGCTCACCCATGTCTTTCGTGCTGTGCTGGTTGTCATAGGTGTAGAAGCCGCCGACCAGGCGCTTGCGGCTGGTGCTGGTGGTGTGGGCAATCGCGCGTACCGACAGCGGTACATTGGCCTGCGGCTTGCCGCTGGTATCCAGCGCCAGTGCCTGCAGTTTCAGGTCCTTGTCGACCGAGATCCAGCCTTCGGTGCGGATGCCGGCCACCACCGCGGCCGGCCAGATGCGCTGGCGCGACTGCAGGGTCTGGAAGGCACCGTTCGGATCGCTGTAAGTGGTTTCCAGCGTCAGGTCCTGCGGCTTGGCGCTGGCGGCCAGCTCGGGCAGTTCCAGCTGTGCCGTGCCATCGGCCCCCAGCGTGAGCGGCATGCGGTTGGCCAGCAGGCGCGTGCTGCTGCCGCTGCCGTCCGGGTTGGCGCTGTCATCTTCGCTGTCGTACTCAAACCAGTCGGCGTTGCGGCCAAAGCTGTAATCGCCATAGCCCGGGAAATTGATCCAGCCCTCGCGCACGCTGGCCGATACCTCCACCGGCAGGCCCTTGGCGGCACCGCCATTCAGGTAGGCCAGCTCCACCCGGACCGGCAGTTTTTGCGTGGCTACCAGCGGCGCTTTCGGCACCGGCTGGATGCTGCCGCGCATCACTGGCAGACGGAATTCCTCGACGCGGAAATCGCCGCTGTCGAGTTCGATATCACGGCCCTCGGCGTCCTTGCCCTTCATGCTGATGCGGTACATGCCGAGCTTGGCGCTGCGCGGAATCTGCCACTGCGTCTCGGCGGTCATGCCGCCGGTTGCCATCTTGCGCCAGCCCAGCGGCTGCTCGATCACGCTGTCGCTACCTACGTGGGTGAGCTTGAGCGTACCGGGCAGCGTCTGCATCGCATGCAGGCCCTGGATGGTCTCGATGCGGGCAAAGTGCTTCATCGATACCGTCTCGCCGGCACGCAGCAGGTTGCGATCCAGCACGCTGTGCGCGCGCAGGTCCGGGTTCGGGTCGGTGCTGGTGGGCACGTTGAAACGCCAGGATTCGATGCCGCGGTTCCAGTCGGTCCAGACAAAAGCCATGTCGGACACGCCCTGGGTGTCGGTGGTGCGGGCGCTGACGAACAGCGCGTTGTCACTGCCGTACTCGCCGCAGGCCGGCGCCTCGATCGCCTGCGGATGCTGCCACAGGCCGTTGGCATCGGTGGTGCCGCTGGCCAGCGGCTTGCCATTGCAGCCGCTGATGGCGACCTGCGCCTGCGGCACCGGCTTGCCGCCATCCAGCGTGGTGACCCAGACCAGCGAACCGGCGCGGCCCTGCTTGACATGCACGCCCAGGTTCGTCACCAGTGCGCCGGTGCGCACATACATGTTGCGCTGCTGGAAGTGTGGATCCAGCAGGGAGTTGCCCAGCATCGGCGAGGCGATCTCGACCACGTGGTAGCCCGGCGTCAGCGGAATGCCGACCACCTCGAACGGGCGCGGATCCTTCTCGTCGATCTGCGGCATCGTCATGGCCTGGGCCTTGGCTTCGCCCTGCAGCAGCGACAGCATGCGCGTTTCCACGCTGTCATCAGGCACGCTCTTGTAGCTGTCTTCGCTGGTCGGCTCCGGCAGCGTGGGCGGCAGCTGGCGCAGGCCGTCCTTGCGTGCGCGGCTGCGCTCGATCAGGGTCTGGTCGTAATCTGCCAGCTGGCGGTACCAGCGGATGATCTCGGCATCGGATTGCGGTGTCAGCGTGCGGATCTCGCCGGCTGGCTGCAAGGACTTGCCGGCCAGATCGCGCTCCACGCTGCGCAGTGTCACCGGCAGCAGCGCCGGGCCCTTGGGGCCTTCGGCAAAGCGCTCCAGCACCCCAAACGGCGCGGCGGCAAACTTGACCAGCGGCGGCATTGGGCCGGTGGCGACTGTCAGCGGAAAACTGCTGGCGTTGCGCAAGGGCCGGCCGGCATCGTCCTGCAGGCCTTGCGGCAGCACCAGGCGCATGCTGGCCTGTTCCGGGAACGGCGGCTTGAACTCGACCGAGCGCACGCTGCCTTGCTGCTGCGCGTCCAGTTCCGGCTGGCGTGGCTTGCTGTCGACTTCCAGCACCACCTGGCGTGCCTGCTCGATCGGTACCGGTGCGCTGAAACGCACGGTCACCGGGCGGATTGGCAGGCAGGCCGATTGCGCATTTGGCCGTTCGCAACTCATGCTGGCTTCCAGCGGCGAGCGCACCTGGTAGTCCCAGCTGCGTTGCGCTGCCTCGCCCTTGCCGGCGAACTGGCCCAGCGTCAGGCTGACGCGCGCTTCGGCCGGCAGCTTGCGGTTGCAGGCCAGCAGCACGAACTGGTCCGGCTGCTTTTTGGCATCGTCGGCAAACCAGCGCGATTGCAGGATCTGCTCGCGCGCCTCGCCGCTGACCAGGCGCAGCGGCACCGCTTCGCCCACGCCTTCGACGCGGCATTGGGCCGCGGCCTGTACCTGGGCGGCATCGACGGCACCGTTGAAGCGCAGGATGAAGATCTGGTCCTCGCTGATCTCGCCGCCCCAGGGCTGGACATCACGCGCATAAGGTGCGCCGCTGCTGAAGGCGATGCTGGTCGCCGCCAGGGTATCGCCATCCGGTGCGCGGAAGCCGGGCGTGCTGGTGGCGGTACAACGTACGCCGGCCGGCAGCACGTTCTCGAAATCAGCCGCCCAGGTGCGCGGGTTGCGCCAACCGCCGTCATGTGGCGGAATCACTGCCTGCGCTGGCCCTTCACACTGGATGCGGAACGGGGGCTGGGCCTGCGTGTCGCCGGCCGGTACGGCATCCTTGTCGAAGCGCACCAGGAACTGGCGCACCTCGCTGGTTTCACCACGCGGCGAGACGCTTTCGACTTTCAGGGCCAGGGCAGAACCGCCGGCGACCAGCGCCAGTGCCGGCAAGGACCAGCGCAGTGCGGTCTTGCGCAGGGGGGAGGGGGGCGCGAGCCGGCGATGCGGCACGGGATGTCGGGACATGCGGATCCTCCAGGATGCTTTCGAGGGACGGCCTGTTGGCAGGGTGCCGCAGCGGGCGCATGGCGCGCCGGGGACGAATGCTTCTGATTCTAGGGGAAGAGCTTGACCAGTTCGTAACAGGGACGGCCTGGAGAGGAGGTGGCTTGCGAAATCGCAATCTGGATGCAAGAAACCCCGGCAGCCGGGGCTGTCGGGGTTGGTGCATGCCTGCATGCAGGCCTCAGTCAGGAGCCGGTTCAGGCTTTCTTCCTGAACCGCTCCACAAAGGCCAGCCACTCGCCCACCATGCCACGGCGGAACAGCATCACGCAGATCACGAAGATGAAGCCGATCACCAGGTTGACCTGCTCGCCCAGGCTGTTGAACCAGTTCACGCCGGTCAGGTTGGCCAGGAAGTTGCCGATGTTGCCCAGGCGGTTCTCCAGGATCACCACGATGGTGGCACCGACCACCGGGCCCAGCAGCGTGCCCATGCCGCCAATCAGCGTCATCAGGATCACCAGACCCGACATCGACCAGTGCACGTCGGTCAGCGTGGCAAAGCCCAGCACCACCGTCTTGGTCGCACCGGCCAGGCCGGCCAGCGCCGCCGACAGCGTGAAGCACAGCAGCTTGAAGCGGTCCACGTCATAGCCCAGCGAGATGGTGCGCGGCTCGTTCTCCTTGATCGCCTTCAGGATCTGGCCGTAGGGCGAATGCACGGTACGGTAGATCAGCAGGTAGGCGGCCACCACGATGGCCAGCACCACGTAGTACATGGTGAAGTCGTTGTTCAGGTCCAGCACGCCGGCAATCATGCCGCGCGGCACGCCTTGCAGGCCGTCCTCGCCGCCGGTGAACTTGGCCTGCAGCGCGACGAAGAAGAACATCTGCGCCAGCGCCAGCGTGATCATGGCGAAGTAGATACCCTGACGGCGGATCGCGACATAGCCCATGATGACGCCGATGACGGTGGCAAAGGCGGTACCGGCGATGATGCCGATGACCGGATCGGGAATCACCTGGGTCATGACCCAGCCGGTGATGTAGCCGGCGCCGCCGAGGAAGGCGGCGTGGCCGAAGGAGAGCAGGCCGGTATAGCCGAGCAGCAGGTTGAAGGCGCAGGCAAACAGGATGAAGCACAGCAGCTTCATCATGAACACGGGGTACACCATGAAGGGTGCAGCCAGTGCCAGTAGCAGGAGGATGGCGTAGCCGATGGTCTTGTTCATTTGGAATACCTTCTGCAATTACTTCTCTTTGCCGAACAGTCCCGCGGGGCGGAACATCAGCACCAGCACCATGATGACGAACACCACGGTGGTAGAGGCCTCGGGGTAGAACACCTTGGTCATGCCCTCGATCACGCCCAGCGCCAGGCCGGTCAGGATGGAGCCGAGGATGGAGCCCATGCCGCCGATTACTACCACGGCGAAGACGACGATGATCAGGTTGGAGCCCATCAGCGGGCTGACCTGCAGCACCGGGGCCGCCAGCACGCCGGCAACGGCTGCCAGTGCCACGCCCAGGCCGTAGGTCAGGGTCACCATCAGCGGCACGTTGATACCGAAGGCCTCGACCAGCTTTGGGTTCTCGGTACCGGCACGCAGCAGGGCGCCGAGCTTGGTCTTCTCGATCACGAACCAGGTGCCCAGGCAGACCACCAGCGAGGCGAACACGACCCAGGCGCGGTAGTTGGGCAGCACCATGAAGCCCAGGTCGGTGGAGCCGCGCAGCAGCTCAGGGGCGCTGTAGGAGAGGCCGGAAACACCATACTGGGTACGAAGCAGGCCTTCGACCACCAGCGTGATGCCGAAGGTCAGCAGCAGGCCGTAGAGGTGATCCAGCTTGTAGAGGTGCTTGAGGAAGAGTTTCTCGATGACGATGCCGAGCAGGAAGACGACCAGCGGCGAGAGGAACAGCATGACCCAGTAGCTGAGTCCCAGGTATTGGCCGCCCATCCAGGCGAGCATGGCACCAAGCATGAACATGGCGCCGTGGGCGAAGTTGACGACGTTGAGCAGGCCGAAGATGACGGCCAGGCCGAGGCTGAGCATGGC
>NZ_JAZDCI010000018.1:0-22074 GCF_036312245.1 Brachymonas sp. J145 | reverse complement strand
ATGGCAAAAGAAAAGTTTGAACGGAGCAAGCCGCACGTCAACGTAGGCACCATCGGTCACGTGGACCACGGCAAGACCACCCTGACGGCAGCGATCGCTACCGTGCTGGCCAGGAAGTTCGGCGGCGACGCCCGCGACTACAGCCAGATCGATAACGCGCCCGAAGAAAAGGCCCGCGGCATCACTATCAACACTTCCCACGTCGAGTACGAAACGGCCAACCGCCACTACGCACACGTGGACTGCCCCGGCCACGCGGACTATGTGAAGAACATGATTACCGGTGCGGCCCAGATGGACGGCGCTATCCTGGTCTGTTCCGCTGCTGACGGCCCGATGCCCCAGACGCGCGAGCACATCCTGCTGTCCCGTCAGGTTGGCGTGCCCTACATCATCGTGTTCCTGAACAAGTGCGACATGGTGGACGACGAGGAGCTGCTGGAGCTGGTCGAGATGGAAGTGCGCGAGCTGCTGAGCAAGTACGACTTCCCGGGTGACGACACCCCGATCGTGAAGGGTTCTGCCAAGATGGCGCTGGAAGGCGACACCGGCGACCTGGGCGAAGGCGCCATCATGAAGCTGGCCGAAGCCCTGGATAGCTACATCCCGACGCCCGAGCGCGCCGTGGACGGCACTTTCCTGATGCCGGTGGAAGACGTGTTCTCCATCTCCGGCCGTGGTACCGTGGTGACCGGTCGCGTCGAGCGCGGCATTATCAAGGTCGGCGAGGAAATCGAGATCGTGGGTATCAAGGACACCCAGAAGACGACCTGCACGGGCGTGGAAATGTTCCGCAAGCTGCTGGACCAGGGTCAGGCTGGCGACAACGTCGGTATCCTGCTGCGTGGCACCAAGCGTGAAGACGTCGAGCGCGGCCAGGTGCTGTGCAAGCCGGGCTCCATCAAGCCGCACACCGAGTTCACCGCCGAGGTGTACGTGCTGTCCAAGGACGAAGGTGGCCGTCACACGCCGTTCTTCAACAACTACCGTCCCCAGTTCTACTTCCGTACCACGGACGTGACCGGTTCCATCGAGCTGCCGGCCGACAAGGAAATGGTGATGCCGGGTGACAACGTGTCCATCACCGTGAAGCTGATCGCCCCGATCGCCATGGAAGAAGGCCTGCGTTTCGCCATCCGCGAAGGTGGCCGTACCGTGGGCGCTGGCGTGGTTGCCAAGATCATCGCTTAATCGCTGAAAGGCTATAGGGGTATAGCTCAATTGGCAGAGCGTCGGTCTCCAAAACCGAAGGTTGGGGGTTCGATTCCCTCTGCCCCTGCCACCCTCTGAGGTGTGGCAAAAAAGAGAAGCCCGCTGCAAAGCGGGCTTTACTATTTCTGTAAGTCGATATAAAATCTAAGGCTTCGCTCTTTTTGGCGATAGTCTGATCCTGGCGTGTTGCCCGGATCTGCATATTCTGGAATTGCCACATGGCTTCTTCTCCTCAGGTTGAAACGGTAACTACCGGCGCCGACAAGGTCAAGGTAGCAGCTGCCGTACTGCTGATACTGGCAGGTTTTGTTGCGTACTTCATGCTGGCGCCGCAGGGTGCACTGGTGCAGTGGGTGGCCCTGCTCGTGGGCGTGGCGGCTGGTGTCGGCGCCTATCTGACGTCTGCCTCCGGCCGTGGCCTGGTGGATTTTTTCCGCGAAGCCTTCCGTGAAGTGCGCAAGGTCGTCTGGCCATCACGCAAGGAAGCCTCGCAGACCACACTGTTCGTATTCCTGTTCGTGCTGGTGATGTCGCTGTTCCTGTGGCTGACCGACAAGACCCTGGAGTGGATTCTGTACGGCCTGATTCTGGGATGGAGGTAAGCATGACAGAAGGAACGATGCTGGAAGCAGCAGCCAATCCCGATTTTCGCTGGTACGTGGTCCAGGCCTATTCGGGCATGGAGCGCGCTGTCGAGCGCAACCTGCAGGAGCGCATTGCGCGCGCCGATATGCAGGACAAGTTTGGTCGCATCCTGGTGCCGACCGAAGAGGTGGTCGAGGTCAAGAATGGCCAGAAACGCACTACCGAACGCAAGTTTTTCCCCGGCTACGTGCTGGTGGAAATGCTGATGGATGACGAAAGCTGGCACCTGGTCAAGCAGACCAGCAAGGTAACCGGCTTTGTGGGCGGTGCCCGCAATCGTCCGACCCCGATCTCCCAGGCTGACGTGCAGAAGATCGTCAGCCAGATGCAGGAAGGCAGCGAAAAGCCGCGCCACAAGGTGGAGTTCGAGGTGGGCGAGATGGTGCGCGTCAAGGAGGGCCCGTTTGCGGACTTCAATGGCAGCATCGAGGAAGTTAACTACGAAAAGAACAAGCTGCGCGTGTCGGTGACCATCTTCGGTCGTGCTACGCCGGTCGAGCTGGAGTTCTCCCAGATCGAAAAGACCTGATCCGGGTCGTCCAGTTTTTGGGTGATGCGTTTCCAGACCCGCGCATCATCGTCAAGCCAGGGTCGTAACCCCCGGGGAGCCTGCTGCTGGCAGGCGTTATTACCCGCAAGGAGAAAAGTATGGCGAAGAAAATCGTCGGCTTTATCAAGCTGCAAGTGCCGGCTGGCAAAGCCAACCCGTCGCCGCCGATTGGTCCCGCTCTGGGCCAGCGCGGTCTGAACATCATGGAGTTCTGCAAGGCGTTCAACGCCCAGACCCAGGGCGTCGAGCCGGGTCTGCCGCTGCCGGTGGTGATCACCGCGTTTGCAGACAAGAGCTTCACCTTCATCATCAAGACGCCGCCCGCAGCGACGCTGATCAAGAAGGCCATCAAGCTGGACAAGGGTTCTGCCAAGCCGAACACCGAGAAAGTTGGCAAGATCACCCGCGAGCAGCTGGAAGAAATCGCCAAGGCCAAGATGAAGGACCTGACGGCTGCCGATCTGGACGCTGCCGTTCGTACGATCGCCGGCTCTGCCCGTGCGATGGGCGTGACCGTGGAGGGCGTGTGAGATGGCCAAACTGACCAAGAAGCAAAAAGCCCTCGAGGGCAAGGTTGACAGCAACAAGCTGTATTCCGTGGCGGAAGCCCTGGAGCTGGTAAAAGAGTGCGCGACTGCCAAGTTCGATGAGTCCATCGACGTGGCCGTGCAGCTGGGCGTTGACGCCAAGAAATCCGACCAGGTGGTGCGTGGCGCCGTGGTGCTGCCCAATGGCACTGGCAAGACCAAGCGCGTTGCCGTGTTCGCCCAGGGCGCCAAGGCTGAAGAAGCCAAGGCTGCTGGTGCTGACGTGGTGGGCATGGACGACCTGGCTGCTGAAGTCAAGGCCGGCAACATGCCGTTCGACGTGGTGATTGCTGCTCCGGACGCGATGCGCGTGGTGGGTACCCTGGGTCAGATCCTGGGCCCGCGCGGCCTGATGCCCAACCCCAAGGTGGGCACCGTGACCCCCGACGTGGCTACCGCCGTCAAGAACGCCAAGGCTGGCCAGGTCCAGTTCCGCGTTGACAAGGCTGGCATCATCCACTCGACCATCGGTCTGCGTTCCTTTGACAACGAGAAGCTGCAGGGCAACCTGGCAGCCCTGGTGGAAGCGCTGAACAAGGCCAAGCCGGCCAGCAGCAAGGGCCTGTACCTGCGCAAGGTGGCCGTGTCTTCTACCCAGGGCGTTGGCGTTCGCGTCGACACCCAGACCATCGCTGCCTGATTGGCGCGATAAAGGCTTTGCACCGGGTAACCGGTGCAGGAGGTGGGCTGCCGGGCTTCGGTCCGGCAGGCCATCCAAGACCGCTGGCGTGCCGCAAGGCACTTAATCCTGCAAGCCAGCGCAGATGGCGATCCCGCACACAAGAGGTTGAAGGGAATCGGGCAACCGGTTCCAGGTTTCCGAAAGTGAGTTGGTCGCTGCAAGTAAGGGCGTGCATGTGGAGTGATCTCATGCACATTTTGAGGAGTAGATCTTGAGTCTCAATCGCAGTGAGAAAGAAGCGGTCATCAACGAAGTGACCGAACTCGCCGCTAAAGCTCAAACGCTCGTGATGGCGGAATACCGTGGTATCACGGTGGCCGACATGACCGAGCTGCGCAGCAAGGCCCGTAGCCAGGGCGTGAGCCTGAGCGTGTTGAAGAACACGCTGGCCCGTCGTGCCGTGGCCGGCAGCAGCTTTGAGTCTGCGGCTGACCAGATGACTGGTCCGCTGATCTATAGCTTCTCCGAAGACGCAGTTGCCGCCGCCAAGGTGGTAGCCGATTTCGCCAAGACCAACGACAAGCTGGTCATCCGTGGCGGCGTCTATGCCGGAAAAGCTCTGGATGTGAACGGCGTGAAAGAGCTGGCCAACATTCCTACCAAGGAAGTGCTGCTGTCGCAGCTGTGTGGCCTGCTCATGTCTCCGGTGTCGCGTACTGCACGCGTGCTGGCGGCTCTGGCAGAGAAAAAAGGCGAGGAAGTTGCTGCCTGATCGGCGGCAGATCCTGTCAACCAACATCATTTTTTAGGAAAACATCATGGCATTTGATAAAGACGCATTCCTGACCGCTCTGGACACCATGTCCGTCATGGAACTGAACGAGCTGGTGAAGGCTATCGAAGAGAAGTTTGGCGTGAGCGCTGCCGCTATGGCTGCTCCGGCTGCTGGCGGCGCTGCTGGCGGCGCTGCTGCTGCTGAAGAAAAGACCGATTTCGATCTGGTCCTGACCGAAGCTGGCGCCCAGAAAGTTGGCGTGATCAAGGTGGTGCGCGAAATCACCGGCCTGGGTCTGAAGGAAGCCAAGGACCTGGTGGACGGCGCTCCCAAGACGATCAAGGAAGCCATGCCCAAGGCCGACGCAGAAGCCGCTCAGAAGAAGCTGGTGGAAGCTGGCGCCAAGGCAGAACTCAAGTAATCGGGTTCTTCCTGAGGCTGGAGTGCCCGAAAGGCATTCCAGCCTTTGGTGTTTCTTGCGCGCACCGGCTCCGGGCTGGTGCTGCAGCAGAAAACACCTTCAAGCACAATGTGCCTCATGCCTGTTGTGCTTGAAAGTGTCTTCTGTTCCCGATGGCGGAAGACCCTTGGTTCGGGTCGCGTGCAACGCGTGACCGTCTGCCATTGGCTGGTAGGGGCCAGCCACCAAGATTGCGGGCAAGCGCAGGCCCGCATCCATCCGAGGAAAGACTAACCGCCGCGCTAGCAGACCAGACTGCTAGACGTCTTCACCTGGAGAGCCCATGTCTTACAGCTATACCGAACGCAAACGGATCCGCAAGAGCTTTGGCACACGCGACAGCGTGCTGAAGATCCCGTATCTGCTGCAAATGCAGCGTGATGCCTACACCGCCTTTCTGCAAAAGGACATCGCGCCGAAGAAGCGGCGCACCGAAGGCCTGCAGGCTGCGTTCGAATCCGCATTCCCGATTGTCTCGCACAACGGCTTTGTGGAAATGAAATTCGTCGAGTACAACCTGGCCAAGCCCGCATTTGACGTGCGCGAGTGCCAGACGCGTGGCCTGACCTTCGGTTCTGCCGTGCGTGCCCGTGTACAGCTCATCATTTATGACCGCGATGCGTCCACCGCCCAGTCCAAGGTGGTCAAGGAAGTGAAAGAGCAGGAAGTCTACATGGGCGAAGTGCCCCTGATGACCGAGAAGGGCTCCTTCATCATCAACGGTACCGAGCGCGTGATCGTGTCCCAGCTGCACCGTTCGCCCGGCGTGTTCTTCGAGCACGACAAGGGCAAGACGCACAGCTCGGGCAAGTTGCTGTTCAGCGCCCGCATCATTCCCTACCGTGGCTCCTGGCTGGACTTCGAATTCGACCCGAAGGACGTGCTGTACTTCCGCGTCGACCGTCGCCGCAAGATGCCGGTCACGATCCTGCTCAAGGCGATTGGCCTGAACCCGGAACAGATCCTGGCGAACTTCTTCGTCAACGACCACTTCCGCCTGATGGACACTGGTGCCCAGATGGAGCTGGTGCCCGAGCGCCTGAAGGGCGAAGTGGCGCGCTTCGACATCATCGACAAGGACGGCAAGGTCGTCGTTGCCAAGGACAAGCGCATCACTGCCAAGCACATCCGCGAACTGGATGCGGGCCAGACCAGCCATGTGAGCGTGCCGGAAGACTTCCTGATCGGCCGCGTGCTGAGCAACAACATCATCGATGGCGACACCGGCGAGATCATTGCCAAGGCCAACGAGGAGCTGACCGAAGCGCTGCTGAAGAAGCTGCGTGAAGCCGGTATCCAGGAAATTTCCTGCATCTTTACCAACGAGCTGGACCAGGGTGCCTACATCTCCCAGACGCTGCGTATCGATGACACGGCGGACGAGTTTGCCGCACGCGTGGCGATCTACCGCATGATGCGCCCCGGCGAGCCGCCGACCGAAGATGCGGTGCAGGCACTGTTCCATCGCCTGTTCTACAGCGAGGACAGCTATGACCTGTCGCGCGTCGGCCGCATGAAGTTCAACGCCCGTATCGGCCGCGACGAGGCCGAAGGCGCGATGGTGCTGTCCAACGAGGACATCATGGCCGTGGTCAAGACGCTGGTCGACCTGCGCAACGGCCGTGGCGAAGTCGACGACATCGACCACCTGGGCAACCGCCGCGTGCGTTGCGTCGGCGAACTGGCCGAGAACCAGTTCCGCACCGGTCTGGCACGTATCGAGAAGGCCGTGAAGGAGCGTCTGGGCCAGGCCGAGCAAGAGCCGCTGATGCCGCACGACCTGATCAACTCCAAGCCGATTTCTGCGGCGCTGAAGGAGTTCTTCGGAGCGTCCCAGCTGTCGCAGTTCATGGACCAGACCAACCCGCTGTCCGAGATCACGCACAAGCGCCGTGTCTCCGCACTGGGCCCGGGCGGTCTGACGCGCGAGCGCGCCGGCTTCGAGGTGCGCGACGTGCACCCGACGCACTATGGCCGCGTCTGTCCGATCGAGACGCCGGAAGGTCCGAACATCGGTCTGATCAATTCGCTGGCGCTGTACGCCCAGCTGAACGAATACGGTTTCATCGAAACCCCGTACCGCCGCGTGGTGGATTGCCAGGTGACCGATGAGGTCGACTACCTGTCCGCCATCGAGGAAAGCAAGTACATCATCGCCCAGGCGAACGCCACGCTGGACGAGAACGGCAAGCTGACTGGCGAGCTGGTATCTGCCCGTGAAAAGGGTGAATCGGTGCTGGTCGATCCGGCCGAAGTGCAGTACATGGACGTGTCCCCGGCACAGATCGCCTCGGTGGCGGCTGCGCTGGTGCCGTTCCTGGAGCACGACGACGCGAACCGTGCGCTGATGGGCGCCAACATGTCGCGTCAGGCGGTGCCGGTGCTGCGTCCGGAGAAGCCCATGGTGGGTACCGGTATCGAGCGCGTGGCCGCGGTCGACTCCGGCACCGTGGTGACGGCGCAGCGCGGTGGCGTGGTCGACTATGTCGATGCCACCCGTATCGTGGTGCGTGTCAACGACAACGAAGCCGTGGCCGGCGAAGTGGGCGTGGACATCTACAACCTGATCAAGTACCAGCGTTCCAACCAGAACACCAACATCCACCAGCGTCCGATCGTCAAGCGCGGCGACGTGCTGGCCAAGGGTGACGTGGTGGCTGACGGCGCATCGACCGACCTCGGCGAGATCGCCATCGGCCAGAACATGCTGATCGCCTTCATGCCCTGGAACGGCTACAACTTCGAGGACTCGATCCTGATCAGCGAGCGCGTGGTGGCGGACGACCGCTACACCTCCATCCACATCGAGGAACTGGTGGTGATGGCGCGCGACACCAAGCTGGGTGCCGAGGAAATCACGCGTGATATCCCGAACCTGAGCGAAGTGCAGCTGAACCGCCTGGACGATTCCGGCATCATCTACGTCGGCGCGGAAGTGAATCCGGGCGACGTGCTGGTGGGCAAGGTCACGCCCAAGGGCGAGACCACGCTGACGCCGGAAGAGAAGCTGCTGCGCGCGATCTTCGGCGAGAAGGCTTCTGACGTGAAGGACACCTCGCTGCGCGTGGACCAGGGTTCCAGCGGTACCGTGATCGACGTGCAGGTGTTCACGCGTGAAGGCATCCAGCGCGACAAGCGCGCCCAGCAGATCATCGACGACGAACTGAAGCGCTACCGTCTGGACCTGAATGACCAGATGCGTATCGTGGAAGCCGACGCCATGGACCGTCTGCGCAAGATCCTGATTGGCAAGGTCGCCAACGGTGGCCCGCAGAAGCTGGCACGTGGCAGCACGATCGATGCCAAGTACCTGGATGGCCTGGACAAGTACCACTGGTTCGACATCCGTCCGGCAGACGAGACCGTCGCCGATCAGATCGAAAGCGTGAAGAAGTCGCTGGAGCAGGAGCGTCACAGCTTCGACCTGGCCTTCGAGGAAAAGCGCAAGAAGCTGACGCAGGGCGACGAGTTGCCCGCCGGCGTGCTGAAGATGGTCAAGGTCTACCTGGCCGTCAAGCGTCGCCTGCAACCGGGTGACAAGATGGCCGGCCGTCACGGTAACAAGGGTGTGGTGTCCAAGATCGTGCCGGTCGAGGACATGCCCTACATGGCCGACGGTACCACCGCCGACATCGTGCTGAACCCGCTGGGCGTGCCGTCGCGCATGAACGTGGGTCAGGTGCTGGAAGTGCACCTGGGCTGGGCCGGCAAGGGCATTGGCCATCGCATCAACGAGATGCTGCAGCAGGAAAAGACCGCTGCCGAAGTGCGCCAGTACATGGAACAGGTCTACAACAGCTCTGGCCGTGTCGAGACGCTGCAGGACCTGGACGATGGCGAGGTGCTGTCCATGGCCCGCAACCTGACTGGTGGCCTGCCGTTCGCCACGCCGGTGTTCGACGGTGCTTCCGAGGAGGAAATCCTGGGCATGCTGAAGCTGGCCTACCCGGACGAGGTCGCCGAGGCCAAGGGCCTGACGCCCTCGCGCACCCAGGCCTACCTGTATGACGGCCGCACCGGCGAGCGCTTCGAGCGCCCGACCACCATTGGCTACATGCACTTCCTGAAGCTGCATCACCTGGTCGATGACAAGATGCACGCCCGTTCCACCGGTCCGTACTCGCTGGTGACGCAGCAGCCGCTGGGCGGCAAGGCCCAGTTCGGTGGCCAGCGTTTCGGTGAGATGGAGGTGTGGGCACTGGAAGCCTACGGTGCGTCCTACGTGCTGCAGGAAATGCTGACCGTGAAGTCGGACGACGTGCAAGGCCGTACCAAGGTCTACGAAAACATCGTCAAGGGCGAGCACGCCATCGATGCCGGCATGCCGGAATCGTTCAACGTGCTGGTCAAGGAAATCCGCTCTCTGGGTATCGATATCGAGCTGGAACGCGGCTGACCGGGCAGGGCGCCGAGGCGCCCGCCCTTCCGTGTTCCCCTTGTTGCATCCCCATTTAGGAAAGAGACATCATGAAATCTTTGCTCGACCTGTTCAAACAAATCAAGCCCGAAGAGCACTTCGACGCCATCAAGATCGGCCTGGCTTCGCCCGAGAAGATCCGCTCCTGGTCCTTCGGCGAAGTGAAAAAGCCGGAAACCATCAACTATCGTACGTTCAAGCCCGAGCGTGACGGCCTGTTCTGCGCCAAGATCTTTGGGCCGATCAAGGACTACGAATGCCTGTGCGGCAAGTACAAGCGCCTGAAGCACCGCGGCGTGATCTGCGAGAAGTGCGGCGTGGAAGTGACGCAGACCAAGGTGCGCCGCGAGCGCATGGGTCACATCGACCTGGCTGCACCCTGTGCCCACATCTGGTTCCTGAAGTCCCTGCCGTCCCGTCTGGGCCTGGTGCTGGACATGACGCTGCGCGACATCGAGCGCGTGCTGTACTTTGAAGCGTACGTGGTGACCGATCCCGGCATGACGCCGCTGAAGAAGTTCAGCATCATGTCCGAAGACGACTACGACAAGAACCTGGACGAATACGGCGACGAATTCCAGGCCAAGATGGGTGCCGAGGGCATCAAGGACCTGCTGGAAAGCATCGATATCGATTCCGAGATCGAGCGCCTGCGTGGCGACCTGACCGGCTCCGAAGTCAAGGTCAAGAAGAACGCCAAGCGCCTGAAGGTGCTGGAAGCCTTCCGCAAGTCCGGCATCAAGCCGGAGTGGATGGTGCTGGAAGTGCTGCCGGTGCTGCCGCCGGACCTGCGTCCGCTGGTGCCGCTGGACGGTGGCCGATTCGCAACCTCCGACCTGAACGACCTGTACCGCCGCGTCATCAACCGCAACAGCCGTCTGCGCCGTCTGCTGGAGCTGAAGGCACCGGAAATCATCGCGCGCAACGAGAAGCGCATGCTGCAGGAAGCCGTGGACAGCCTGCTGGACAACGGCCGTCGTGGCAAGGCCATGACGGGCGCCAACAAGCGTGCCCTGAAGTCGCTGGCCGACATGATCAAGGGCAAGGGTGGCCGTTTCCGCCAGAACCTGCTGGGCAAGCGCGTGGACTACTCCGGTCGTTCCGTGATTACCGTGGGCCCGACCCTGAAGCTGCACCAGTGCGGTCTGCCCAAGCTGATGGCGCTGGAGCTGTTCAAGCCCTTCATCTTTGCCCGTCTGGAGCAGATGGGCATCGCCAACACCATCAAGCAGGCGAAGAAGGAAGTCGAAAACAACAACCCGGTGGTGTGGGATATCCTGGAAGAGGTGATCCGCGAGCACCCGGTGATGCTGAACCGTGCGCCGACGCTGCACCGTCTGGGTATCCAGGCCTTTGAACCGATCCTGATCGAGGGCAAGGCGATCCAGCTGCACCCGCTGGTCTGTTCCGCGTTCAACGCCGACTTTGACGGTGACCAGATGGCCGTGCACGTGCCGCTGTCGGTGGAAGCGCAGCTGGAAGCGCGCGTGCTGATGCTGGCATCCAACAACGTGCTGTTCCCGGCCTCCGGCGAGCCCTCTATCGTGCCGTCGCAGGACGTGGTGCTGGGCCTGTACTACGCTACCCGCGAGAAGATCAACGGCAAGGGCGAAGGCATGGTGTTTGCCGACATCCAGGAAGTCGAGCGTGCGCTGGAAAGCAAGGAAGTCGAGCTGACGACGCGCATTTCCGTGCGCCTGACCGACTACGCCAAGAACAAGGAAACCGGCGAGTTCGTGCCGAATACCGGCCTGGTAGAAACCACCGTCGGTCGTGCGCTGCTGTCCGAGATCCTGCCGCAGGGCCTGCCGTTCAGCATCATGAACAAGGCACTGAAGAAGAAGGAAATCTCCAGGCTGATCAACAGCTCGTTCCGCAAGTGTGGCCTGAAGGAAACCGTGGTGTTTGCCGACAAGCTGCTGCAGAACGGTTTCCGTCTGGCCACGCGCGCCGGCATCTCGATCGCGATCGAGGACATGCTGGTGCCGCCGCAGAAGCACGAGATCATTGGCCGTGCCGAAGCCGAAGTGAAGGAAATCCAGCAGCAGTACTCCTCCGGTCTGGTGACCGCAGGCGAGCGCTACAACAAGGTGGTGGACATCTGGGGCAAGGCCGGTGACGAAGTGTCCAAGGTCATGATGGCCCAGCTGGCCAAGCAGAAGACCAGCGACCGCGATGGCAAGGAAGTGGATCAGGAGTCCTTCAACTCCATCTACATGATGGCCGACTCCGGGGCGCGAGGCTCTGCTGCACAGATTCGTCAGCTGGCCGGCATGCGTGGCCTGATGGCCAAGCCGGACGGCTCGATTATCGAGACGCCGATTACCGCGAACTTCCGCGAAGGCCTGAACGTGCTGCAGTACTTCATCTCCACGCACGGTGCGCGAAAGGGTCTGGCGGATACGGCACTGAAGACGGCCAACTCCGGTTACCTGACGCGTCGTCTGGTGGACGTGACGCAGGACCTGGTGGTGACCGAGCATGACTGCGGTACCAGCGATGGCCAGGTGATGCGCGCCATCGTCGAGGGTGGTGAAGTGATCGAGTCGCTGCGCGATCGTATCCTGGGCCGCTCTGCCGCCGAGGAAGTGCTGCACCCGGAAACGCGTGAAGTGCTGACCCGTCCGGGCGAGATGTTCGACGAGGACATGATGGACGTGCTGGAAGCTGCCGGCGTGGACGAGGTGAAGGTGCGTACCGCACTGACCTGTGCCACCCGCTTCGGCCTGTGCGCCACCTGCTATGGCCGCGACCTGGGCCGCGGTGGCCTGGTGAACGTGGGCGAGGCAGTCGGCGTGATCGCTGCCCAGTCCATCGGCGAGCCGGGTACCCAGCTGACCATGCGTACCTTCCACATCGGTGGTGCGGCATCGCGTGCCGCCATTGCCAGCAGCGTGGAAGCGCGCTCCAACGGTTTCATCGGTTTCAACTCGATGATGCGTTACGTGAGCAACCGCAAGGGCGAGCTGGTGGTGATTTCCCGTTCCGGCGAGATCATCATCTCCGACGAGCACGGCCGTGAGCGCGAACGCCACAAGGTGCCGTACGGTGCGATCCTGTCGATCAAGCCCGACCAGCAGATCAAGGCCGGCACCATCCTGGCCAACTGGGACCCGCTGACGCGTCCGGTGATCACCGAGTACGCCGGTCAGGTGAAGTTCGAGAATATCGAGGAAGGCCTGACCGTGGCCAAGCAGGTCGACGAAGTGACCGGCCTGTCCACGCTGGTGGTGATCGATCCGAAGCGCCGTGGCTCTACCAAGGTGGTGCGTCCGCTGGTGAAGCTGATCGATGCCGAAGGCAAGGAAGTGAAGATCCCCGGTACCGACCACGCAGTGGCGATCGGCTTCCAGGTGGGCGCGCTGATCCAGGTGCGTGACGACCAGGAAGTGGGCCCCGGCGAAGTGCTGGCGCGTATCCCGATGGAAGGCCAGAAGACCCGCGACATCGTGGGTGGTCTGCCGCGCGTGGCCGAACTGTTCGAAGCCCGCACGCCGAAGGACAAGGGCGTGCTGGCCGAGATGACCGGTACCATCTCCTTCGGCAAGGAAACCAAGGGCAAGGTGCGCCTGCAGATTACCGATCCGGAAGGCAAGGTCTGGGAAGAGCTGGTACCCAAGGAAAAGAGCATCCTGGTGCACGAAGGTCAGGTGGTGAACAAGGGCGAGAGCATCGTCGATGGTCCGGCCGACCCGCAGGACATCCTGCGCCTGCTGGGCATCGAGGAGCTGGCGCGCTACATCGTGGACGAAGTGCAGGACGTCTACCGCCTGCAGGGTGTGAAGATCAACGACAAGCACATCGAGGTGATCGTGCGCCAGATGCTGCGTCGCGTCGTGGTCGAGAACCCTGGCGAGTCCAGCTACATCGCCGGTGAACAGGTCGAGCGCAGCGAGATGCTGAACACCAACGATGCGCTGCGTGCAGAAGGCAAGATGGAATCGACCTACAGCAACCTGCTGCTGGGTATTACCAAGGCCTCGCTGTCGACCGACTCCTTCATCTCTGCCGCATCCTTCCAGGAAACCACGCGCGTGCTGACCGAGGCTGCCATCATGGGCAAGCGCGACGAGCTGCGTGGCCTGAAGGAAAACGTGATCGTGGGTCGCCTGATCCCGGCCGGTACCGGTCTGGCCTACCACCAGGCGCGCAAGACCAAGGACGAGATGGACGAAGCCGAGCGCATGGCGATTGCCCAGGCCGAAGAGGATTCCCTGTTCGCCACCAGCGACGATGTCGCCGGCGAAGAGGCTCCGGCAGCTCCGGAAACGGACGCTGGCGAGGAGTGATCCACACGGCAGCCTGTGCCTGACAGGCTGCCGTATCGCCACAGGCGCTTGCCCGTCTGCTGACGCAAGTGCATGATGAACCTGTGCAGCCCGTGCTGCACAGGTTTTTTTCTGGCTCGGACCCACAGTCCGATCCATGTCTACGAAACAGGAATCCCGATGAACAAGCCGGTTTCAGTCCCGCCGAATCCCGCCGCCAGCCGTGGCGATACCCCGCTGTGGCAGCAGCTGCAGCAGGTCGCCGTGGTGATGCAAAAGGTGGAGGCCGGTGCCAGTGCCACTACTGCGCTGGAAGCGGTGCCGGCGGCCATCCGCCCGGGCGTGCAGGCGCTGGTGTTCGAGACGCTGCGCGGGCTCGGCGTGGGACGGGTGCTGTGTCGCCAGCTGGTGCAGCGACGTCCGGCACCCTTGCTGCAGGCCTTGTTGCACAGTGCGCTGGTACTGGCCTGGCAGGCTGGTGAACAGCGCGAAGATGGCCGTGGCTATACCGACTTTACGCTAGTCAGCCAGGCGGTGGAGGCAGCCAAGCGCCATCCGAAGCTGCGCCACAGCGCGGCGATGGTGAATGCCGTGCTGCGGCGTTACCTGCGCGAGCAGCCGGCGCTGCGCCAGGCGGTGCAGCAGGCCAGCCCGCAGGGCGATCCGGCGCTGCTGAACGTGCCGGAGTGGTGGCTGCAGCGGCTGCAGCGCGACCATGGTGCGGAGGCGGCTACGGCCCTGATCCACCATGGCCAGCGCGCCGCACCGATGACGCTGCGCGTCAATGCACGCCACATGAGCGCCGATGCCTATCTGGAACAGCAGCTGCGTCCGGCCGGGCTGGATGGCTGGCGTCAGGGTGTCTATGGCATCGTACTGCAGCGCCCCTGTCCGGTGCAGCAGCTGCCGGGCTTTGCCGAGGGCTGGGTATCGGTGCAGGACATGGCGGCACAGCTGGCGGCACCGCTGTTGCTGGAGGCGCTGCCATCGGGTGAACGCCTGCGTCTGCTGGATGCCTGTGCCGCACCGGGCGGCAAGACGGCGCACCTGCTGGAGCTGGGCGACCATGAGGTGCTGGCGCTGGACCAGGATCCGCAACGCTGCGAGCGTATTCACGATACGCTGCAACGCCTGAGACTGCCGGCCGAGGTGCGCGCGGTGGATGCCGCCGAGGTGGAACGCTGGTGGGACGGCCACCTGTTTGACGGCATCCTGCTGGATGCGCCGTGTACCGCATCGGGCATCGTGCGGCGCCATCCGGATGTGCCCTGGCTGCGTCGCGCCTCGGATGTGCCGCAGCTGGCAGCCGCCCAGGTGCGCCTGCTGCAGGCATTGTGGCCGCTGCTCAAGCCGGGTGGCCGCCTGCTGTACTGCACCTGTTCGGTATTCCGGGAAGAGGGCGATGCGCAGATCGAGGCGTTCCTTTTGCACCACAATGATGCACTCCGTCTGCCAGCACCCGGGCATTTGATACCCATGGGGGTTAGCGGAACTCCCCGTCTCATGGACAATGGGGTGGCCGGTGACACTGCTGTGACTGGCCTGATGGATCATGACGGTTTCTACTATGCCCTGCTTGCCAAACGCGACTGAACCCGCGCCGCTGTCCCGCCGCCATGTGCTGCGGGCTGCCGGTGCGGCCACGCTGTGCCTGGCCGGTGGCCTGCCGGCCGCCTGGGCCGCATCGGCATCGATCCAGAATGTGCGCTTTGAACTGACGCAGGATGCGGTGCGCATGACCGGCAATGTGCGCTTTGCCTTGTCCGATGGCGTGCAGGAAATCTTGAACAAGGGCGTGCCGCTGTATTTCGTGTTCAGCACCAATACCGTGCAGGAGCGCTGGTACTGGTCCAACCGGCAGGTGCACAAGCGCCAGCGCTACATGCGCCTGGCCTATCAGCCACTGACGCGCAAGTGGCGTGTGAATTTCAGTACCGAACCGTTCAACCGCAGCGGCGTGACCGGTGTGGTGGTCAACCAGAACTACGATACGCTGCAGCAGGCGCTGAGCGTGATCCAGCGCATTTCCAACTGGGAAGTGCTGCCGAGTGCCGACTGGGACAAGGATGCCGGCTTTGCCGTCGATGCGTCCTTCCAGCTCGATATCAGCCAGCTGCAGCGGCCGCTGCAGATCGGCACCAGCAGCCAGGCCGACTGGAATATCGAGGCGCGCCGCAGTTTCCGCCTGAACCAGCAGGAGCTGGTGTCGCCGGGCGGCTGAGCGTTCCGTCAGGCGGCAGCGCACTATGTCCCGACCGGCTTCCCCACCACGCCAGGGCTTGCTGAAGTCCTTTGACCGCTACTGGAAGACCAGCGGCGCGACGCTGCGCTGGGCGGTGCCGGTGATCCTGCTGCTGATCCTGTCGATCGTGCTGGTGATGATGTTCCTGCTGGCACAGGCGACCGGCAACAGCGCCCTCTACGAACCCCACTTCGAGCGCCTGCTGGTCGTCAACCTGGTACTGGCGGTATTCCTGTTTGCCATCATCCTGTGGATGGGCTGGCGCGTCTGGTCGCGCTACCGGCGCGGCCGTTTCGGCAGCAAGTTGCTGCTGAAACTGGCCGCGGCCTTTGTGCTGGTGGCCAGTGTGCCGGGGGCGCTGATCTACCTGGTGTCCTACCAGTTCGTCACCAGCTCGATCGAGAGCTGGTTTGACGTGAAGGTGGAAACCGCGCTCGGGGCTGGCCTGAACCTGGGCCGCAACGTGCTCGACACCATGACGCACGATGCAGCGATCAAGACCCAGGCCGCCGGCCAGCAGCTGGAGCACACGCCGGTGTTCAACCTGAACCTGGAGCTGGAACGTCTGCGCCAGCAGCAGAATGCCGAGCACATGATGCTGTGGTCGCAGAGTGGCGAACGCATTGCCAGTGCCGGTGGTGCGCTGTTCACGGCAAGTGCGATTGCGCCTTCGCCCGAACTGCTTGCCGAGCTGCAGCAGAAGCCGGTACTGGCCAGTATCGAAGGCCTGGAGGCATCGACCGATGCCGATATCGCCGACGCGCAGACCGAGCAGAAACTGCAGCAGCAGCTCAGCCGCCATGCCCGCATCGTCGCTTACACCATGGTGCGTTCCAGCGGCTTTGGCCTGCTGGAGCAGGCCTGGATCCTGCAGGTGGTGCAGCCGCTGCCGCAGGAGCTGCTGCAGAACGCGCTGATGGTGCAGGATGCCAACCGCGAATACCAGGAGCGCGCGCTGGCACGCAGCGGCATGACGCGCATGTTCATTGGCACGCTGACGCTGACGCTGATCCTGGCGGTGTTTGGGGCCGTGCTGCTGGCGGCGGTGCTGGCGACCCAGCTGGCGCGGCCCTTGCTGATGCTGGCCGAGGGCGTGAAGCAGGTGGCGCAGGGCGACCTGAGTCCGAAGCAGGTCTATGAGGTGGATGACGAGCTGGGCGGCCTGACGCGTTCGTTCTCGATGATGACGCAGCAGCTGGCCGATGCGCAGCAGGCGCTGACCAGCAGCGTGGCCGAACTCGATGCCTCGCGCGCCGAGCTGCAGACGATCCTGGACAACTTGAGCAGTGGCGTGATGGTGCTGGATGGCGAAGGCCATGTGCTGTCGGTCAACCCGGCGGCGGAGCGCATTCTGCAGGTCACGGAATCGGACCTGATTGGCCACGAACTGGCTGGTTTTGCCGGGTTGGAGCAGCTGGCGCTGGCGGTGGCCAGCCAGTTCGAACTGATGCAGGAGGGCGAGGAGCCCCTGCCGCCGCAAGAAGAGACGGCGCCGGAACAGGACGAGGAGCTGCTGGAAGAGCGCTTCCGCAGCAAGACCACCTCCGAGTACTGGCAGCAGACCGTGGAGCTGAACCCGGGATCGCATGCCGGGCTGCAGCAGGACAATACCACGCTGATGCTGCGGGGCGTGAAGCTGCCGGTGCCGGAACTGCAGGGCGCACGCCTGCTGGTGTTCGAGGACATCTCGGCGATCATCTCGGCGCAGCGCGCGCAGGCCTGGGGCGAGGTGGCGCGCCGGCTGGCGCACGAGATCAAGAACCCGCTGACGCCGATCCAGCTGTCAGCCGAGCGCATGGAAATCAAGCTGATGGACAGCCTGCCGGAACAGCAGCAGGCGATCCTGGCCAAGTCGGTGCGCACCATCGTCGAGCAGGTGGATGCCATGAAGCGACTGGTGAACGAGTTCCGCGACTATGCCCGCCTGCCCACGGCCGAGCTGGCGCGGACCGACCTGAATGCGCTGGTGACCGATGTGGTGCAGATGTACGAGGCCACGGAAACTGCCCAGTCCGTGCCGGTGGTGATGGAGCTGGATCCGGAATGCCAGCCGGTGATGGCTGACGCCCAGCAGCTGCGCCAGGTGATCCACAACCTGGTGCAGAACGCGCAGGATGCTCACGAGCACGCCGGCCTGGTGCATCGGCCGGTGCTGCTGCAGACGCAGTGGCGCCCGATGACGCGCCGCGTGCGGCTGTCGATCAAGGACGAGGGCGGCGGTTTCCCCGAGCATATCCTGGTGCGTGCGTTTGAACCGTATGTCACGACCAAGTCCAAGGGCACCGGCCTGGGGCTGGCTGTGGTGAAGAAGATTGCCGACGAACATGGCGCGCGGCTCAAGGTCGGCAACCGTGAACCGGTGGGCGATATCAGCGGTGCGCAGGTTAGCCTGCTGTTTCCGCCGCTGCCGGAACAGGTGGAATCGCCGGCTGCTGCATCAGCCTGACGGAGGCGGTGTGCTTGTGGCACAATGCCTGTATCATTGTCGCAACACATTCCGGATTCCCCGGGTGAGGAAGTACAAAGATGGCAAAGATTCTGGTCGTGGACGATGAACACGGCATACGGGAACTGCTTTCCGAGATCCTGAACGACGAAGGGCACGCGGTGGACCTGGCGGAGAATGCCGCCGAGGCGCGTCAGGCACGCCAGCAGAGCAACTACGATCTGGTGCTGCTCGACATCTGGATGCCCGATACCGACGGCGTGACCCTGCTCAAGGAATGGTCCGGCCAGGGGCTGCTGACCATGCCGGTGATCATGATGAGTGGCCACGCCACCATCGATACCGCAGTCGAGGCCACGCGCATCGGTGCCCAGGCCTTCCTGGAAAAGCCGATCACCATGCAGAAGCTGCTCAAGGCAGTGCAGCTGGGGCTGGCCCGGGATGGCGGTCGTCCGGCCGAGACGGTCAGTGCGCCGCCGCCCATGGCTGCTGCACCGGCGCCGGTGATGGCTGCCGCCGATAGCGCCGTGCCGGCAGTGGGTGCGCCTGCCATGGTCGCGCCAGCCTACCAGCCGGTCGCTGCGGCACCGACCGGCATGGCCGTGCAGAACAATTTCCAGAGCTTCGACCTGGACAAGCCGCTGCGTGACGCGCGCGACGAGTTCGAGCGCTGCTACTTCATCTACCACCTGCAGCGCGAAAATGGCTCCATGACCCGCGTCGCCGAGAAGACCGGCCTGGAGCGCACCCACCTGTACCGCAAGCTCAAGCAGCTGGGCGTGGACATTGCACGCGAGAAGAAGCAGGCAGCCGGTTGAGGCCTGGATGACAAATTTTTTGCAGGACTTGCAAAAAATGCCAAAAACCCGTTATACTTAGCAGCTTCAAAGGCTCGGTAGCTCAGTTGGTAGAGCAGCGGATTGAAAATCCGCGTGTCGGTGGTTCGATTCCGCCCCGAGCCACCACTTCAAAAG
This sequence comes from Brachymonas sp. J145, assembly GCF_036312245.1. Taxonomy (NCBI): domain Bacteria; kingdom Pseudomonadati; phylum Pseudomonadota; class Betaproteobacteria; order Burkholderiales; family Comamonadaceae; genus Allobrachymonas; species Brachymonas sp. J145. Next base: position 2,876 of record NZ_JAZDCI010000018.1, on the reverse strand, counting down.
TGGTGCAAATTCAAGCGCTTAGGCTCGAAAGGCCTGGGCGCTTTTTCTTTGCCTGAAAGTGGTGTTTTTGCTTCATGTAGCCACCATGTAGCCAGCAGTGCAGGGTTTTTGCATTTTTGAGCGGCCACAAAAAAGCCCGCAAGGCGGGCTGTGGATGTGCGGCGTTGGGGGTTAGTCATCGCGCTGCTTGCGGGCGCTCACGCGCTCGATGACGATAACCTTGGGCGGCTCGCATCCCCATTTGTCGCGGTACTCGGTCAGCACCTGTTCGCGTTGCTCCGGGTTCCAGTCGAACACAATGGGGATTGGCAATTGTTCTGTGGCGCTGGCGTCCAGCACCTTGCCCACATCGCGCAGGCGCTGGCGTAGGTGCTTCACCATTTCTTCGCCCTCGCGGCCTGGGTTTCGGCCTGCTGCTCAAGCTCTGCCAGCCGCTTTTCAATGTCGCTGCCCTCAATCATGCGCCCCAGCAGGGCCAGCACGTTAGCCAGCTTGGACACTTCGGCCACATCGCGGGTGCCTGCCTTGCCCTCGCGGTAAAGGCGTGCCATCTCTGCCCGTACGTCATCAATTGTTTGCAGTTTCAGGCGCAACCTGGGGGGTGCAGCCTTGCATTCAGTGTTTATGCGGTCTATAGCCATTTTCTATTGTCCTTTCAAAGCCATTAAACAGGCCTACAGCGCGTTTTTAGGCACACTGTAAGCCCACACTGCGGCTGTCTTATTCGGTAGCGTCTGCGGCCTGATTTGCGGCCAGCTTGTCGGCAAGGGACTGTACGACACCAGGCAGGCGGTAGCCGGTATCGTGGCCTACGTGTTTCACCATCTCGGCAGGTGTCCACTGCGCGATGGGCTGCAATTCGTCTATGGCAGCTTGTGCGACTTGGCGGGCAGTGTCGATGGCTTCGGCTTCTTCACCGAAGCGCACGGCGTCAGCCGGGCTAATCAGACTGCCCACCACGCGGGCCTGTACTTCTGGTGTCAGCCCGGATAACTCAACAGGGATGCGGGCCAGTGCTTGGCGGGTGCGCTCGCTCGCCATCGTCAACGCGGTAGGGGTGGGATTCGCTGCCTTTACACTCGCTGCCAGCGCCAGGTCAATCAGCGTGTCGTTGACGCTTGCCTCAGGAATGACAATGGCCTTCTGCATCTCGGCCCTGTACTCTGCATCCAGTGCAGCAATCTCGCGGGCCACGCTCGCAACATTACCGAAAACGCTTGCAGCGGCAGTACGGCCTCGGGCCGCCTTGCCTTCGCTGGACAGTTCCCTGTCGGCATGGATGGCGTCGATTCGCTGGTCGTGCGCCTGCATGATTCCAGTGATGGAGCTAACGCGCTCGCCATCAATCAGCGCCAGTGCACGCTGCGCACGTTGTGAAGTCGTATTGGAAAGGCCAGAAGCTTTCACCATGAATTTGGTGATGTCGGCAATGCGGGCGGTGGGGATAGTTTTGACGCTCATGATTCGGATTCCTTGTAATCTGGATTTGCCGAGTGGTAGCCCTCGGCTGGCTTGGTGCGGTTTCCCGCATCGGCTGCGGTTGCAGCGTCGTCACCGTCAGTGAATCGTGGATTCGTCACATTCGGCCAATACCTGCCCCATGCGCTCCTTTGTCAGTGCGCGGTGCAAGTCCTCAATAATTCCCATGGCTTGGAGCAGCGCCATAAAGGCGGCGCGGGCTTTGCGGTTCTGGTGGGGGATGCCATCAATTGCCAGTTCGTCACCAGCGGCAATCACGGCGCGGATGCGCTTATGGATGGCTTGCAGTTCGTCAAATGTCATTGCTCGCCCCATGCTTGAAGTTCGCGCAGCACATCGCGGCAGTTGCGTGCAACAAAGGCCACGCCACCGGCAGCGCGGATGCGCTCAAGAAATAGGGCTTGTTCAGGGCGTAGGCGTCCGGTGGGTGCTTTCACCTCCACCCCCAGCAAACGGCCATCCCTCATCTGCCCCAGTACATCAGGGCACCCCGCCCAGCCGAAGCGGATAAACCTGCCCTGTACCTTGGCGGCTCCGCTGTTCATCCGTTCGGCCCATGCCACAGCAGGATGTGCGCTAAGTGCCTTCAGCACCTCCAGCAGTGCGGCGGCTTCAGGGCGGCTGTTCGTGCGGGGTTTCTGTATCTCATCCCCCAGCAAGTCAGTGTCAGGTGCCGGGCAGGTGCTGATAGGTGCAACCCTATAGGGTGTTGCACTCATCTGCACCTTTTCTGCCTTGGGTGCGGATAGGTGTTTGGCATCAGTTCGCACCATTTCGCACCCCCACATGCACAGCCACCATTCCGGCAGCTTCATGCACCACGCCAGCAGTTACCAGCTTCTTAAGCTCGCGGTAAATCGCGGACTTGTCATACCGTCCGGTGAAGTGCTCGATTACGGCTTTCTTGCGAACGGCGGCAGGCTGTGTGGAGTTGACCCGGTTCCGTGGACACATCATTCTTTGTGTTCAAGGAGTCGCAGATGTCCAAAGTACGACCGCCGTACCCGGCGGAATTCCGTCGGCAGATGGTCGAGCTGGTTCGAGCCGGCCGCTCACCCACACAGCTCTCGCGTGAGTTCGGTGTCACTGCCCAGTCCATCACCAACTGGGTCGGTCAGGCCGCCATCGACGAGGGCAAGCCCTTACCTGGCAAAGAAGGCCTGACCACCGCCGAGCGAGAAGAATTGGTGCGGCTGCGCCGCCAGTTGCGTCAGGTCCAGATGGAGCGCGACATCCTGGCAAAGGCTACGGCCTGGTTCGCCGGTCGCAGCGATGCGACATCCACGAAGTCTTCGGACTCGTGATGGCGAACCAGGCCGACCTTCCTGTGCGCGCCATGTGCCGCGTGCTCGGTGTCTCCGCCAGCGGCTTCTATGCCTGGCGAGAGCGTGCTCCAT
>NZ_JAZDCI010000017.1:0-23591 GCF_036312245.1 Brachymonas sp. J145 | reverse complement strand
GGAGCAACGAAGCCCTGTTTGATGTTGTCGAGGATGCCCATGTGCATGCCGAGACAACACCCGAAACGGTTTGAGTATCAAACCAGTACCCGTCCACCGAAGTGGGTCAACTCCAACTCCAACTCCAACTCCAACTCCAACTCCAACTCCAACTCCAACTCCAACTCCAACTCCAACTCCAACTCCAACTCCAACTCCAACTCCAACTCCAACTCCAACTCCAACTCCAACTCCAACTCCAACTCCAACTCCAACTCCACTCGTACTCGTACTCGATCAGCTGGTGCTGGCTGTCCAGAAACAACACGCAAAGCAAAAATCGGCACATAGATTGCTCCATGTGCCGATGCTGATCGATTCGCCGTAGCTGCTTACCAGGAGAGGTAGGGACTCAGCAAGTCCCGGCTGATGCCGGGTTCGCGCGGGATGCACTCTTGTACAGCGTAACGCGGAGCAGTGCCATCCTGCCGATAGCTGCCTGGCATGTCACCCGGGTGCAGCATGCGGTAGTAAGCGGTAGTGGATTTTTCGAATTCCTCGTAGGCTTGGTCTGCTTCCAGCAGACACCACTGACGATAGCCATGGGCGTGAACAAGTCTGCTGACCAGCAACTCCACAATCGTGCGCAGCGTAGCGGGGCAGCGCCAGCCACGTTGGCAGGTCAGCTGTTCAGGGATGATCGTGACTTTCAGGATGCCATCGCCGCAAGCCTCGAAAATCAGCAGGGCATTGATACGATAGAAAGCGTAGGCTTGCTGGCGCATGATGTCACGTGTATGAAGTTCCGCTCGACCTCGTTCAACCAGGCGGGCCAGCATGCGTGGCAGGGTCAGTTCGAGGGTGGCAATATGTTGCTCGCAAATCGAGTCTTGAGTGGGAACTTTCACGGTGTGCTTTCAAGTTCAGCAGGAGGGGCATGTCTGCAAGACAGACATGAGTTAAAAACCTTTAGTTCCTAATGCATTTCAAATTAGCTCTAAAGGAAGCGAAGTATACAGCCGAATTTCCTTGGTTGTATGCGGTATTAATTCACATGTAACCATCATGCGACATCTATGTTGATGCATCTTCCTTGCCGTCCTGGAAATTTAAGTGAAAGATAAAGCGAGATAGCAACTGTTCGATGCAGCTCGGTGAGACTTGCGTGCATCTGCCGCGTGAACTGGCGATCATGGTGATCCAGCATTTTTTGACAGGCTGTTGATCTGGATCAAAAAATCGATAGACATAGGGGGAAACCCCATTGGCGAATCCAAATTAGCTATGAATGTCGGGTGTTGCCGCTGTACAAGGTAAGGTAAAGTCATGATTTACCAAAAGGAATAGCGATGAGAGGGATGGCCCAAGGCTCCCGCAGAGGTGAGGTTCCGCAGGATCCGGAGCAGCGCAGGGACTGGATAACCCTGAAGCGATTGTTGCCATATCTGTGGCGATACCGTTGGCGCGTGCTGATCGCGCTGGCGTTGATGGTCCTGGCCAAGCTGGCGAATATTGGCGTCCCCCTGTTGCTGAAGGAGTTGGTGGATGCCATGCAGGTCAAGCCAGGTGATCCGGCGATGGTGCTGGTGGTGCCGCTATGCCTGATTGCCGCATACGGATTGTTGCGTTTTTGTACCTCGCTGTTCACGGAGCTGCGTGAACTGGTGTTTGCCAAGGCGACCGAAGGGGCGGCGCGCAGCATCGCGCTGGAGACTTTTGCGCATCTGCATAGTCTGAGTCTGCGCTTCCACCTGGAGCGGCAGACTGGCGGCATGACACGCGATATCGAACGTGGGACGCGTGCCGTGCATGCGCTGATTTCATTTTCGTTGTACAGCATCTTGCCAACGTTGATCGAGGTCAGCATCGTGCTGGGCATTCTGGCGTACAAGTTCGACATGGGCTTTGTCTGGGTCACGCTGGTCGCCCTGGTTGCCTACATCGTGTTCAGCGTCAGCGTGACCGAGTGGCGCACCCGGTTCCGGCGCGAGATGAACCGGCTGGATTCGGCGGCGCATACGCAGGCCATCGATGCCTTGCTGAATTACGAGACGGTCAAGTATTTCAACAACGAGGCGCATGAGACGCATCGTTATGCGCAGCAACTCGAGGCGTACCGACAGGCCGCGCTCAAGAGCCAGCGCTCGCTCAGCCTGTTGAACGCCGGTCAGCAGCTGATTATTGCCACAGCGCTGGTCGTGATGATGTGGATGGCGACGCAAGGAGTCGTCGACCAGCGCCTGACGCTGGGTGATCTGGTGATGGTGAACGCCTTCATGATCCAGCTGTACATTCCGCTCAACTTCCTCGGCGTGCTGTACCGCGAGATCAAGCAAAGCCTGACCGATCTGGACAAGATGTTCACATTGATAGATACGCCGCGAGAGGTGCAGGACAAGCCGGACGCAGCGGAGCTGCAGCTGCACCACGGCTTGCCTGAGGTCCGCTTTGAGCAGGTGGATTTCCATTACGATGCTGCACGACCGATTCTGAGGAGTCTGGACTTCGTGATTCCGGCCGGCAAGACGGTGGCCGTGGTAGGCGCATCCGGTGCCGGAAAATCAACGCTGGCACGCCTGCTGTATCGTTTCTATGATGTGCAAGCGGGGCGTATCACGCTGGATGGTCAAGATGTACGCGAGCTGACGCAAGACAGCGTGCGCCGGGCGATCGGCATCGTGCCGCAGGATACGGTGCTGTTCAACGATACCGTGGCCTACAACATTGGCTATGGTCGACCCGATGCGAGTCAGGACGAGATCGTGGCGGCAGCAAGGGCGGCGAAAATCCACGATTTCATCGTGTCCACGCCAGATGGTTACCAGACCATGGTTGGAGAGCGTGGCCTGAAGTTGTCGGGAGGCGAAAAACAGCGTGTGGCGATTGCGCGGGCACTGCTGAAGAATCCTCCGATCATGGTGCTGGACGAGGCGACTTCGGCGCTGGATTCAGCGACGGAGCGTGCGATCCAGGCCGAATTGCGTCAGGTAGCGGATAACAAGACTACGCTGGTGATTGCGCATCGGCTGTCTACCGTGGTGGATGCCCATGAGATCCTGGTGATGGAGCAAGGGCGCATCGTGGAGCGTGGCGACCATGCCAGCTTGTTGCAGCAGCAGGGACGCTATGCGGAAATGTGGAATTTGCAACAATCTCAGGCCGAATCAGGGCCAAATACAGGTAATTCAGTAGTTGGTCAGGAAAAAACAGGCCCCGGATTTCCGTAGAATGAAAATGCGTCCGATCGTGCGGACTGAACGAATCTAGGAGATACATTTATGCGCAAAAGTCTGATTGCCGCTGCCTGCGCAGCTGCTGCACTGACCCTGGTGGCCTGTGGCCAGAAGGATGCCCCGTCCAACGCCGCTTCTGGTGCTGCCAGCGGTGCTGCGGCATCTGCCGCTGCCGTGGATACCCTGAACAAGATCAAGAGTTCGGGTGTCGTGAACCTGGGCGTGCGTGAGTCTTCCGGTCTGGGTTACACGCTGGGCAACGGCAAGTATGTCGGTTTCCATACCGAGATGGCCGAGCGCATCGTGGATGACCTGAAGAAGGATCTGGGCGTCAGCGACCTGAAGATCAACTACCAGCCGATCACCTCGCAGAACCGTATCCCGCTGCTGCAGAACGGCACCATCGACTTCGAATGCGGTTCCACCACCAATAACCTGGCACGCCAGAAGGATGTGGACTTCGCCGTGACCACCTACGTGGAGGAAGTGCGCGTGGCCGTGAACGCCAAATCCGGCCTGAAGTCGATTGCCGACCTGAAGGGCAAGACCATCGTGACCACCACCGGCACCACCTCCGTGCAGACGCTGCGCAAGCACAGCCGCGCTGACGGCCTGGAGTTCAAGGAAGTGATGGGCAAGGATCACGCAGACAGCTTCCTGATCCTGGAATCCGGCCGTGCCGATGCCTTTGTGATGGACGGCTCCATTCTGGCCGCCAACATCGCCAAGTCCAAGAATCCGAAGAATTTCGTGTTCCTGGACGAAGTGCTGAACGTGGAGCCGATTGCCTGCATGCTGCCCAAAGGCGACACCAAGTTCAAGGAAGCCGTGGATAACAGCATCAAGCGCCAGATTTCCGATGGCTCCCTGGCCAAGCTGTATGACAAGTGGTTCATGCAGCCGATTCCGCCGGCCAACGTGACCCTGAACCTGCCGCTGCCGGAAAGCACCAAGCAGGCCTGGGCCAACCCGAACAACAAGCCGATGGAAGACTACGCCAAGTAATACCGCGATCATCCGTGCACAGCTGGTGCGGATGATGGGTTTTCCTGGTCTGGGGCGACAATGGTATGCGGGTTGCAATGGGACTCGTGTAGCATGACGCCCCAGTCTGTTTGAAGCCGTCGGGCGGGCGAATGGGAGGACTGGCACTGTCAGCGCACAAGGTGGGCAGCGCCAGCAACAGCAACAAGGAGAGCGCGTATGAATGGCCTGGATTGGTCGGTGTTCTGCAAGGACATCGTGACCGGCGACAGCATCGCCGGGTGTCTGGGAAGCGGACGGGATGTCAGCTACCTGGATTGGATGATTTCCGCCTGGGGATGGACGGTATCGGTAGCGCTGGTGGCACTGGTGATTGCGCTGGTGGTGGGTTCCATCATCGGCGTGATGCGCACGCTGCCAAACAGCCCCTGGCTGGTGCGCATTGGCAATGCCTGGGTGGAGCTGTTCCGCAACATTCCGCTGCTGGTGCAGATTTTCCTCTGGTACCACGTGGTGCCAGCGCTGATCCCGGCCGCCAAGAGTGTGCCGCCCTTCGTGCTGGTGGTGCTGGCGTTGGGCCTGTTCACCTCGGCGCGTATTGCCGAGCAGGTGCGTTCCGGTATCCAGGCGCTGCCCAAGGGCCAGCGTTATGCCGGCCAGGCGCTGGGCTTTACCACGCCGCAGTACTACCGTTACGTGCTGCTGCCGATGGCCTACCGTATGATTATTCCGCCGCTGACCAGCGAGTCGATGAACATCTTCAAGAACTCCTCGGTGGCGTTCGCGGTATCGATTCCGGAGCTGACCCAGTTTGCCATGCAGGCGGGTGAAGAGACGGCGCGCCTGATCGAGGTCTATCTGGCGGTGACGGTGCTATACATCTTCTCGGCGCTGGTGATCAACCGCATCATGGCCTATATCGAGAAGAAGGCGCGACTGCCTGGTTTTGTCGCCAGCGGCACGGCAGGAGGGCACTGATCATGAATCTGAGCTTTTCCTTCCTGGACGCCGAGTTTTTCGGCAATTACATCCTCAAGGGCCTGCAGTTCAGCATCGTGCTGACTATCGTGGCCACGATTGGTGGCATCCTGTTCGGCACCGTGCTGGCGCTGATGCGCCTGTCCGGCAAGAGGTGGCTGGAAGTGCCGGCAGCGATCTACGTCAACGGCATGCGCTCCATTCCGCTGGTGATGGTGATCCTGTGGTTCTTCCTGTTGGTGCCGATGATCATCGGGCGCTCGATTGGCGCGGAATACTCTGCCATCATCACCTTCGTGGCGTTCGAGGCGGCCTATTTCAGTGAAATCGTGCGCGCCGGCATCCAGTCGATTCCACGTGGCCAGGTGTTTGCCGGCCAGGCGCTGGGCATGAGCTATGGCCAGAACATGCGTCTGGTGATACTGCCGCAGGCCTTCCGCAACATGCTGCCGGTGTTCCTGACGCAGACCATCATCCTGTTCCAGGATACTTCGCTGGTGTATGCGATTGGTGCCTATGACCTGCTGAAAGGTTTCGAGACGGCGGGCAAGAACTACGGCCGCACCACCGAGACCTACCTGATGGCCGCGCTGGCCTATTTCGTGCTGTGCTACAGCCTGTCGTGGATCGCCAAGCGCGTCCACAAGAAGATTGCCATCATCCGTTGACATGGAGATCCCACAAATGTCTGAACACATGATTCAAATCCAGAACGTCTCCAAGTGGTACGGCCCGATCCAGGTACTGCAGGATTGCTCCGTCAACATCAACAAGGGCGACGTGGTCGTGGTCTGCGGTCCGTCCGGTTCCGGCAAGTCCACGCTGATCAAGACCGTGAACGCGCTGGAGCCGATCCAGAAAGGCGAGATCATCGTCAACGGCACCTCGCTGACCGATCCCAAGACCAATCTGCCCAAGCTGCGCAGCCAGGTCGGCATGGTGTTCCAGCACTTCGAGCTGTTTCCGCACCTGTCGGTGACGGACAACCTGACAATTGCCCAGATCAAGGTGCTGGGCCGCAAGGCCGACGAAGCCAAGGTGCGCGGCCTGAAGATGCTGGACCGCGTGGGCCTGATGGCACACAAGGACAAGTTCCCCGGCCAGCTTTCCGGCGGCCAGCAGCAGCGTGTGGCGATTGCGCGCGCGCTGAGCATGGATCCGGTGGTGATGCTGTTCGACGAGCCGACCTCGGCGCTGGACCCGGAAATGGTCGGTGAAGTGCTGGACGTGATGGTCAATCTGGCCAAGGAAGGCATGACCATGATGGTGGTGACGCACGAGATGGGCTTTGCCCGCAAGGTTGCCAACCGCGTGATCTTCATCGATGTCGGTGGCAAAATCCTGGAAGATTGCAGCAAGGAGGAATTCTTCGGCAATCCCGAGGCACGCCAGCCGCGTACCAAGGACTTCCTCAACAAGATCCTGCAACACTGATCCACCGAAGCAGACAAGGGGCCGGCAAGGCCCCTTGTCACGAGAACCATGACCACACGACTGACGATTACCCGCCCCGACGACTGGCACCTGCATGTGCGTGACGAAGACGCCATGCGCACCGTGGTGCCGCATACCGCTGCCCAGTTTGGCCGCGCCATCATCATGCCCAACCTGCGCCCGCCGGTCACCAGCACCGAGCAGGCGCTGGCGTACAAGCAGCGCATCCTGCAGGCCGTGCCGCCAGGCGTGGACTTCGAGCCGCTGATGACGCTGTACCTGACCGACAACACGCCGGCCGAGGAAATCGTGCGCGCGCGCGATGCCGGCGTGGTGGCCTGCAAGCTGTATCCGGCCGGTGCCACCACCAACAGCGATGCTGGCGTGACCGATGTGCGCAAGACCTATGCCACGCTGGAAGCGATGCAGCGACATGGCATGCTGCTGCTGGTGCACGGCGAAGTGACCGACAGCGAGATCGACCTGTTCGATCGTGAGGCAGTGTTCATCGATCGCGTGATGCGTCCGCTACGCCAGGATTTCCCCGAGCTGAAAGTGGTGTTCGAGCACATCACCACGCGTGAAGCGGCCCAGTATGTGCAGGAGTCGGACCAGTACACGGCGGCTACCATCACGGCGCACCACCTGCTGTACAACCGCAATGCCATCTTTACTGGCGGCATCCGCCCGCATTACTACTGCCTGCCGGTACTCAAGCGCGAGCTGCACCGGGTGGCACTGGTGGAAGCGGCGACCAGCGGCTCCGGCAAGTTCTTCCTGGGCACCGACAGCGCGCCGCACGCCTCGCACCTGAAGGAGCATGCCAGCGGCTGCGCCGGCTGCTACACCGCCTATGCGGCGATGGAGCTGTATGCCGAGGCCTTCGAGCAGGCCGGTGCACTGGACCAGCTGGAAGGCTTTGCCAGCCTGCATGGCCCGGCCTTCTATGGCCTGCCGGTGAACCAGGGCACGCTGACACTGGAAAAGCAGGACTGGGAAGTGCCTGCCAGCTACAGCTACGGCGCTGGTGCTACCCTGACGCCGCTGCGTGCCGGCGAAACGCTGGGCTGGCGCGTAACGGCTTGAGCGCCGTGACGCCGGACTGGAATGCGCCGTGGCTGGTCAGTCACCAGCCATTGGCGCAGGCCGTCCATGCAGCCTGGCAGGCGCGGGGCGATCTGGCCGCTGCGCTCAACGGATTCCCGCAGCAGGCCGGCGTACGCTTTGTACCGCAGGCCGCACTGCCCGAAGGCGTGGCCTACGAACAGTTCATCTTTGACACGCTGCAGGTGCCGACGCGCGACAATCTGCACGATTATTTCAATGGCCTGATGTGGCTGCAGTTTCCGCGAGCCAAGCGTCGCCTCAACCTGTTGCAGGCGGGTGAGCTGGCGCGGCTGGGCGGCGTGGGTGCGCAACGCGGCCCGTTACGCGATGCACTGACACTGTTCGACGAAAACGTGGCGCTGTTCCGCGGTCCGGAGGTGCTGTGGCAGGCGCTGGCGCACAAGCGCTGGCAGGAGCTGTTCGTGCAAGAGCGTGCGTTGTGGGCAGCATGCGACATCCTGCTGTTTGGCCATGCGTTGCTGGAACAGCTGGTGCAGCCGTTCAAGAGCATCACGGCGCATGTCTACCGGGTGCCTGAACAGATGCCGGCGGTGGGATCGCCGGATTGGCAAGCGGCCTGGGACGATTGGCTGGCGCAGGATCTGGGCGAGTCGGCGCTGGTGCCCAAGCCGTATGTGCATTTGCCGGTGCTGGGCGTACCCGGCTGGTGGCAGGACAATAGCGATGCCGATTTCTACGACGATGTCACGGTATTCCGGCCGCTGAGGCGGCCACCTCCAGCAAAATTCACAAATTGATGATATTTTTCAGCTGGTAGCGATGGCAATTGGCCTGATGATCCTTATCTGAGAATCGCGCGCTCCTGCGGGGGCGCGACAGCAACCCGTGCAGCGTGCTGCACCCGTGACGAGAAAGAAAGACCATGAAACGCATTTTTCTGTTCCTGCTGACCAACGTGGCCGTGGTGGCGGTGCTCGGGCTGGTGACCAGCCTGCTCGGTATCAACCACTACCTGACGGCCCAGGGCATCAACTACACCAGCCTGCTGGTGTACGCCTTCGTGATCGGCTTTACCGGTGCCATCATCTCGCTGCTGATGAGCAAGACCATGGCCAAGACCAGCATGGGTCTGCACATGATCGACCAGCCGCGCAATGCCGATGAGGCCTGGATCGTCGATACCGTGCGCCGCCTGGCAGCCGAGGCCAAGATTGGCATGCCCGAAGTCGGTATCTATGACGGCGCGCCGAACGCCTTTGCCACGGGTGCCTTCAAGAACTCGGCACTGGTGGCGGTGTCTACCGGCCTGCTGCAGAGCATGACCAAGGAAGAGGTCGAAGGCGTGCTGGGCCACGAGGTGGCGCACGTGGCCAACGGCGACATGGTGACCATGGCGCTGATGCAAGGCGTGATGAACACCTTTGTCGTGTTCCTGAGCCGCGTGATCGGCTATGCCGTGGATGGCTTCCTGCGCCGCGGCAGCGATTCCAATTCCGGCCCGGGCGTCGGCTACTGGATCACCACCATGGTGCTGGATATCCTGCTGGGCTTCCTGGCGTCCATCATCGTGGCCTGGTACAGCCGTCAGCGTGAATTCCGTGCCGATGCCGATTCGGTGCGCCTGATGGGCAGCCGCCGCCCGATGGTGAATGCGCTCAAGCGCCTGCAGAGCCTGCAGGCGGGTGAGCTGCCGCAGGGCATGAAGGCCTTCGGTATTACCGGTGGACTGGGCAAGTTGTTCTCGACCCATCCGCCGCTGGAAGAGCGCGTGGCACGCCTGATGCAGCAGGGCTGATCGCCAGCTGTAGTGACCAACAACAAGGCCCGTCATCGGTGTGATGACGGGCCTTGTTGCATTGGGGAGGCTGTCGGAATCAGGCCGGCAGGAAACCCTCGATCGACAGGTAGCGTTCGCCGGTGTCGTAGTTGAAACCGAGCACGCGGGCGTTCGCCGGCAGTTCGGGCAGCTTGGCGGCAATGGCAGCCAGCGTGGCGCCGGTGCTGATGCCGACCAGCAGGCCTTCACGCGTGGCGGCATCGCGTGCGTACTGCATGGCGGTGGGGCCATCGACCTGCAGTGCGCCGTCGAGCAGGCCGGTGTCGAGGTTCTTCGGGATGAAGCCGGCGCCAATGCCCTGGATCGGGTGCGGGCCGGGCTGGCCACCGCTGATCACGGGCGACAGCGTGGGTTCGACGGCATAGACCTTGAGTTGCGGCCATTGCGCCTTGAGCACGCGCGCCACGCCGCTGATGTGACCGCCGGTACCGACACCGGTAATCACGGCATCCAGGCCTTCGGGGAAATCGGCGAGGATTTCACGCGCCGTGGCTTCGGCGTGGATTTCCGGGTTGGCCGGGTTGTCGAACTGCTGCGGAATCCAGGAACCGGGCGTCTGGGCGGCCAGTTCTTCAGCACGGGCGATGGCACCCTTCATGCCTTTTTCGCGCGGCGTCAGGTCAAACGTGGCGCCGTAGGCCAGCATCAGGCGGCGGCGCTCCACGCTCATGCTTTCCGGCATCACCAGGACCAGCTTGTAGCCCTTGACCGCAGCGACCATGGCCAGGCCGACGCCGGTGTTGCCGGAAGTGGGCTCGATGATGGTGGCGCCGGGCTGCAGCGCGCCGGACTTTTCCGCCGCCTCGATCATGGACAGGGCGATGCGGTCCTTGATGGAACCACCGGGGTTGAAGCGCTCGGCCTTGACCCAGACCTGCTGCTCACCGGGGAACAGGCGGCTGAAGTGGATGGACGGGGTGTTGCCGATGGTGTCGAGTACGGATTGGGCTTTCATGCAGTCTCCTGGCAGTTGTCAGTAGAAATCAGGGAAATGGATCGGACCATTGTGCAGGGAAAAAGCATAGCTTTGGGTTATATCGATACCGCTCAATCAAATCGCGGACTTGGCGGAATCCCTGCGTACCATGTGGGTATTGCCGGGTGCACAATGGCAGCATGAAGCCAAGCGAATCATCTCCTGATGCACTGGACATGCAGCTGCGCGCTGCCGAGCAGGCGCGCGGCCTGTGCAACATGAAGCGCATTGCGCTGGGGGCGCTGTTGTGCGCGGTGGCGCTGCTGGCCTTGAGCGAATATTTTGGCCGTGTCGGCATCTGGGGTTGGGTGGCCGCGTTTGCCGAAGCGGCCACCGTAGGTGCCCTGGCCGACTGGTTTGCCGTGGTGGCGCTGTTCCGCCATCCGATGGGGATTCCGATTCCGCATACCGCGATCATCCCGCGCAACCAGCAGCGCATTGCCAACAACCTGGCCCAGTTCGTGCGCGACAAGTTTCTCGACAAGGCGGTGCTGTTGCCGCGCATCCAGTCGCTCAATCCGGCGCATCGCATCGGCGAGTACCTGAGTGCGCCGGAGCGGGTGCGCCATCTGGCGACGCAGTTGCAGCAGTGGGCGGCACAGTCGGTGGCGGCACTCGACAGCCCGGCGCTGGAGCGTGATTTGCTGGCGATTGTCAAGCGCCAGCTGCACGACTGGAATGCGGCGCCGACGGCGGTGCAGCTGGTCAACATGCTGACGCAGGGCGGCCACCACGAGCGCGTGCTGCAGACGGCGCTGATCAAGGTCTCGGACTGGGTCGGTTCGCCGCAGATCCGCCTGCTGATTGCCGACAAGATGATCGAGATGGCGCGCCGCGAATATCCGAAGATGACCTGGTTTGTCGACAAGCTCGATTACACCGAGGACATTGCCGATCGCCTGGCCGACCGGCTGGCGCAGGCGCTGATCGACGAGGTGCAGGTGGTGCTGCGTGATCCGGAGCATCCGGTGCGCCAGCACTATGTCGATGAGGTGGTGCGCCTGATGGAGCGGCTGGAGCACGATCCCGACATGCAGCAGCGCGTGCAGCAGCTCAAGACCGAGCTGTTGCGGCATCCGGCACTGCAGGGCTATGCCAGTCAGCTGTGGCAGCGCCTGCGTGACTGGCTGCGCCAGGACTTGTCCAGCAGCGAGTCGGTGATTGCGGCGCAGTTCGAGCGCTACGCAGCCCAGTTGGGGCAGAAGCTGCGCGATGACCCGGTCTGGCAGGAGGCGGCCAACCAGCAGCTGGAAATTGCCGTGGAGCACCTGACGGAGCAGCTGCGCCAGATTGCGCCGGAGCATATCCGGGCCACGGTGCAGGGCTGGGATACGCGCTACATGGTGCAGGAGATCGAGCGCAGCGTGGGCAAGGACCTGCAGTACATCCGGCTCAATGGCACGCTGATTGGCGGCCTGGCGGGGCTGGTGCTGTACGCCCTGTTCAATGGCGGCCTGATGACGGCGATTCTGGCGGCGCTGTCCTGAAATTGCACCTTAGCGCAGCAGCCAGAGCAGACCGGACAGCACGACCACGCTGCACAGGGCGGCAACCAGGTCGTCGAACATGATGCCCCAGCCACCACGCCAACCCCAGCCCTTGAAGGCCTGATCAGCCCAGCGCACTGGCTGTGGCTTGGCGGCATCGAAAAAGCGGAACAGCGCGAACGCCACCAGCTGCCAGAGCAGGGCGCTGCCGGACAGCAGCGGTAGCGGCAATTGCAGCATCAGCACTTGCAGCACCAGCCAGAAAGCGGCGACTTCATCCCAGACGATGCTGCCGGGATCCTGTACGCCCATATTGCGTGCGGTGACGGTGCAGGCCCACCAGCCGAGCGGAATCGCCAGCAGCAGCAGCGCCCACATGACGCTTGCTGGCAGCCAGCTTGCCAGCAGCAGCCAGCTGGCCCAGGCAAACAGCGTGCCGGCTGTGCCCGGTGCCTTGGGTGACAGGCCCGATCCCAGGCCGAGCGCGAGTGCGTGGGCCGGGTGGCTGAAGGTAAAGGCCAGATCGGGGCGGCGGGGAGCTTGCGGGGCGGAATGCGGCATGAGCAGCATGATACGCGTTCAGCGGAAGTGGTCGAAAGCCGTGGAGTCTACGGGAACGATGCTGCCATCGGCCTGTTGCAGGCGCAGGCCGGTACCGGCTTCGATCTGGCCGATGCGCGTGGCCTGCAAGCCGCAGGAATGTGCGGCAGCCAATACCTGTTCATGGCGTTCGGGCGGAGCCGTCCAGAGCAGTTCGTAATCATCGCCGCCGGCCAGCGCATAGGCCAGGACGAGCGATGTGGCATGTTGGCGCAGCGCCGGACTGGCTGCCTGCCACAAGGCATCGGCCTGCAGCACAGCGGCACAGCCGGAGGCATCCAGGATATGGCGCAGATCGCCCGACAGGCCATCACTCAGGTCGCAGCAGGCGCTGGCCAGGCTGCGCAAGGCCAGGCCGAGTGCGACACGTGGCTCAGGTTGCTCCAGCCGGGCGCGCGTGGCCTGCAGCAGCCGGGCGCGCACGGCAGCCGGCCAGGCAACCAGGGCGGGATCCTGCAACAACAGCTGCAAGGCCAGTCGCGCATCGCCCAGACCCTGATCCGGGCCATGGCTGACGTAAATGCCGTCGCCCGGGCGCGCACCGCTGCGCAGCAGCGCCTCTGCCTGCGGCACTTCACCAAATACCGTGATGCCGATGGTCAAGGGGCCGCGCGTGGTGTCGCCGCCTATCAGCTCGCAGCCATGGGCATCGGCCAGCGCAAACAGGCCGGCGGCAAAGGCCTGCAGCCAGTCATCGTCGATTTCCGGCAGGGCCAGTGAGAGCGTGCAAGCCAATGGACGTGCACCGCAGGCAGCCAGATCGCTCAGGTTCACCGCCAGCGACTTGTGGCCGAGCGTGGCCGGATCGACATCGGCGAAGAAGTGCCGGCCTGCTACCAGCAGGTCGGTGGAAATGGCCAGTTGCTGGCCGGCTGCCGGTGCCAGCAGCGCGCAGTCATCGCCGATACCGAGCGTCGCCTGACGCAGCGTTTGTTCGCGCCGGAAATGGCGGCGGATCAGGTCGAATTCACCGTGTGAGGCAGGCATGACGCGCTCAGGACTGGGGCTTGTTGCTGCCCGGAGTACTGGGCGGGAAGAAGAAGGTGAATGGCGTGTACAGCATGCGGTTGCGCAGGGCGTCATAGATGCGGTGGCGATCGACGCGCTGCACGTTTTGCGCCGCCAGTGCGGTACGGAAGGCCAGGTAGAAGTTGACCATCACGTTGATCGGGCCGATCAGCGAGACACCCAGCAACGCCAGCCAGAAGGGCCGCATTTCCAGCACTTCCAGGCCCAGCGTGTGCGCTGCGGCACCCAGCTGGCCGGCAGCCAGCGTCACGTGGCGCACCTCGAAGCCGATGCCGAAAAACTGTGCAAACGAGGGCACCAGGCCGAGCATCAGACCAAGCGAGATATTTGCGCCCAGACCGGAAATATTCTCGCGCCACCACTGGCTCCAGCGTGCAGCGCGTTCGGTGCCGAACAACTGGCGCGAGCGCGGATGGTGCGCGATGATGGAATCGAGCCGGTTCAGCACAAAGCTGTTCTCCAGCCAGCCGCCGATCAGGCTGGACAGGAACAGCAGCACGCCGGTAACGGCGGCAAACAGCACGGTCGGGCCGATGATGTCCAGGCTCGACATGGTGTGGAAGGCGACGCCATCGGAAATCATCGGGGAGCCGGTGTAGTGTTGCAGCGCAATCGAAATCAGGACCGCCATGGGCACCACCGCCAGCAGGTTGCCGACAATCGCGGCCACCTGCGAGCGGAACAGGTGCGCTACCTCATCGACGAACGCGGGTATCGCCTCGGGGTCATCGATATCCTTGAGCTTGGCCGCCATGGCTGGGGCAGTCACTGCCGGCTGTTTCGTCGCCACGGTCCAGTGCATCAGCTGGATCACGACGAAAGCCAGCGCATAGTTGATACCGGCGGTCAGGCCGGTCCAGAAGATCGACAGTGCCAGCGCACTCAGCACGAACTTGAACCAGACTGCCACACCCATCACCAGACCGCCGCCAAAGGCCTTGCCGAACAGGGCGCGCCAATCATGGAAGTTGCGCGTGATATAGCTTTCGCCCGATAGCGCCTGGCGCTCGGCCACCTTGGCCGCCGTCAAATGCGTGTTTTCCTGCCACAGCTTGCGCAGGCTGCGCCGATCGCGGCTGATGCGCACCAGGCGCGAGATCATGCGCGCCGCCGACAGCATCTGCTGTTCGCTCATGAGGCAATCGAGCAGCTGGTTGACGCGCTGCACCCGATCGCGCACCTGCTTCAGCATGAACACGATACCGACCGAGATACCGTGCTGGTCCAGGTGGTCATAGACGGTGCTGATGGCGAGCTTGCTGGCCTGCAGCTTGCCGCGCAGGATCTGCGCCGACAGCTTTGTGGCCTCCGACTGGGCACCGTGCAAGCGCAGTACGCGGACAAAGCTGAACATTGCCACCGGCAGCTCGTGGAACACGCGCGCCGTGCTTTCCGAACTCGCCATGCGGGTGCGGATTTCGCTGGCAAAGCCGATCGCGTTGATCTGGCTCAGGCTGTAGGAGATCGCATCGATCAGGATCTCCTGCCAGTAGCTGAGTTCTTCCGCGCCGGGCGTGTCCATGCCGGCCATCTGCGTCAGCGCGGTTTCGCGCGCTTCCAGCGTCAGGCTCAGGTCACTGGTGACCGGGTCCAGCTCTTCCTGCGCCATCGGCTGCAGCAGCACGGCCTGCAGTTGCTGCAGCGTCTTTTCGTCCAGTGCCTTGATCCACTGGGCATCGAACAGCGACGGAAACAGCAGCACGAACAGCTCGCCCAGATCGGTGGTTTCCGGCGTGGCCGGAATGATCTTCTTGCGCAGCCGGTGCGCCATTTCGCTGACGAAGGCGTTGCGCGGCGCAAAGCCGGCATCGGCCAGCAGCGGCGTGACGTCGATATCGGTGACAAAGCGCAGCCACCATTCGCGCCAGCGCAAGCGCCATTCGGTCAGCGGCTGCACGGTGGACAGGAACAGGCGCACGCGGCCGACGGCCTTCTGGATATCTTCCTCATCGTCGCCCCGGATCCACTCCATCACGCCATGCAGCCACAGGTGGCGCTGCGCCAGGCTGGCATCGGGATCCAGCGTATTGAGCAGATACTGGAGCTTGTCGTCGATCTCTTGCGTCATCGGCAATGGCGATATCAGTGCAGCACGCGATTGGCCGGCGCTGCCTCGGGCGGATCGGCGTCCGGCTGGTGCGCCTGCAGCGCAAACGGGGGAATCGGTGCATCAAAACGCGTGCCGTCCACGGCCACACAGAAAAAGCTGCCTTCCATGCGCCCCTCGGGCGTGCGCAGCGGCGTGCCGCTGCTGTAGGAAAAGCTGTCACCCGGCTCCAGCAGCGGCTGGTGGCCCACCACGGCCAGGCCACGCACTTCTTCCACATGCTTGTAGGCATCGGTGATGATCCAGTGGCGCGCGATCACCTGTACCGGCACGTTGCCGGTATTGGTAATCGTCACATGGTAGGCAAACAGGTACTGGCGCGGCGGATTCGATTCCTCCGGCAAATATTCCGGGCGCACCTCGATGTGCAACTGGTAATCGCTGGAAGGGGCGGGGGTGAAATCTGGCATGGGCTCCGATCAGGACACGACGAACATCCGCGCAGATGGCGGCAAGATGCACGACAATACCAGACATGAGCACCACTTACCGTATTGCCCCCTCCATTCTCTCGGCCGATTTCGCCCGCCTGGGCGACGAAGTGCGCAACGTGATTGCCGCTGGCGCCGACTGGATCCACTTTGACGTGATGGACAACCATTACGTGCCCAACCTCACTTTCGGCCCGATGATCTGCCAGGCCATCAAGCCGCATGCCGTCACGCCCGACGGCCAGCCGGTGCCGATGGACGTGCACATGATGGTGCAGCCGGTCGATGCGCTGGCGCAGGCCTTTGCCCAGGCCGGCGCCGACCTGATCAGCTTCCACCCCGATGCCAGCAGCCATGTGCACCGCAGCATCCAGGCGATCAAGGGTGCCGGCTGCCAGGCCGGTCTGGTGTTCAATCCGGCCGAACCGCTTGATGTGCTCGACTGGGTCATCGACGATATCGACCTGATCCTGATCATGAGCGTCAACCCCGGCTTTGGCGGTCAGGGTTTCATCGATAGCGCGCTGCGCAAGATCGAGGCCGTGCGCAAGCGCATTGATGCCTGCGGCAAGGACATCCGCCTTGAGGTCGATGGCGGCATCAAGGCCGACAACATCCGCCGCGTAGCCGATGCCGGTGCCGACACCTTCGTCGCCGGCAGTGCCATCTTCGGCAAGCCCGATTACGCTGCCGTGATCAGCGACATGCGCAAGGCGCTGGCATGAGCGTGGCCGAGCTGCGCTGGCCCTGCGCGTCACAGCCGCTGGCGGTGCAGGGCGTGATGATTGATCTGGACGGCACCATGGTCGACACCATGGGTGACTTCGATCTGGCGCTCAACGCCATGCTGGCCGAACTGCAGCTGCCGGCCATCGCGCGCAGCACCATCGGCCAGCTGGTTGGCAAGGGTTCGGAGCACCTGATCCGCCAGACCCTGCAGCAGGTTGGTGCCGATGCCGCCCGCTTCGATACCGCCTTCGCCAGCTACCAGCGCCACTATGGCGAGATCAATGGCCAGCAAAGCCGGCTGTTCGATGGCGTGCAGCAGGGGCTGGAACAATTGCAGGCGCTCGGGCTGCCGCTGGCCTGCCTGACCAACAAGCCACAGGCGCACGCCGAAGTGCTGCTGCAGCGGCTCGGTATTGCCGGCTATTTCCGCTGCGTTTTCGGTGGCGATGCCTTTGCGCGCAAGAAGCCCGATCCGCTGCCCTTGCTCGAAACGGCACGTGCCCTCGGCACCGACCCGGCCGTCACCCTGATGCTGGGCGATTCCAGCAACGATGCCCAGGCGGCGCACGCGGCCGGCTGTCCGGTGCTGCTGGTTGATTACGGCTACAACCATGGCCAGCCGATCCGCGAGGTACCGGCGCAGGGCTATCTGTCCAGCATGGCGCAGCTGCAGGGTGTGTCGCTGGCACGCCCGGGTGCGATTTGTTAAACTGATGGCCATGTTCATCCATCGCAGCATCACCCGAGGTCGCGCTGACCGGGGAGCCTGGCCCTGGCGGTCCTGAGCGTTCCTCTGCGCCTGTGCAGGCGCTGGTGGTGCGTGTCCGCCTGCTGACGGGCACGGCCTGATGTTGATCGCGGCGGTTTATAGTGTGGGCGCAAGGCCCGTGGCGACGCTGCAAGGCGCGCACCGCCCCTCATCCCGATGGATTTCCCATGACAGAACTTGAATTCAAGAGCCTGGTCGCGCAGGGCTACAACCGCATCCCGTTGATGCTGGAAGCCTTCGCCGATCTGGAAACCCCGCTTTCGCTGTACCTCAAGCTGGCCCATGCCGAATACGGTGGCCGCAACAGCTTCCTGCTCGAATCCGTGGTCGGCGGCGAGCGCTTTGGCCGCTACAGCTTCATCGGCCTGCCGGCGCGCACGCTGCTGCGCGCCAGCGGTTTCGGTGCCGATGCGCGTACCGAAGTCGTGACCGATGGTCAGGTGGTCGAAACCGCCAGCGGCAACCCGCTCGATTTCATCGCGCAATACCAGCAGCGCTTCAAGGTCGCGGTGCGTCCCGGCATGCCGCGCTTCTGCGGTGGCCTGGCTGGCTACTTCGGCTACGACGCGGTGCGCTACATCGAGAAAAAACTGGAGGCATCCTGCCCGCCCGACGACCTGCACACGCCCGACATCCTGCTGCTGCAGTGCGAGGAAGTTGCCGTCATCGATAACCTGTCCGGCAAGCTCTATCTGCTGGTCTATGTCGATCCGGCTCAGCCTGAGGCCTACACCCGTGGCCATCAGCGCCTGCGCACACTGCGCCAGCGCCTCAACGAGCCGGCCGTGCCGCCAGTCACCAGCGTCTACCAGAGCGAACCGGTCGAACGCATCTTCGCCAAGGACGACTACCTGCAGGCGGTGCAGCGCGGCAAGGACCTGATCGCCGCCGGCGACTTCATGCAGGTGCAGGTTGGTCAGCGCCTGCAGAAACGCTTTGCCGCACATCCGCTCAACCTATACCGTGCGCTGCGCTCGCTCAACCCGAGCCCGTACATGTACTACTACCACTTCGGCGATTTCCAGGTGGTGGGCTCCTCGCCCGAGATCCTGGTGCGCCACGAACATGGCAGCAGCGGCGAGCAGACCGTGACGATCCGCCCGCTGGCCGGCACGCGCCCGCGCGGAGCCACGCCCGAGGCCGATCTGGCAATCGAGCAGGAACTGATCAACGATCCCAAGGAGCGTGCCGAACACGTCATGCTGATCGACCTGGCGCGCAACGACATTGGCCGCATCGCTGAAACCGGCTCGGTCAAGGTGACCGAAGCCTTCGCCATTGAGCGCTACAGCCACGTGATGCACATCGTCAGCAACGTACAGGGCACGCTGCTGGACGGCATGAGCAATATGGACGTGCTGCGTGCCACGTTCCCGGCGGGCACGCTCACCGGAGCGCCCAAGATTCACGCCATGGAACTGATCGACCAGCTGGAGCCGGTCAAGCGCGGCATCTACGGCGGTGCCTGTGGCTACCTGAGCTATGCCGGTGACATGGACGTCGCCATTGCGATCCGTACCGGCATCGTCAAGGACGGCATGTTGTATGTGCAGTCGGCTGCCGGCGTGGTGGCAGACAGCATTCCCGAGATGGAATGGCGCGAAACCGAACACAAGGCACGCGCCCTGCTGCGTGCCGCAGAACTGGTGGAGGAGGGCCTGCAATGAGCAAGATCCGTGTCCTGATGGTGGACAACTACGACAGCTTCACCTACAACATCGTGCAGTACTTTGGCGAACTCGGTGCCGAAGTCATCACGCATCGCAACGACGAAATCACGCTCGATCAGCTGGACCAGCTGTTCCGAGACGGCGGTTTCGAGCGCCTGTGCATTTCGCCCGGCCCCTGCTCGCCCAACGAAGCCGGTGTTTCGGTCGCCGCGATCCGGCACTTTGCCGGCAAGCTGCCGATCCTCGGCGTCTGCCTGGGGCACCAGGCCATCGGCCAGGCTTTTGGTGGCAACATCGTGCGCGCCCAGGTGCAAATGCACGGCAAGACCAGCATGATCACCACCACGCAGGAAGGCGTGTTCCGCCAGCTGCCGCGCCAGTTCATCGTCAACCGCTACCACTCGCTGGCGATCGAGCGCGCCACATTGCCGCCGGAGCTGGTGGTGACGGCCTGGACCGATGACGGCGAGATCATGGGCGTGCGCCACCAGACGCTCGACATCGAGGGCGTGCAATTTCACCCGGAAAGCATCCTGACCGAGCACGGCCATGCCATGCTGCGCAACTTTCTCGAACTCTGAGCTGCAACGATTCACCGGAAACACCCCATGACAAGCACCACGATGAAAATCACCCCCAAGGAAGCGCTGCAGCGCACTATCGAGCACCGCGAAATCTTCTACGATGAAATGGTTGACCTGATGCGCCAGATCATGACCGGCGAGGTCTCGCCCGTGATGATGGCCGCGCTGATCACCGGCCTGCGCGTGAAGAAGGAAACCGTGGACGAAATCACCGCTGCCGCCCAGGTAATGCGGGACTTTGCCACCAAGGTCGAGATCGCCGACAAGACCCATCTGGTCGATATCGTCGGTACGGGCGGCGACGGCTCCAACACCTTCAACATCTCCACCTGCGCCATGTTCGTGATTGCCGCAGCCGGCGGCCGCGTCAGCAAGCACGGTGGCCGTGGCGTCAGCAGCAAGTCGGGCAGCGCCGATGCGGTCGAACAGCTCGGTGCCTGCATCGACCTGTCGCCCACCGCAGTGGCGCAGTGCGTGGCACAGTGCGGCATCGGCTTCATGTACGCACCCAACTACCACCCGGCGATGAAGAACGTGGCACCGGTGCGCCGCGAACTCGGCGTCAAGAGCATCTTCAACATCCTGGGCCCGCTGACCAACCCGGCCGGCGCGCCCAACATCCTGCTCGGCGTGTTCCACCAGGACCTGGTCGGCATTCTGGTGCGCGTGCTCAAGGACATGGGCGCCGAGCACGCCATGGTGGTCTACGGCCAGGACAGTCTCGACGAGTGCAGCCTGGGTGCTGCCACCCTGGTTGGCGAACTCAAGAATGGCCAGGTGCTGGAATATGAGCTGCACCCGGAGGACTACGGCCTGACCATGCGCAGCAAGCGCGCGCTGGCCGTCAACGACCCGGTCGAATCGCGTGAAGTGCTGCTGTCCGTGCTGGACGGCCGCGAGCAGGGCGCACCGCGTGACATCGTGCTGCTCAACGCCGGCGTGGCACTCTATACCGCGAATGTGGTCGAGTCGATCCAGGCCGGTGTCGATCTGGCACGCCAGACACTGGACTCCGGTGCCGCCCGCGCCAAGCTGGACGAGTTCGTCCGCGTATCGCAACAACTCAAGGCGGCGTAAGCATGTTCCAGGATGAAGGCGCCTGGATCGCCATCGGCATTTCGCTGCTGTTCGTGGTGGTGGGGCTGGTGATGCACCGCGTCATCGTCAAGGTGCTCAAGCAGGCCGCGCCCGAACCGGATCAGAAGGACAGGACATGACAGACATTCTCGAAAAAATCAACGCCGTCAAGCGCGAGGAAGTGGCTGCAGCGCAGCGCAGGACGCCGCTGGCAGCGATGCGCGCCGATGCCGAAAGCCGCATCCTGACACGCGATTTTGCCGGTGCCATGCGCGCCAGGATGGCGGCCGGCCAGCCGGCCGTCATTGCCGAAATCAAGAAGGCCAGCCCGTCCAAGGGCATCATCCGGGAGGACTTCATCCCGGCGGATATTGCCCAGAGCTATGCCGAAGGCAATGGCAAGCTGTCTGCCGCCTGCCTGTCGGTGCTGACCGATCGCCAGTTCTTCCAGGGCAGCCCGGACTACCTGAAGCAGGCGCGTGCCAGCTGCGACCTGCCGGTGCTGCGCAAGGACTTCATGATCGATCCCTACCAGATCTACGAGTCGCGCAGCATGGGGGCGGACTGCGTCCTGCTGATTGTCGCCAGCCTGGATGATGCCCAGCTGCAGGACATGGCTGCCATCGCCCGCAATCTGGACATGTCGGTGCTGGTCGAAGTCCACGACCGCGGCGAAATGGAGCGCGCGCTGAAGTTGCTGGCCAGCGTCCGCCAACCCGAATCCCTGCTGCTGGGCATCAACAACCGCAACCTGCGCACCTTCGAGGTCAGCCTGCAGACGACACTCGACATGCTGCCCGATTTGCCCGAGGGACAGCTGGTGGTGACGGAAAGCGGCATCCTGACACGCGAAGATGTGGTTACAATGCGGGATTCCGGTGTGCACGCCTTCCTGATCGGGGAAGCGTTCATGCGGCAGCCGGAGCCAGGCCTGGCCCTGGCCGAGCTGTTCTCCTGATTTTTCGCAAAAAAATGCAGGGGTCTGGAAAAAAGCCAAAAAGCATGGCATAATTCAAAACTTGCTGTGGAGAGGTGGCCGAGTGGTTAATGGCAGCAGACTGTAAATCTGCCCTCTTGCGAGTACGCTGGTTCGAATCCAGCCCTCTCCACCACAAGCTTCAAATACTGAGTGGCGGCTCTGCCGTAACTTGAGGGTTGGCTCCTGACGCCATCAAGTGTGCGGGAGTAGTTCAATGGTAGAACCTTAGCCTTCCAAGCTAATGATGCGGGTTCGATTCCCGTCTCCCGCTCCAGTGTTGCGTGTGCTTGTCTCTCGTGTGAAATAATTGCCCATGTGGCTCAGTGGTAGAGCACTCCCTTGGTAAGGGAGAGGTCGGCAGTTCGATCCTGCCCATGGGCACCATTCATTCCCCGGCGTCTGCCGGGTGGTGTCTTTTTCAATCAATCATTCATTGTTTTTCGGAGTCGAAAAATGGCAAAAGAAAAGTTTGAACGGAGCAAGCCGCACGTCAACGTAGGCACCATCGGTCACGTGGACCACGGCAAGACCACCCTGACGGCAGCGATCGCTACCGTGCTGGCCAGGAAGTTCGGCGGCGACGCCCGCGACTACAGCCAGATCGATAACGCGCCCGAAGAAAAGGCCCGCGGCATCACTATCAACACTTCCCACGTCGAGTACGAAACGGCCAACCGCCACTACGCACACGTGGACTGCCCCGGCCACGCGGACTATGTGAAGAACATGATTACCGGTGCGGCCCAGATGGACGGCGCTATCCTGGTCTGTTCCGCTGCTGACGGCCCGATGCCCCAGACGCGCGAGCACATCCTGCTGTCCCGTCAGGTTGGCGTGCCCTACATCATCGTGTTCCTGAACAAGTGCGACATGGTGGACGACGAGGAGCTGCTGGAGCTGGTCGAGATGGAAGTGCGCGAGCTGCTGAGCAAGTACGACTTCCCGGGTGACGACACCCCGATCGTGAAGGGTTCTGCCAAGATGGCGCTGGAAGGCGACACCGGCGACCTGGGCGAAGGCGCCATCATGAAGCTGGCCGAAGCCCTGGATAGCTACATCCCGACGCCCGAGCGCGCCGTGGACGGCACTTTCCTGATGCCGGTGGAAGACGTGTTCTCCATCTCCGGCCGTGGTACCGTGGTGACCGGTCGCGTCGAGCGCGGCATTATCAAGGTCGGCGAGGAAATCGAGATCGTGGGTATCAAGGACACCCAGAAGACGACCTGCACGGGCGTGGAAATGTTCCGCAAGCTGCTGGACCAGGGTCAGGCTGGCGACAACGTCGGTATCCTGCTGCGTGGCACCAAGCGTGAAGACGTCGAGCGCGGCCAGGTGCTGTGCAAGCCGGGCTCCATCAAGCCGCACACCGAGTTCACCGCCGAGGTGTACGTGCTGTCCAAGGACGAAGGTGGCCGTCACACGCCGTTCTTCAACAACTACCGTCCCCAGTTCTACTTCCGTACCACGGACGTGACCGGTTCCATCGAGCTGCCGGCCGACAAGGAAATGGTGATGCCGGGTGACAACGTGTCCATCACCGTGAAGCTGATCGCCCCGATCGCCATGGAAGAAGGCCTGCGTTTCGCCATCCGCGAAGGTGGCCGTACCGTGGGCGCTGGCGTGGTTGCCAAGATCATCGC
>NZ_JAZDCI010000016.1:0-31103 GCF_036312245.1 Brachymonas sp. J145 | reverse complement strand
GGGCCATGGGAGAACGCATGACCGCAGACCTTGTTCTCGAGGCCTTGAACATGGCCCTTGAGCAGCGCAAACCCAAGAGCGTCATCCACCACTCGGACCAAGGCAGCCAGTACACCAGCCTGGCCTTTGGCGAGCGCTGCCGGCAGATGCAGGTGCGACCTTCGATGGGGACCGTGGGCGATGCGTACGACAACGCAATGGCCGAGAGCTTCTTTGCCAGCCTAGAGGGCGAACTCATCGAGCGCAGCACCTTCCAGAGCAAGGCGCAGGCCCGCATGGCGGTCTTCACCTGGATTGAAGGCTGGTACAACCCCCGGCGCCGCCACAGTGGCCTGGGCTACCTCGCACCCCTGAACTTTGAAAGGAGCAACGAAGCCCTGTTTGATGTTGTCGAGGATGCCCATGTGCATGCCGAGACAACACCCGAAACGGTTTGAGTATCAAACCAGTACCCGTCCACCGAAGTGGGTCAACTCCAACTCCAACTCCAGTGGCAAGCTTGCCGCTTTTGACGCTCAGGAGGTTTGGGCCAGTGCCACTTCCTGAGTGGTGCCTGGATAGCTACTCCGCAGCAGGCTCGGTCAATGGCAATATGTCGGGCAAGGCTCCGCAGCATCACCCCCGCATCCGCCGCCCCCAATCCTCCACCTCAGCCACCTCCAGCCGCCGCGCAAACAGCTTGCGCCAGCTCTCCGGCAAGGGCAGCTGCAGCAGTGGCTCCAGCACCTTGGGCTGTGTTTCCCGGTCGCGGATCAGCGCCAGCAGTCGCGCCACGGAATAGTCCGGCCAGTTGCGCTCCAGCAGATACACGCTATCGCCCGCCTGCAGCGACCCTTCCTGCAGCACGCGCAGATACCAGCCGGCGCGCAGGCTGTCCTGGACCTGCATTGCCATATCCGGTATGCCAAAACGCAGGTTCAGCTTGAAGCAGGGCTGGCGGCCCTGGCTCACGGCAAAGCTGGCGCTGCCGATCTGCAGGATATCGCCGATGCAGACATCGTCTTCGGTCATGCCGTCCAGGCTGAGATTCTCGCCAAAGGCACCGGGCTGCCCAAACAGCGGTTGTTGCGGATAGCGCTCCCGCCACCAGGCGTAATGGCTCCAGGCGTAGCAGTGCACCGCCTTGTCGATGCCGCCGTGCACCCGGCGATCCGCCTGTTCGTCGCCAGTCAGGCCGAGGAGGCGCACCTGCTGCGGGCCGTAACGCGGCTGCTTGTCGATGGCGCTGGGAACCTGGCGGTCACCCAGCGGACGGATGGTGCCGGTCAGCACGGCGCGGACCTGGCCCAGGAGAGTGTGCTTGGACATGGGAGTAGGGGCAGCTAGTGGTCCCCTATGATAGGCATCCCCTTCCCGAGATGGGCATTTTTTGCGCTTGTCACGCCGCGTCTAAGGGTTTACAAGAAAATATATCGATACATGATTGTATATAATGGAAAATAATATATTTATATCTTGTGTTCATAAGTTGCCCCAACTGTCGCCATCTTCCATCAAAGTGGCGGGTAGATGGTGAAAAGAGTGGACACCTCCTTGAAGGGACCTCCATGCCGTTACACGATTCCAAGAAGTCGCCACCCAACAGCGACGCTGCTTCCGAGCTGCAGCTCAGTCGCCGTCGTGCGCTGATGCTGGGCGCTGCTGCCGCCACGGCGGCTGGCCTGGCACCTGCCGTGGCGCAGGCGCAAGGCAAGATCAAGACGCAGGCGCGCATCGTCATTGCCGGCGGTGGTGCTGCCGGGCTGACCGCCGCATCGCGCCTGTCCGCCGCGCTGGAGGGCGCCAGGATCATCATGATCGATGCACGCAAGGAACACTATTACCAACCCGGCTTCACGCTGGTCGGTGCCGGCATCAAGCCGCGCGACTATGTGGTCAGCACCACGGGCGAATACGTGCCGTCAGGCGTGGAATGGATCCAGGCCAGCGTGGCCGAGATCGATCCCGATGGCAACAAGGTCGTGACCGATGCCGGCCAGGCGATTCCCTACGACTACCTGATCGTGGCCACCGGCATGCGCCTGAACTACCAGGAGATCGAGGGCATGGATACGGCCCTGATCGGCAAGGAAGGCATTGGCAGCATCTACAACGGCCCCGATGGTGCGGCTGCCACCTGGAAGGCACTGTCCGAGTTCACCGACAAGGGCGGCCGTGGCGTGTTCTTGCGACCGGCCACCGAGATGAAGTGCGCCGGCGCGCCGCTCAAGTACACCTTCCTGAGTGAAGACCACCTGACGCGCAAGGGCACGCGCAGCAAGTCCGAGGTCGTCTACAACTCCAACAACAAGAGCCTGTTCAGTGTGCCGATCGTGTCCGAGAAGGTGCGCATGCTGTTCAGGGAGCGGGGCATCAAGGTCAACTACGAGCGCGTGCTCAAGCGCATTGATCCGGGTCGCCGCATCGCCACCTTCAACACGCCGGATGGCGGTACGGTGGAAGAAAACTACGACTTCCTGCACGTGATCCCGCCGATGCGCGCGCCCGATGCCGTCCGCAACAGCCCGCTGTCCTGGAAGGAAGGACCGTGGGTGTCCGAGGGCTGGATGGAAGTGGAGCGGGGCACGCTGCGTCACGTGCGCTATCGCAATGTGTTTGGCGTGGGCGACATTGCCGGTGTGCCCAAGGGCAAGACCGCAGCCAGCGTCAAGTGGCAGGTGCCGGTGGCGGTTGACCATCTGGTCGCCGAGATAGCCGGCAAGGAATCGGACTCGCTCTACAGCGGTTACACCTCCTGCCCGCTGATCACGCGCCTGGGCCAGGCGATGCTGGTCGAGTTCGACTACGAGAACAATCTGGTGCCCTCCTTCCCTGGCGTGATCGCTCCGCTGGAAGAACTGTGGATCAGCTGGGTCATGAAAACCATGGCGCTCAAGCCTACCTATATCAGCATGCTGCGCGGACGCGCTTAAGCCAAGGAGTTACATACCATGAAAGATCTTGACCCCCTGATCCTGCTGGCGGTGTTCCAGGAAATGATGGGTCCGCTGCTGTGGATCCTGCTTGCCATCATCATTGGCGGCACGATCGCCTTCTTTGCCCTGCTCATGAAAGAGGGCGGCATTGCCGCCGGGCGCATGGTGAGCTCACAGGCGGCCGGCATTCTGGGCGGCATCCTGGCACTGGTGCTGATGGTGATGGTGTCGTCATCGGGCTTTACCGATGCCGGTGGCCCGGCCGACTGGTTCCTGATTGCGCTGGTGTTCGGTCTGGGTTTTATCGGCGCCGCCATCCTGGTCTACACCGCGGTCGGCTGGTCCAAGCCACGCGTCAAGGCCTGATCGCAGCCGCTACCAGCCACCAACAAGAATGGCCATCTGCTTGCGCGGATGGCCATTTTTTTCATCGCTCAGAAGCGGGCTTAGCGCCAGCCGAGTCCGATCAGCTCCCAGGCGTGCTGGGCCGCGACCCATTCCTCATTCGTTGCTTCGATGGCAATGGTGAAGGCGCTGTCCGGGGCCGAGATGATGGCGGCGTTCTGCTGGTTGGCGTCGGCGTCCAGACGCGCGCCCAGCCAGCCCAGTTCGGCGCAGACACGCTCGCGGATCACCGCGTTGTTCTCGCCCACGCCGGCGGTAAACACCAGCATGTCGATGCCCTGCATGGCAGTGGCCATCGCTGCAATCTCCTTGGCCATGCGGCGCACGTAGAGCTGCAGCGCGATGCGCACCTGCGGGTTGCTGTCTTCCAGCGGCAGCAGCACCTGGGTGTCGTCGGACACGCCAGAAATGCCGCGCAGGCCGGACTCGTGGTACAGCATGTGGCCGACCTGTTCCAGCGACAGCTTCTCGATCTCCATCAGGTAGATCACCGCACCGGGATCCAGCGCGCCGCAGCGCGAACCCATCATCAGGCCATCCAGCGCCGAGAAACCCAGCGTGGTGGCCACGCTCTGCAGGTTCTGCATTGCGCACAGGCTGGCACCGCTGCCGATATGCGCCACGACCACGTTCTTGCGTGCCAGATCGCCATGGCGTTCGGGCAGGGCGCGGCTCATGTAGTCATAGGACAGGCCGTGGAAGCCGTAACGGCACAGGCCGCGTTCCCAGGCTGCCCAGTTGAGCGGCAGCATCTTCTCGACCATTGGCAGCGTGTGGTGGAAGCCGGTATCGAAGCAGGCCACCTGCGGCATGCGCGGGTACAGCTCGAGCAGGGCGGTGATCGCTTCCAGCGCAAACGGCTGGTGCAGCGGCGCCAGCGGGATGTAGCTGTGCAGGTCGGCGACGATCTCCGGCGTCAGCACGGTGGGCTCGAAGTACTTGCTGCCGCCATGCACCACGCGGTGCACCACGGCAGAAATGCGGCGATCACCCTGCTTCAGCAGCACCTGCTGGTGGATGTACTCCAGCGCGTCGTTGTAGGGCTTGTCGGCGCTCAGCGGCAGTGGCATGCGGGCGCAGTCGCTGGCATCAAAAGTGGCCTTGCCACTGGTGATGCCGTTGACCTTGCCGCCCCAGATCTTCTGGCGCGGCACGCCTTCGGCGGTGCTGTCGTAGAGCGCGAACTTGATGCTGGAGGAACCGCAGTTGAGGACCAGGACCAGATGATTCATGCCGGGCATCTCAGGGAGGCGTCAGGCGGTACTGGTGCGCCAGCAGCACGGCCAGGGCAGCGGAGGAGATGCGGGCATCTTCGCTGTCGGCACGGCTGGTCAGCACGACCGGCAGCTTGGCACCGACGACGATGCCGGCCATGTGGGCGCCCGCCAGGTATTCCAGTTGCTTGGCCAGCATGTTGCCGCTTTCCAGATCCGGCACCACCAGGATGTCGGCTTCACCGGCGACCGGCGAGCTGATGCCCTTGATGCGCGCAGCTTCGGCAGACACGGCGTTGTCGAAGGCCAGCGGGCCGTCCAGTACGCCACCGGTGATCTGGCCGCGATCGGCCATCTTGCACAGGGCGGCGGCATGCAGCGTGGCTTCCATCTCGGCGTTGACGGTTTCTACCGCGGCCAGCAAGGCGACCTTGGGCTGCTCCACGCCAATCACGTGCGCCAGGTTGATCGCGTTCTGCACGATGTCGGCCTTGACCGCCAGCGACGGCTGGATGTTCACGGCGGCATCGGTGATGATGAACGGACGCGGGTAGGCCGGTGCCTGCAGCAGGAAGCAGTGGCTGATGCGGCGCTTGGTGCGCAGGCCATGCTCACGATCCACGATGGCGGACATCAGTTCGTCGGTGTGCAGGCTGCCCTTCATCAGTGCCTCGACCAGGCCGGCGCGAGCCAGCTGGGTGGCGGTGACGGCAGCGGCGTGGCTATGCGGCACGTCCTCGATCTTCACGCCTTCCAGGCTCAGGCCGGCTTCGGCGGCTACGGCTTCCAGCTTGGCGCGCGGGGCAATCAGCAGCGGCTCGATCAGGCCCAGGTCGCGTGCCTTGAGTGCGGCTTCCAGGCTGATCGGGTCGCACGGGTGTACCACACCCATCTTGATGCGGCCACGCTGCTGTGCTTCGGCCAGCAGGCGCTCGGGGCCGTTCTGGCGCTTGAACATCTTCACGTCGGGTAGCGGGTGCGGCAGCATCTCGGCCGATTCGGCCGGCGGCATCACCGAGGCTTCGCCGGCGATCACGGTCTTGCCTTTCTGGTTGGTACAGACCGATTCCAGCGTGATCCACTTCTTCTCTTCGTTGCGCGCGCTGACGGTCAGCTTGACGGTGATGGTGTCACCGATGCGCACCGGCGCGGTAAAGCGCAGCGACTGGCTCAGGTAGATGGTGCCGGAGCCGGGAAAGCGCGTGCCGAGCAGGGCGGAAATCAGCGAGCCGCCGTACATGCCGTGCGCGATCACGCTCTTGAACAGGCTGCGCGAGGCGAACTCGTCGTCCAGGTGCTGCGGGTTGTAGTCGCCGGAGGCCACGGCAAACAGTTCCACGTCCTGGCGCGTCACGGTGTGCGTCAGCGTGGCGCTGTCGCCGATCTGCAGTTCCTCGAAGGTGTAGTTGCGCACCTTGCCTTGCGGGTTGGCTTCGGCGACCAGCTGGATTGGGGCGCGGGCGTTGTCCGGCACGTTGCTGTCGGGGGTGGTGGTGTTCAGGGTATCGGTCATATGTATATCTCAGCGTTCCATGACGTAAAGGCCGGGAGCATCTTCCAGCGCGGGGTAATCCTTGGAGCCCATGGCGGGCGTGGCCTGCTGGGCACCGGAGTTCTTGTCCAGCCAGGCGTGCCAGTTTTCCCACCAGGAGCCCTGGTGCAATTCGGCATCCTGCACCCAGCTGTCGGCCGTCTTGTAGCCGCCATAGGCCGGGCGCGTGCCAATGCGGTAGTGGCGGCGCGGGCGGCCCGGCTCGCTCACAATGCCGGCGTTGTGGCCGCCCTTGGTCAGCACGAAGGTGACTTCGGTATCGGTCAGCAGGTGGATCTTGTAGACCGACTTCCAGGGTGCCACGTGGTCGGACTCGGTGCCGACGGCGTAGACCGGGATCTTCAGGTCGTTCAGCACCACCGGATGGCCACCTACCAGGTAGCGGCCGCGGGCCAGGTCGTTGTGCAGGAACATCTGGCTCAGGTACTCGGTGTGCATGCGCGCCGGCATGCGGGTGGAGTCGGCGTTCCAGGCCATCAGGTCCATGCCGCGCGAGCGCTCGCCCAGCAGGTATTCCTGCACCATGCGCTGCCACAGCAGGTCGTAGGAGCGCAGCCAGGTGAAGGCGCCAGCCATCTGGCTGGAGTCCAGGAAGCCGCGCTCGGCCATCTGCGCCTGCAGCAGGTTGAGCTGGCTTTCGTCAATGAACAGTGCCAGTTCGCCCGGCTCGGAGAAATCGGTCTGGGCCGCGAACAGCGTCATCGAGGCCAGGCGCTCGTCCTTGTCACGTGCCATGGTGGCGGCACCGATGGACAGCAGGGTACCGCCCAGGCAGTAGCCGGTGGCGTGCACCTTCTGGTCCGGCACGATGGAGCTGATGGCGTCCATGGCGGCGAAGAAGCCTTCGTTCAGGTAGTCTTCCATGCCCATGTTGTGCTCGGTCTTGCCCGGGTTCTTCCAGGAGATGGCAAACACGGTGTGGCCCTGGTCCACCAGGTAGCGGATCATGGAGTTCTCGGGCGACAGGTCCAGGATGTAGTACTTCATGATCCAGGCCGGCACGATCAGGATCGGCTCCGGGCGCACTTCCTTGGTCGTCGGGCTGTACTGGATCAGCTCCATCAGTTCGGTGCGCAGGACGACCTTGCCTTGCGTCGTGGCAACGTCCTTGCCGACCACGAATTCGTCGCTGATCGGCGGCTGTTCATGGCGCATCTTGCGCTGCATGTCTTCCAGCGCGTACTGCATGCCACGCACCAGGTTGGCACCGTTTTCCTCGACGGTGCGCTTGAGCACCACCGGGTTGGTCAGGGCATAGTTGGACGGAGCCATCATGCCCAGCCACTGGCGCGCCGTGAACGAGACCCAGTCAGCGTGGTGCGGATCGACGCCGCGCACGCCGGTGGTGGCATCGGTCCACCAGTTTTCCTGCATCAGGAAGGATTGCTGCATCACGTTGAACGGCCACTGCTGCCAGGCCGGATCGGCAAAGCGGCGATCAGTAATCGGGGTCGGCAGGGCCTCGGGCGGCGTGATGGCCGACAGGCGCGTGCCCTGGGCGGCCTGCTGCACGCCGTTCTGCACCTGGTTGACCACGCTGCCGGCGGCCAGTTGCTGCAGTTGCTGCAGGTTGTCCATGGCCTTCTGCCACAGCAGCAACTGCTTGCCGGGCGAGGCAGACAGGTGCGCCGCCCAATCCATCAGCGACATCGCGTTCAGCGTCGGCGACTGGCCGCCGGTCAGCTGGGCGATGGCGGCGAAGGTCTTTTGGTCCAGCTCGTTGGCCGATTCTTCGGTAATGCCCAGCGGGCCGGTCAGGGGAGTGGAGGGGGTATGGGGATCACGCATGGGATATGTCAAAAGTATGAAATTTTGATGTCAGTTGCCATATCTGATCCTAACAGTTGCAGATTACAGAAATATGGAAAATGCCAATAAAAATGTTGCGTCGCGGCAAAAATCAACACAATGTCGTGGAAAAAGGCGCTAGCGTTAAAATCTCGCGATGGCTGTTTCCGATCCCACCCCCTCCATCACCTGGCGCAAGCCGGATGGCAGCGTCGTGTCCTGCTTTGAAAAGGTCAAGGTGCTGAACGAAAACTATGGCGAATTGCGCGATCTGCTGCAGGATGCCATGGACGATGCGCTGCTGCTCGGTTGCAGTGAGGCGCAGGTGCGCGATGCCTTCCAGCAACTGCTGGACCAGCTGCAACCGGGCGTGGCGGAGAATCCCGACGCCATCTGAGCACACTCAGCGGCTGGCGCGCTGCATCAGGAACGGTACCCAGGACTCGGTCGGCTGGGTCAGGTCCAGCCAGTCGCCTTCGATCAGCTCGCCGCAGCTGCCCGGCACCACGTCACCACGCCAGAGGCCGCTGGTGCGCGTGCCATCCACCGATTCTTCCATGCCGATGCGGCCATCCCGCATCTCGCCCGCCACCTGAACCTGACGGCCCTGGCGCAGCAGCGTGCCACGCAGGCTGCCGGCGTATTCGGGATGGGCGGCCAGTTGCAGCGGCAGCGCTGGCGACAGCTCTTCGGCGGCCGGATTCAGCGTGATGAACCACTCGCCCAGCATGTGCTGCTGGCCATAGGGGCCGGGCTGCAGGCAGACCTGGACCTCGTCCGGGGCCGAGGCAGCGGCGCTGGCGGACGCAGCGGCCGGCGGGACAGGCGTTGCCAGGGCAGGCAGGGTGGTCAGCAGCAGGGAGGAAATCAGGAGACGGCGCATGGTGGACAGGGGCGGAGGCAGGGTTGTCATGTCATTGTAATTGCACTGAAATCCATCATAATCGGCTTCATGAACCAGCTCGAAGCACTCAAACAATCCACCATCGTGGTTGCCGACACCGGTGACTTCATGCAACTGGCGCAATTCCAGCCGCAGGATGCAACCACCAACCCGTCGCTGATCCTGAAAGCCGTGCAAAAGCCCGACTATGCACCGCTGCTGGAGCAGGCCGTGGCCGACTACGGCAAGGACGACCTGGGCTTCACCATGGACCAGCTGCTGGTGCGCTTTGGCTGCGAGATCCTCAAGCACATTCCGGGCCGTGTTTCCACCGAAGTCGATGCGCGCCTGTCGTTCGATACGGCGGCCACCGTGGCGCGCGCCGAGCGCATCATGGGCCTGTACCGCCAGCGTGGCGTGCTGCCCGAGCGCGTGCTGATCAAGATTGCCGCCACCTGGGAAGGCATCGAAGCCGCGCGCCAGCTTGAGGCGCAGGGTATCCGCACCAACCTGACCCTGTTGTTCGCCTTCTGCCAGGCGGTGGCCTGTGGCAATGCCGGCGTGCAACTGATTTCCCCGTTTGTCGGCCGTATCTACGACTGGTACAAGAAGCAGGCCGGCGCCAGCTGGGACGAGCAGGCCATGGCCGGCACCAATGATCCTGGCGTGCAGTCGGTACGCCGCATCTACCAGTACTTCAAGCTGCACGGCATCAAGACCGAAATCATGGGCGCCAGCTTCCGCAATACCGGCCAGATCATGGCGCTGTCCGGCTGTGACCTGCTGACCATCAGCCCGGATCTGCTGGCGCAGCTGGCCGCCACCGAAGCGCCCGCCGGCATGCTGCCTGAGCTGACTCTCCAGATGGCGCAGCAGCACCCGGTGGTTGCCGTGCACTATGACGAAGCCGGCTTCCGCTATGCCCTGAACGAGGACGCCATGGCCACCGAAAAACTGGCCGAAGGCATTCGCGCCTTTGCCGCCGATGCCGTCAAGCTGGAACAGTTGATGCTGGCTGCATGAGCGCAGCAGACGCTTCGGCCGGCTGGGGCAGCGCCTGTGGCCTGGCCAACCACGCGCCTGCCTGGGACGCGCTGCTGGCCGAATCGCGGCGCTTCCCGGTCAACCAGCTGCACGGCTGGGAGGCCGCGGTCGCGCTCGGTGCCTTTGACCTGCGCCAGGCCTTTGCCCAGGACGCCCAGCGCCTGCAGACTTTCAGCCAGACCCTGCATGCACGCGACGGCAGCCGCTTGCTGCATGTCGATGCCTCCAAGGTGCATGCCGATCGCCGCGTGGTGCGGTTGCTGATGCAGCTGGCCGACCAGCGCCAGGTGCTGGCGCTGCGCGATGCCATGTTCAGCGGCGAACCGATCAACAGCACCGAGCAGCGTGCCGTGATGCACTGGCTGTTGCGCTGCCCGGATGCGACCAGCGTGCCGGAGTCTTTGCGCGGTCTCTGGCAAGAGGTCGATGCCGTACGCACGGACTTCCTGGCGTTTGCCGAATCGGTGCGCGCCAATGCGCAGATCACCGATGTGGTGCATATCGGCATTGGCGGCTCGGACCTGGGGCCGCGCATGGCGGTGGAGGCGCTGGAGCCGTACTGCCAGAGCGGCAAGCGTTTCCATTTCGTCAGCAATGTCGATGGCCACGAGCTGGACCGGGTGCTGCGCCAGCTGCAGCCGCAGTCCACCCTGTTCATTATCGCCAGCAAGACCTTTACCACGCTGGAAACCATGGCCAATGCGCGCACCGCGCTGCACTGGTTCCAGCGGGAGTCAGGCGGGCAATTGGCGGTCCGCGATCACTTTGTCGGCATCACCACGAATCTGGATGCCGCAGCAGCACTCGGTATCGAAACGACCTTCGGTTTCTGGGACTGGGTCGGTGGCCGTTATTCGATCTGGTCGGCGATTGGCCTGCCGCTGGCGATTGCCATCGGTGCCGACGGATTCCGCGCCTTCCTGGATGGCGCGCATGAGGTGGACCAGCATTTCCTGCACGCCGCGCCACGCGACAACCTGCCGCTCAAGATGGGGCTGCTGGTGGTGTGGAACTGCAGCTTTCTCGGCCATTCGGCGCGCTGCATGGCGCCGTACCACAGCGGCCTGCAACGCCTGCCGGCCTATATCCAGCAGCTGGAGATGGAGAGCAACGGCAAGGGCGTGACGCGCAATGGCGAGCGGCTGGAGTATTTCACCGCGCCAACGGTCTGGGGCGAACCGGGATCGAACGGCCAGCATGCGTTTTTCCAGCTGCTGCACCAGGGGCCGCACATGCTGCCGGTGGAGTTTCTGGCGGTACGTGAGCCCGCGCATGCGCTGGACGGCCACCACACGCTGCTGCTGGCGAATGCGCTGGCGCAGGCGCAGGCACTGATGCAGGGCAGCAGCGGCGATGACGCCCAGCGCGATTGTCCCGGCAACCGCCCGAGCAGTTTTTATGTGCTGGACCGGCTCGATCCGCGCACGCTGGGGGCCTTGCTGGCCTTGCATGAGCATCGCGTGTTTGTCTGCGGCGCGATCTGGGGCATCAACAGCTTCGACCAGTTTGGCGTGGAACTGGGCAAGCGGCTGGCGCGCGACATCGTGCCGCGCTTTGCCAGCGGCGATCTGGATGGACTGGATCCGTCCACCGCCGACCTGCTGCGCCGCCTGCGCTGAGCACGAAAAAGCCCCATCACGCAGGGCGATGGGGCTGCTAGATAGAAGCTGCCTGGCCGCTTATTCGACCGTCAGCCGTTGCGGGCTGTTGCTGACCTTTTTCGGCAGGCTCAGCAGCAGGATGCCGTTTTCATAGCGCGCCTTCGATTGCGCCTCGTCCACTTCGGCTGGCAGCTGGAAGCTGCGCGAAACGGATCCGTAGTAGCGTTCGCTGCGCAGCAGCTTCTCGCCTTCGCGTTCGGCATCGTGCTGGCGGATTTCCGCGCTCAGCGTGACGATGCTGCCATCGACCGAGACGTGGATGTCCTGCTTGTTGACGCCGGGGATTTCGGCGCGCACGGTAAACGCCTGGTCGTTTTCCGACACGTCGATCTTGATCTGCGAAGCGGAGGGGACCGGATCGCCATGCAGCGGCTTGATGAAAAAGCCCGGGGCGACTTCCTTGAAAAAGTCGTCCAGCAGGCTGCCACGGGTCAGGGGTGAAGTCATGCGATGCTCCTTGTCTGCGTCACAATGGGTGATGGCGCTGCACCTGCAGCGCTCTTGCTCTACAGATGCGGTTGCGTGTGCAGCACACAAGTAAGCAATCGTATGGATAGTGCTACAGACTCCAACAACAGACGATAGCCATGTACTACAAGGGTCAGAGCAGCGCCAGGCTGCAGGACAGCACACAGCGGGGCAACGGCACCGAGCTGCTGGTCGTCGAGGGGGAATCGGCGGCACGTTCGGTGGCGGCGGTGCGCCATGCCCAGTTGCAAGGCGTGCTACCACTGCAGGGCAAGCCGCTCAATGCCTGGCAGGCGACCGAGGCCAGGGTACTGGCGAGTCCGCTCTACCAGCAGCTCGCCGATGCGCTCGGCCTGCCGAATGCCGTGCAGCAGGGCGATGCCCCACGCTATGAAAAACTGCTGCTGTTGCTCGATCCCGATGCCGACGGCATCCATATCGGTGCCTTGTTGCTGCTCTACCTGTGGCGCTGGCAGCCGCAGCTGATCCTGCAGCAGCGCGTCTGGATGGTGCGCGCGCCCATGGTATCGCTGGAAATGCTCGATGCCGACACGGGCGAGATCAGCTTCCACCATGCCTACACGCCAGCCCATGCACGCGA
Source organism: Brachymonas sp. J145 (assembly GCF_036312245.1). Lineage (NCBI taxonomy): Bacteria > Pseudomonadati > Pseudomonadota > Betaproteobacteria > Burkholderiales > Comamonadaceae > Allobrachymonas > Brachymonas sp. J145. Next base: position 18,572 of record NZ_JAZDCI010000016.1, on the reverse strand, counting down.
GCTGCAGCAGCACCGCGAAAGCCAGGGCCTGGCGCTGCGCATGCGCCATGGCTACCGCGGCCTGGGCAGCCTCCCGTCCGAGTTGCTGCACGACAGCTGCGTGCATCCCGACACGCGCCAGGCCAGCGTGGTGACGCCGGACGAGGTGCAGCTGGTGATCGAGGTGTTTGGCGGCGCCTGAAGCGCAGGCTGGCGCGGACATGAAAAAACCCGCAGGGCTTGCGCCACTGCGGGTCGGGTCTTGCGGGCAGCAGGCCGGAGCCTGCCGCCGGAGGCAAGGGGCTGATTACATCATGCCGCCCATGCCACCCATGCCGCCCATGTCAGGCATGGCCGGGCCGTCTTCCTTCGGCAGCTCGGCGACCATGCACTCGGTGGTCAGCATCAGGCTGGCAACGGAAGCCGCGTTCTGCAGCGCCGTGCGCGTCACCTTGGTCGGGTCCAGGATACCCATTTCGATCATGTCGCCATAGGTGTGGTTGGCGGCGTTGAAGCCGAAGTTGCCGGAGCCTTCCAGCACCTTGTTCACCACCACGCTCGGCTCGTCACCGGCGTTGGCCACGATTTCACGCAGCGGGGCTTCGATCGCCTTGAACACCAGCTTGACACCAGCTTCCTGGTCCAGGTTCTCGGTCTTGATCTCGCCAACACCGGCGCGGGCGCGCAGCAGGGCCACGCCACCGCCGGCCACGATGCCTTCTTCCACGGCAGCGCGGGTCGCGTGCAGGGCGTCTTCCACGCGGGCCTTCTTCTCCTTCATCTCGACTTCGGTGGCAGCGCCCACCTTGATCACGGCCACACCGCCGGCCAGCTTGGCCACGCGTTCCTGCAGCTTCTCGCGGTCGTAGTCAGAGGTGGCTTCCTCGATCTGGATGCGGATCTGCTTGACGCGTGCCTCGATGTCGGCAGCAGCGCCAGCGCCGTCGATGATGGTGGTGTTTTCCTTGCCCACTTCGATCGTCTTGGCCTGGCCCAGGTCGGCCAGCGTGACTTTCTCCAGGGACAGGCCCACTTCCTCGGCGATCACCTTGCCGCCGGTCAGGATGGCGATGTCTTCCAGCATGGCCTTGCGACGGTCGCCGAAGCCCGGAGCCTTGACGGCCACGACCTTCAGGATGCCGCGGATGGTGTTGACCACCAGGGTCGCCAGTGCTTCGCCATCGACATCTTCAGCGATGATCAGCAGCGGACGGCCGGCCTTGGCCACGGCTTCCAGCACGGGCAGCAGGTCGCGGATGTTGCTGATCTTCTTGTCGAACAGCAGCACGAAGGGGTTCTCGAGGTTGGCAACCTGCTTCTCGGGGTTGTTGATGAAGTAGGGAGACAGGTAGCCGCGGTCGAACTGCATGCCCTCGACGACGTCCAGCTCGTTCTGCAGGGACTTGCCGTCTTCCACGGTGATCACGCCTTCCTTGCCAACCTTGTCCATGGCTTCAGCGATGATCTGGCCGATGGATTCGTCGGAGTTGGCGGAAATGGAACCGACCTGGGCGATTTCCTTGGAGGTGGTGGTGGGCTTGGAAGCGCCCTTCAGCTGCTCGACCAGGGCGGCAACGGCCTTGTCGATACCGCGCTTCAGGTCCATCGGGTTCATGCCGGCGGCCACGTACTTCATGCCTTCGCGCACGATGGCCTGGGCCAGCACGGTGGCGGTGGTGGTACCGTCACCAGCGTTGTCGGAGGTCTTGGAAGCGACTTCCTTGACCATTTGCGCGCCCATGTTCTGCAGCTTGTCCTTCAGCTCGATTTCCTTGGCCACGGACACGCCGTCCTTGGTCACGGTGGGGGCGCCGAAGGAGCGCTCCAGCACCACGTTGCGACCCTTCGGGCCCAGGGTGGTCTTGACCGCGTTGGCCAGGATGTTCACGCCTTCAACCATGCGGGCGCGTGCGTCATTGCCAAATACTACGTCTTTAGCTGCCATGTGAATTTCTCCAGTGTTCTTTGTCTTGAATGAATGTTCAGAAGGGGATGGAAACGATTACTGCTCGACGACGGCGAACAGGTCGTCTTCCTTCATGACCAGCAGTTCTTCGCCGTTCAGCTTCACGGTCTGGCCACTGTACTTGCCGAACAGGACGCGGTCGCCCACTTTCACGGACAGGGCCTTGACTTCGCCCTTGTCGTTGCTCTTGCCCGGGCCCACGGCCAGCACTTCACCCTGGTCGGGCTTCTCGGCGGCGTTGTCGGGGATGACGATGCCGGAGGCAGTCTTGGTTTCGTTTTCCAGACGCTTGACGATCACGCGATCGGCGATGGGACGCAGTTTCATGAGGATCTCCTTTGAGAACTGGTTGAGTTCAGATTGAAAAATGGGCACTGGCACCTGTGGAAGGTGCCAGTGGAATGCCTGAGGCAGACCAGCCGCGAGGCTGGCACAGGGCGTTGTTAGCACTCTGCCCTGATGAGTGCTAATGATAAGGGTGTCCGGCAGGATTTCAAGAGCCGAGCGGCAAATTCCTGTTGCGCCGCAGGATTTGGCCGGTTTCAGGCGCGCTGGAACACGCTGCGTGCGCCGTCAAAACGCGGTGCGAAATAGCGGTTGTAGAGGCTGTCGGTGCGCACCGTGCCGCCGGTGGACGGCGCGTGCACGAACTGGTGGTTGCCGATATGGATGCCCATGTGCGAGAACGAGGCACCGCTGGTATTGAAGAACAGCAGGTCGCCGCGCTGTAGCCGCGACAGCTCCAGCGGCGTGCTGCCTTCGGCCCACTGGCGCGTGCTACGCGGCAGGCGCTGGCCACCGATGCTGTTGAACACGTATTGCACCAGCCCGCTGCAGTCAAAGCCGCCTTCCGGCGTATTGCCGCCGTAGCGGTAGGGCGTGTTGACCGTCATCAGGGCGCTGGCGACGGCGGCTTCGCGCAGGCGCGGATCGAGCAGGACCGGCCGGCTGGCTGCCAGTTGCGGGTAGCGCGTGCGCAACTGGCCGCCTGTAGGGGCGGGGGCAGGGCGGCGCGCCTGTCGGCTGCCTGTCCTGGGGCTGGAGCCACAGCCGGCCAGCAGCGCAGTGGCGGCCAGCAGGGGCAGCAGCGCCATGGCCTGGCGGCGCAGCGGATCGGGATCGGCAATGTCTGTGGCTCTGGTGCAAGAATGCATGGCAAGTTCCTGATTTTCAAGCAATTTACCACTGCTGGCAGATGCCGTCCAGTGCCCTGTATCCTACCAAGGTAGTACTGTTCCATCAGTCAGTCTTAAGATTCGGCGGCTACCATGGAAATATCTCTAATGAAAGTGAGGTTTCCATGCGCAGAATACGGGCCGCCCTGTGGGGCATCTTGCTGGGTCTGACAGGGCTGTGGCTGATGGCCGATTCCCTGTGGCCGCAGCCATTTGGCTATTTCCCGTTCCGCAACGTCTTCGTGCAGTACAGCGGTGTGCTGGCCATGGGCAGCATGGCCTTGTGCATGTGGCTGGCGCTGCGTCCGGCCTGGCTGGAATCGGCGCTGGATGGCCTGGACAAGATGTACCGCCTGCACAAGTGGCTGGGTATTGCTGCGCTGGTGACCAGCGTGCTGCACTGGTGGTGGGCCAAGGGCACCAAGTGGATGGTCGGCTGGGGCTGGCTGGAGCGGCCGGCCGGGGGCAGCGGTAGCGGCCCGGGCGGGCCATTGCAAGGGATCGAGGCCTGGCTGCGCACGCAGCGCGGTCTGGCTGAGACCCTGGGCGAATGGGCGTTCTACGCGGCGCTGATCCTGATGGTGCTGGCGCTGGTCAAGCGCTTCCCGTACCGCCTGTTCATCAAGACGCACAAGATCCTGGCAATCACCTATCTGGTGCTGTGCTGGCACACGCTGGTGCTGATGAAGTTCGATTACTGGACGCAGCCGATTGGCTGGGTGATGGCGCTGCTGGTCGTGGCGGGCAGCGTGGCGGCGGTGCTGGTGCTGCTGGGCCGGGTCGGTGCCAGCCGCCAGGTCCCTGGCAAGATTAGCCATCTGCGCTATTTCCCTGATCTGCATATCCTGGCCACCCGGGTGCGGCTGGAGCAGGGCTGGCCGGGGCACCAGGCCGGGCAGTTTGCCTTTGTCAACGTGATCGGCAGCTCCGAGCGTGCCCACCCGTACACCATGGCCTCGAGCTGGGATCCGCAGCAGCGCGAGATCCTGTTCGTGACCAAGGCGCTGGGCGATCACACCAGCACGCTGCACGAGGTGCTCAAGCCGGGCATGCCGGTCACGGTGGAAGGTCCGTACGGTCGCTTCACCTTCAACGGGGGCCGTGGCCGCCAGATCTGGATCGGTGCCGGTATCGGTATCACGCCCTTCATCGCACGCATGCAGCAGATGCAGCAGGAGAGCGGCGTGCAGCATGAGGCGGTCGACCTGTTCCACCCGGTCGCGCATGACGATGGCGAGGCGCTGCAGTTGCTGCGCGACAATGCCGATGCCGCCGGTGTGCGCCTGCATGTGATGGTGGACAAGCGCGATGGCTATCTGACCGGCGCGCGCCTGCGCCAGCTGGTGCCCGACTGGCAGACCGCCAGTGTCTGGTTCTGCGGCCCGACCGGGTTTGCCGATGCGCTGCGCCAGGACCTGTGCGCGCATGGCCTGCCGGCAGATCAATTCCATCAGGAACTATTCGCGATGCGATGAGCGGATTCCGGATTGCCTACAATCCGGGGCATGACGCAAAACGCTGACAGTTTCGACGCCGCAAACCGCCCTCCGGCGCGACCAGCTCCTTCTCCCGCCGTGGCCTGGCTGCTGGCCGCCCGCCCGCATACGCTGGGCGTGACGCTGTCCGGCGTCCTGGCGGCCTGTACCCTGGCCTGGCACCAGCTCGGCATGCTGCACTGGGATGTGGCCATCGTCACCTTCCTGGCGGCGGTGCTGATCCAGATTGCCACCAACCTGCTCAACGATGCCGGTGATTACGAAAGCGGCATTGACCGGGGCCAGCGCCTTGGGCCGGATCGTGCCGTGGCCAAGGGCTGGCTGAGCACGCGCCAGGTCAAGCAGGCCGGTCTGGGCTGCCTGCTGCTGGCTTTTGCGCTCGGCATGTACCTGGCCTGGGTCGGCGGCTGGCCGATCGTGATCCTCGGGCTGGTGGCGCTGTTCTGCGGCTGGGCCTACACCATGGGGCCGGCACCGATCTCGCATGGGCCGTTGGGCGAGGTGTTTGTCTGGGTGTTTTTCGGGCTGGCAGCGGTGCTGGGTACCTATTACCTGCAGACCGGCACGCTGAGCCGGCAGATCTGGATCCTGGGCCACATGATGGGCGCCTTTGCTTCGGCCGTGATGCTGGTCAACAACACGCGTGATGCGGCATCGGACGCGCTGGCCGGCAAGGACACACTGTCGGTGCGCATTGGCCTGACGGCCAGCCGCATGATTTACGCTGCCATGCTGGCCGTGCCCTACCTGCTGGCGGCTTCGCAGGCACGTAACTGGGTCCATGCGCTGCCACACCTGACACTTCCATTGGCCCTGGTGCTGGCCTGGCGCATGGCGACCTGGGAGCCCAGCCGGCGCCACAACTGGCTGCTGGCGCGCACGGCGCACCTCCAACTGGCGTTTACCGTGCTCTGGGTGCTGGCGCTGATGCTCGATTGAGCTGGGGCAGCCGGCCGGCTCAGACCGTACGGCTGCGCGCCAGCGGCGGGTTCTGGCGGAAATAACGCTGGATGCCCTGCATCAGCGAATCGGCCAGCACGTTCTGGTGCGAGCCGCTGGCCAGCTTGCGCTCTTCACCCGGATTGCTGATAAAGGCAGTTTCCACTAGCACGCTGGGAATGTCCGGCGCCTTCAGCACGGCAAAACCCGCCTGTTGCACCTTGGGCTTGTGCAGGCGGTTGATCTTGCCGATTTCGCCCAGCAATGCACCGCCCAGCGACAGGCTGTCACGGATTTGTGCGGTGGTACTCATGTCGAGCAGGGCACGCTGCACGGTGGCATCGCGGCTGCGCACGTTCAGGCCGCCGACCAGGTCGGCATTGTTTTCCTTGTTGGCGAGCCAGCGTGCGGCACTGCTGCTGGCGCCGGTGGTGCTGAGCGCGTAGACGCTGGAGCCATTCGCCTGTGGCGTGATGAAGGCATCGGCGTGGATGCTGATGAACAGGTCGGCCTGTACCTGGCGTGCCTTCTGCACGCGCGTGTTCAGCGGCACGAAATAGTCGCCGTCACGCGTCAGGAAGGCGCGCATCGGGCTGCCGTTGACGCTGCTGCGGTTGATGCGGTCGCGCAGCTTGCGCGCAATTGCAAGCACGATGGTTTTCTCGTAGGTGCCGCCCGGGCCGATGGCGCCGGGATCCTCGCCGCCATGGCCGGGATCGAGTGCGACGATGATCAGGCGGTCGGTGCGGCTGGCGGTACGCACGGCCGGCGCCATGGGGGCTGGTTCCGGACGCGGGATCGGCCTGGACGGCACCGGACGTTCGGGCGCGACGGTGATACGCGGCGGGCTGGCCGGCGCCGGGGACAGCGCTGCCATGCTGGTGGAGCGGCGTGCAATCAGATCGGCCAGCGGATCGCTGCTGCCGGCCGCGGCGCTCTGGAACGGCGGCGGCAGGGTGGGGGCCGCCGGAGCTGGTGCCGGAGCAGTGGGCGTCGGCGCGCCGGGATCGCGCGTGTATTCGGCAATCAGCTGTTCCAGCGGATCCACCGCCTTGGCCTGGCCCGGGTAGAGGTCGAACACCAGGCGGTTCTGGTAGGCCGCAACCGGGTTCAGCGTGAACACCTGCGCCGTGACTTGCTGCTTCAGGTCGACCACGATACGCACCGTGTTGGTATCGTACTGGCCGACACGGATACCGCCGATATTCGGATCGTCCGGCGGCACCTTGCTGACCAGGTCGCGCAGCTCCTGCGTGAGTGGAACGCCGGTGATATCGACAGCCAGCCGGTGCGGATTCTGGATCAGGGTCTGGGTGTACTGCAGCGGCTGGTCGGATTCCAGCGTGATTCGGCTGTATTCGGGGGCGGGCCAGGCGCGCACGGCCACGATATTGGCGGCGCGCACACTGCCGGAGATGCCTGCCAGCATCAGTCCGGCGCTCTGGATGATCGTCCTGCGTTGGATCATGTCGCTTCCTGCATCAGGGTGACGCCACGCGGCGTCAGGGCTTCCAGGGTGAGATGGCGCACTTCATCCACATCGGAGCTGAGCCGGATGATCCAGTCGGGCTGCGGCAGCAGGTCCCCGGCCTTGTCCGGCCACTCGACCAGTTTCAGGCCCGGCGTGGCGAAAATGTCGCGTAACCCTGCATCTTCCCATTCTTGCGGGTCGGCAAAGCGGTAAAAATCAAAATGCCACACTTGCACACAGGGGGTTACATATGGCTCCACCAGCGCATACGTCGGGCTCTTGATGCGGCCCGCCACGCCCAGGCCGCGCAGCAGATGGCGTACCAGCGTCGTCTTGCCGGCGCCAAGGTCACCGTGCAGCAGCACCAGCAGATCGGCGCTGTCCGGATGCTGTTGCCAGTAAGCGGCCAGCCGGCTGGCAAACTCCTGGGTAGCCGATTCGTCAGGCCAGGTCAGGTTTTTTACAATCATCAGTGTCATCACAGCTGCATGGGGCTGGCCGCGGGCCGCCGGCAGCAGGTTGGAAACAGGAATCGTGGAACAGCAGACGCCCCCCAGTCCGGAAACATTATGGTCGATCCTGCAGCAGCAGGCGACCGCGCTCGGCTTTTCCCGACTGGGCGTGGCCGATGTCGACCTGTCCAGCGCCGAGCCGGGGCTGCTGGCCTGGCTCAAGCAGGGCTTTCACGGCAGCATGCACTACATGGAAAGCCATGGCCTGAAGCGCGCGCGCCCGGCCGAGCTGGTGCCGGGCACGGTGCGCGTGATCACGGCGCGCATGGATTATCTGCCCGGCGCGACGCCGGAAGACTGGCGCGAGCATGAACTGGCCCGGCTGCAGCAGCCCGGCGAAGCGGTGGTATCGCTCTACGCCCGTGGCCGTGATTACCACAAGGTGCTGCGTCAGCGCCTGCAGAAGCTGGCCGATGCCATGGCGGGCGTACTCGGACCGTTCGGCCACCGCGTGTTTACCGATTCCGCCCCGGTGCTCGAGGTCGAGCTGGCCAGCCGCAGCGGCCAGGGCTGGCGCGGCAAGCACACGCTGACGCTGAACCGCGAGGCCGGCTCCATGTTCTTCCTCGGCGAAATCTATATCGATCTGGCGCTGCCGCTGACCGAGCCGGAAACCGGCCACTGCGGCCAGTGCCGCGCCTGCATCGACATCTGCCCGACCCAGGCCATCATCGCGCCGTACCGGCTCGATGCGCGCCGCTGCATTTCCTACCTGACGATCGAGCACGATGGCCCGATCCCGCTGGAACTGCGGCCGCTGCTGGGCAACCGTATCTACGGCTGTGATGACTGCCAGCTGATCTGCCCCTGGAACAAGTTTGCCCGGCGCCAGGCGCTGCCGGATTTTGACGAACGCCATGGCCTCGGCAGTGCGCAGCTGCTGCAGCTCTGGCAATGGGACGAGGCCACCTTCCTGCGCTGTACCGAAGGCAGCCCGATCCGCCGCATCGGCCATGTGCGCTGGCTGCGCAATATTGCCGTGGCACTGGGCAATGCGCTGCGCGTGGCCGATGCCGGCCAGGCTGATGCGATCCGAACGGCCTTGCAACGGCATGCCGGACATCCGGAGGCGCTGGTGCGCGAGCACGTGGCCTGGGCGCTGGCGCAGGGCTAGACCGGCTTGCGGGCCAGCCAGAGGCCGGTCTGCAGCGTGAAGCTGCCATCGGCCTCGGCCAGCAGGGCATCGCGCACTTCGGCCGGTGCCTGTTGCAGCACGGCGCGTACCGCCTGGGCGCGATCGGGCGGAGTCTGCATGCGTGCAATCCAGGAGGCAAACTCCAGTCGTAGCGGCCAGGCCTGCTCATGCAGGATGTCGACGCCGGCGGCTTGCAGCAGCTGCCGCCATTCCGGGATCGAACGGTTGCAGACATGCGAGGCATCGCGCAGCAGTTCCATGGTCTGGCTGTGCACATGGCACAGCACGTCCTCGTGTCCCAGCGTGTCGATCATCAGCAGGTAGCCGCCCGGACGCAGCACACGCACCAGATCGGCCAGGCCAGCCTCCAGGTCGCGCCAATGGTGGGCGCTGTAGCGGCTGGCGACCAGATCGAAGTGGGCATCGGCAAACGGCAGCGCGCCGGCATGGCCTTGCAGCGTGTGCAGGCGCTGCGCCAATCCGCGCTCAATTGCGCCCTGCTGCACCACCTCCAGCATGGCCGGGGTCGGATCCAGCGCACAGACCTGCGCGATGGGCGGCAGCGCAGCCAGCGCAAAACCGAGATGGCCGCCACCACAGCCGGCATCGAGCACCTGCCAGCCGGCATCGGCAGCCGCCAGGGAGGCGACCAGCTCGCTGGCGCGCGCCAGATCCGGGCCGGCGGCATGGACGGCGCTGCTGGCGTAGGCCTGGGCGCGGGGCTGGTACTGTTGCTGCACGACATCGTCGTGATTGCCGGCTGGTCGGGACATGGCGGATGGCTCCTGAAAGATGATGCCTGCCAGCTTACGCCAGACTGATGCCGGCAGCACACGTATCTGGCGAGGGCAGCTATCGGCACTGGCGCCGGCTGCCCGGATAATGGCGGCATGTCCGATACCGACACGCTTCCTGTCCGCGCCCCTGACGAGATCGACGCCTTCCTTGATGCCCTCTGGCTCGAAGACGGCCTGAGCCGCAACACGCTGGCCGCTTACCGCAGCGATCTGGCACTGTTCGTGCGCTGGCTGGCGCAGCAGACACCGCCGCGCAGCTTGCTGCAGGCGCTGGAAATGGATATCCAGCTCTACCAGGGCTATCTCTTCAGCAGCGGCGGCGTGCAGGGCCAGGGCGGCAAGGCCACCAGTGCCAACCGCAAGCTGACCGTGCTCAAGCGTTTCTACCGCTGGGCGGTGCGCGAGCAGCGCCTGGCGGAAGATCCGACGCTGCGGCTGCAGGCGGCGCGCCAGCCGGCACGCGTGCCGCAGACGCTGAGCGAAGCCCAGGTCGAGGCCTTGCTGGCCGCGCCGGATGGGGATACCGAGCTTGGCCAGCGCGATCGCGCCATGCTGGAACTGATGTACGCCAGCGGCCTGCGCGTCAGCGAGCTGGTCGATCTGCGCCTGTTCCATATCAGCCCGAGCGAGCGCGTGCTGCGCATCACCGGCAAGGGCGACAAGGAACGGCTGGTGCCGTTTGGTGATGTGGCGCATGACTGGTTGCAGCGCTACCTGGAACAGGCGCGCCCGGCGCTGCTCAAGGGCCATCAGACCGATGCCGTGTTCGTGACGATTCGCGGCGCGCACCCCGGCGAGGCGATGACGCGCGCCATGTTCTGGCATCTGGTGAAAAAGTATGCGCAACAGGCCGGCATCACCACGCCGCTGTCACCGCACACCCTGCGCCATGCCTTTGCCACGCATTTGCTCAACCATGGCGCGGACTTGCGTTCGGTACAACTGCTGCTCGGCCATGCCGATATCAGCACCACCACGATTTACACGCATGTGGCGCGCGAACGCCTGAAGCAGATGGTGGCGCAGCACCATCCGCGTGGCTGAACTGGCGTGCCGGCTTATTCGCCGGTGTAGCTGCCGGGGCGCTTTTCCAGCATTGCGTTGACCGCTTCGGCGTGGTCCTGCGTGTGGTGCGCCAGCGCCTGCATCGCGGCCGACAGTTCCAGCAGGCTGTCGAGGCGCATGTGCTGGCCCTCGCGCAGCAGGCGCTTGCTCATGCGCACCGCCTGCGGCGGGTTCACGGCAATGCGCTGCGCCAGCTGGCGCGCGCTGTCCAGCAGCTGCTCTGGCTCCACCACGCGCGACACCAGACCCCAGGCCAGTGCGGTCTGCGCATCTATCGGTTCGCCGGTAAACGCCATTTCGCTGGCGCGTGACATGCCGACCACGCGTGGCAGCAGCCAGGCACCGCCGTCGCCGGGGATGATGCCGATCTTGGCAAAGCTCTCGGCAAACTGGGCCCTGGTGGAGGCGATGCGGATATCGCACATGCAGGTCAGGTCGCAACCAGCGCCGATGGCCGGGCCGTTGACGGCGGCAATCGCCGGCACCTCCAGCTCCCACAGAGCACGCGGAATGCGCTGGATGCCGTGGCGATAGCCGTTGCGGATCTGTGCCGGCGAACCGCCGAACATGCCTTCACGATCCCGCATGTGCTTGACGTTGCCGCCGGAGGAAAACGCGCTGCCAGCGCCAGTCAGGATCACCACGCGCACGCTGGCATCGCGGTTGATGCGCAGTACCGCATCCTCGAAGGCCTCGATCATGTCCGGCTCGGAAATCGGGTTGCGCATGTCGGGGCGGTTCATCGTCAGCGTGACGATGGCACCATCCTGTTCGTAGAGCAGTGCGTCGTTCATCGGGGTCTCCTGATAGGTCTTGTGATCTTTCTATTGTGCCTGTTGCACGCCCATGCCCAGCAGGTAGTCCAGCTCTTCCTGGCTGAAGCCGGCCTGCTTGCGCGCTGCCTCGTTGAAGGGTGGCTTCAGGCGTGGTGCCGCGTACTGGTGCACCAGCTCGCCATAGTGCGAGACCGGCTCCAGTTCGTAGCGCGCACACAGCCAGCGGTACCAGTGGTTGCCGATCGCCACATGGCCGATCTCGTCCCGCAGGATGGTATCGAGCAGATTCGCCGTGACCTGCGCATCGTCGGCGTTGATCGCACGCAGGCGCTGCTGGATCAGCGGCGTGGCATCCAGCCCGCGCGCCTCCAGCGTGCGCGGTACCAGCGCCATGCGCGCCACGATGTCATCGGCGGTCTTCTCGCACATCGTCCACAGGCCATCGTGCGCGACAAAATCGCCGTACTGCCAGCCCATCTGCTGCAGGTGCTCGTGCAGCATGGTGAAGTGCTCGGCTTCCTCGCGCGCCACGCGCAGCCAGTCCAGGTAAAAGCCTTCGGGCATGCCACTGAAGCGCCAGACTGCATCAAGTGCCAGGTTGATGGCGTTGAATTCGATATGCACCACTGCGTGCAGCAGCGCGGCACGGCCAGCTGGCGTATGCACGCTGCGCTGTGCCACGTCTTTCGGATGCACCAGTTCCGGCTGGTCCGGACGGCCGGGAATCGGTGCCGGCTCCAGCGCGATCAGCGCCTCGGCGGACAGGCTGGCTTCCGTGGCCAGATCGGCGTCCTGCGCCTGCTGCCAGACGGCATGGGTGGCAGCCACCTTGGCGGCAGGATCGGTCAGGCTCAGGGCGGCGCGGGCGGCTTGTCGTACACTCATGGAAACATTGTAGGCGCGCGCCGCCGCCCCGTTTTTGACCGGAGACAGACCAGCATGGCCCTTTACCAACTCGACGACAAGACCCCCCAGGTGGCTGACAGCGCCTGGGTAGCCGATTCCGCCCAGGTCATGGGCGATGTGCATCTGGCGGCTGACGTGAATATCTGGTTCAACTGCACGCTGCGCGGCGACAACGACCCGATCACTATCGGCGAAGGCAGCAATATCCAGGACGGCAGCGTGCTGCATACCGATGAAGGCGTGCCGCTGACCATCGGCCGTCACGTCACGGTCGGCCACATGGTGATGCTGCACGGCTGCACGATTGGCGACGAGAGCCTGATCGGCATTGGTGCCGTGGTGCTCAATGGCGCAAAAATCGGCAAGAACTGCCTGGTCGGCGCTGGTGCGCTGGTGACGGAAGGCAAGGAGTTCCCCGATGGCAGCATGATCCTGGGCAGCCCGGCCAAGGTGGTGCGCCAGCTCACGCCCGAGCAGATCGAAGGCCTGCGCCAGAGCGCGCAGCACTATATCGGCAACGCCAGCCGTTATCGCCAAGGCTTGAAGAAGATCGGCTGAACCCCATCTGGACAATCTGGGCCTGGCCAGCTGCGCCGGGCCGTTTCACGAGAACAACCATGTCCCAGATCCAGAAATTCCTGTTTGACGGCATTCCGGTGCGCGGCGTGGCCGTGCGCCTGACCGATGCCTGGCAAGAGGTGGTGCAGCGCCGCGCCGCCAATACCCAGAGCGGTCCGTATCCGGCCTCCGTCAACCACCTGCTTGGCGAGATGACGGCCGCCGCCATGCTGATGCAGTCCAATATCAAGTTCAACGGCGCGCTGATCCTGCAGGTGCAGGGTGATGGCCCGGTCAAGGTGGCCGTGGCCGAAGTGCAGCCCAGCCTGGGCCTGCGCGCCACCGCCAGCATCGTTGGCGAGGTGGCGGAAGATGCCGGCATGACCGAACTGGTCAACCTGCACGGCCAGGGCCAGTGCGCGATCACGCTGGACCCGCGCGACCGCCTGCCGGGGCAGCAACCCTACCAGGGCGTGGTGCCGCTCAAGGACAGCACCGGCCAGCCGTTTGCGCGCGTCGCCGACATGCTGCGCCACTACATGCGCCAGAGCGAACAGCTGGACACCACGCTGGTACTGGCCGCCAACGAGCAGGTCGCCGCCGGCCTGCTGATCCAGCGCCTGCCGCTGGAAGGCGAGGCCAACCTGGCTGGCAGCACCGCCGCGCCTAGCGATGAAGCCCGCGCCGAAGCCGACGAGAGCTACAACCATATCGCCACGCTGGCGCAAAGCCTGAAGGAAGAAGAGTTGCTGGAGCTGGACCTGGACACCATCCTGCACCGCCTGTTCTGGAACGAGAAGCTGCTGCGCTTCGTGCCGGCCGAGACCGATCCGGTACCGCACTTTGCCTGCACCTGCAGCCAGCAGCGCGTCGCCAACATGGTGCGTACGCTGGGCCAGGAGGAGGCCGAGAGCATCCTCGAGGACCACGGCGAGATCGAGGTCGGCTGTGAGTTCTGTGGCCAGCAGTACCATTTCGACAAGGTCGAGGTGGCGCAGCTGTTCACCTCGGCTGCGCAACAGCCGCCGGCCAGCGACAAGCTGCAGTAAGTCCTTGCCACGGCAAGAAAAAATCCCGCATAGGCGGGATTTTTTCGTTGGAAGCAGGGCGCTCAGCGTGCAATCTGCACAAAGATCTCGTTCGGCTTGAGCATGCCCATCTCGTAACGGGCTTTCTCTTCCACCGTGGACAGGCCTTCCTTCAGGTCGGCAATCTCGGATTCGATGCGGCTGATCTGCTGTTCCAGCTGCGCGTTGGTATCGCGCTGGCTTTCCAGCTGCTGCTTCATCAGGCTCACCTCCTGCACGCTGCCACGACCGGTCCAGATCTGGATCTGCAGCACCAGCAGCACGGCAATCAGCACGGCGGTGACGATGCGATTGATGGACAGGTTCATGGCGATGCGGGTGTGACGGCTGCGGGATTAGCGCAGATTGTAGAACGCCTTGCGGCCCGGGTACACGGCGATGTCGCCCAGGTCTTCCTCGATGCGCAGCAGCTGGTTGTACTTGGCCATGCGGTCGGAGCGGCTCAGGGAGCCGGTCTTGATCTGGCCAGCGTTGGTGCCCACGGCGATGTCGGCAATCGTGCTGTCCTCGGTCTCGCCGGAGCGGTGGCTGATCACGGCGGTGTAGCCGGCACGCTTGGCCATCTCGATCGCCTCGAAGGTCTCGGTCAGGGTGCCGATCTGGTTGATCTTGATCAGGATCGAGTTGGCGATGTCCTTCTCGATGCCTTCCTGCAGGATCTTGGTGTTGGTCACAAACAGGTCATCACCGACCAGCTGCACCTTCTGGCCCAGCTTCTCGGTCAGCAGCTTCCAGCCGTCCCAGTCGCCTTCGGCCATGCCGTCCTCGATGCTGATGATCGGGTACTTGTCGCACCAGGTCGCCAGCATGTTGGCCCATTCTTCGGCCGTCAGCTGCAGGCCGCCTTCGCCCTCCAGCACGTACTTGCCGTCCTTGTAGAACTCGGAGCTGGCGCAGTCCAGGCCCAGCACGATTTCCTGGCCCGGGGTGTAGCCGGCGTCGCTGATCGCCTGCAGGATCAGCTGGATCGCGGCTTCGTGGTTGTCGACGTTCGGGGCAAAGCCGCCTTCGTCGCCCACGGCAATGCTCATGCCCTTGTCGTGGATGATCTTCTTCAGCGCGTGGAACACCTCGGTGCCGTAACGCAGCGCTTCACGGAAGGACGGAGCGCCCACCGGGATGATCATGAACTCCTGCAGGTCCAGGTTGTTGTTGGCGTGTGCGCCACCGTTGATCACGTTCATCATCGGCACCGGCAGCTGGTAGCCACCCATGCCACCGAAGTAGCGGTACAGCGGAAGGCCGGATTCTTCGGCAGCAGCGCGGGCCACGGCCATGGACACAGCCAGCATGGCGTTGGCGCCCAGACGGCTCTTGTTGTCGGTACCGTCCAGTTCGATCAGGGTGCGGTCCAGGAAGGCCTGCTCGGAGGCGTCCAGGCCCAGCACGGCTTCCAGGATTTCGGTGTTGATGTGCTCGACCGCCTTCAGCACGCCCTTGCCCAGGTAACGGCTCTTGTCGCCGTCACGCAGTTCGATCGCCTCGCGGCTGCCGGTGGAGGCGCCGCTCGGCACGGCAGCGCGGCCCATCACGCCGCTTTCCAGCAGCACGTCGCACTCGACGGTGGGGTTGCCACGGCTGTCCAGGACTTCGCGGCCGACGATATCAACGATTGCACTCATGGGAGTTCCTTTTCTCTCGGGTTTTCAAAAAATCGGACAAATACGGATCAGGCTGGCTTACTGGCAGAACTGCTGGATGCGTTCTTCCAGCAGGCCACGGCTGGCGATCGTCTTCTTGGTGACGCGATCCAGCTCCAGCAGGGTTTCCAGCAGCTCGGGCATGTGCTCCAGCGGCACGGCGTTGGGGCCATCGCTCAGGGCGCAGCTCGGGTTCGGGTGGGTTTCCATGAACAGGCCGGCCACGCCAACCGCCACCGCCGCACGCGACAGCACCGGCACCATCTCGCGCATGCCGCCGCTGCTGGTGCCCTGGCCGCCCGGCAGCTGCACGCTGTGGGTGGCGTCATAGACTACCGGTGCGCCGCTTTCGCGCATGATCGCCAGCGAGCGCATATCGCTCACCAGGTTGTTGTAGCCAAAGCTGGCACCGCGTTCGCAGGCCATGAAGTTGTCGGTTTCCAGACCGGCCTCGGCGGCTGCCGCGCGCGCCTTGTCGATCACGTTCTTCATGTCGTGCGGAGCCAGGAACTGGCCCTTCTTGATGTTCACCGGCTTGCCGGACTGGGCCACGGCGCGGATGAAATCGGTCTGGCGGCACAGGAAGGCCGGCGTCTGCAGCACGTCGACCACGCTGGCCACCATCGGCACTTCGGCTTCGGTGTGCACATCGGTCAGGATCGGCACGTTCAGTTCACGCTTGACCTTGGCCAGGATGTCCAGGCCGGCCTGCATGCCGGGGCCACGGAAGCTGCTGCCACTGGAGCGGTTCGCCTTGTCGTAGCTGCTCTTGAAGATGAAGGGAATGCCCAGCTTGCCGGTGATTTCCTGCAGGCGACCGGCCACATCCAGCTGCAGCTGCTCGCTTTCGACCACGCAAGGGCCGGAAATCAGGAAGAAGGGATGCTCCAGACCAACGTCGAATCCGCAGAGTTTCATGCTTGCTCCTTGCCGGACTGCTGGCGTTGCAGCGCGGCCTTGATGTAGGAATTGAACAGCGGGTGGCCGTCCCAGGGGGTGGACTTGAATTCCGGATGGAACTGCACGCCCACGTACCAGGGGTGCACATTCTGCGGCAGTTCGACGATCTCGGTCAGGTGCTCGCGCTGGGTGCGCGCCGAGATCACCAGGCCGGCCTCGCTCAGGCGATCCAGGTACTGGGTGTTGGCTTCGTAGCGATGGCGGTGGCGCTCGGTCACCACGTCGCCGTAGATCTGGTGCGCCAGCGTGCCCGGCTTGACGTCCGAGCTTTGCGCGCCCAGGCGCATGGTGCCGCCCAGGTCGGAATCGGCGTTGCGCGTCTGGATGCTGCCATCGGCGTCCTTCCACTCGTCGATCAGGGCGATGACGGGGTAGGGTGTGTCGGGTTCGAATTCGGTGCTGTTGGCGTTGGCCAGGCCGGCCATGTTGCGCGCGTATTCGATGGTGGCGACCTGCATGCCCAGGCAGATGCCGAGGTAGGGCACGCCGTTTTCACGCGCATAGCGGGCAGCGGCAATCTTGCCTTCCACTCCGCGCTTGCCAAAGCCGCCCGGCACCAGGATCGCGTCATACACCGACAGCTCCTGCGCCACGTTCTCGGGCGTCAGCGTTTCGGAATCGATGTAGCAGATTTCCACACGGCTGTGGTTCTTCATGCCGGCGTGGCGCAGCGCCTCGTTGATCGACTTGTAGCTGTCGGACAGTTCCACGTACTTGCCGGCCATGGCCACGCGCAGCGTGTGCTGCGGGTGTTCCAGCGCGTAGACCAGATCGTCCCAGCGCTTCAGCGTGGCCGGCGGCGTGTTCAGGCGCAGCTTGTCGCAGATCAGGCCGTCCAGGCCTTGCTCGTGCAGCATGCGCGGCACCTTGTAGATGGTGTCCACGTCCCACATGCTGATCACGCCCCACTCGGGCACGTTGGTGAACAGGCTGATCTTCTCGCGCTCCTCGCCCGGGATCTCGCGATCGGCGCGGCACAGCAGGGCATCGGGCTGGATGCCGATTTCGCGCAGCTTTTGCACCGTGTGCTGGGTTGGCTTGGTCTTCAGCTCGCCGGCAGCGGCAATCCACGGCACATAGGTCAGGTGGACAAAGGCGCTGTGGTTGGGGCCGAGCTTCAGGCTCAACTGACGCACGGCTTCCAGGAAGGGCAGGGACTCGATGTCACCCACGGTACCGCCGACTTCGCAGATCGCGACATCGACCGCATCCGGCGTGCCGATGCCGGCACCGCGCTTGATGTACTCCTGGATCTCGTTGGTGATGTGCGGGATCACCTGCACCGTTTTGCCCAGGTAGTCGCCGCGGCGCTCCTTCTCCAGCACCGACTGGTAGATGCGTCCGGTGGTGAAGTTGTTGGACTTGTTCATGCGCGTTTCGATGAAACGCTCGTAGTGCCCCAGGTCCAGGTCGGTCTCGGCACCGTCGTCAGTGACGAACACTTCACCGTGCTGGAAGGGGCTCATGGTGCCGGGGTCCACGTTGATGTAGGGATCCAGCTTGATCAGGGTGACCTTGAGGCCGCGCGATTCCAGGATGGCAGCCAGCGACGCCGCCGCAATGCCCTTGCCCAGGGAAGAGACGACACCGCCGGTGACGAATACGAATTTGGTAGTCATGGCCAATAGCGAGGCTTGCCCTCGCGTGGTGGGAAATTCCAATTATACGTACAGGCCGGCAGCTGCAGGCAAGCGGGACGGTTTGCGCCAGCTGCTGCGTGGTTTTTCTGATTGCCCGGAACGCGGATTTGTGTATGGTTGCAACCAGCAACAAAAAATGTGTAAACTTCGCAAAATAATTGTAGGTTGACCCGTCCTGAATTAAGTTGACACCACAAATTGGCAGGCTGCTCCTGCAGTTGCGGCCAATGATGCCCGATGCATCGCATCGGGCGTTTGCATTTTCAGCGAAGTATGAACCCGCTCGTGGTTATAGATCTGCACAGATTCAGCCACCATGCGCCGTGCCTGAGCCAAGTCAGCCGGACGATGCAGCAGAAGCTCTGTCTTTAGAATGCCGTTGACCCGCTCGGCCAGCGCATTCTGATAGCAATCATAGCCATCTGTCATCGAGCACGTGACTCCATGTCGCTGGTGCAGCTCCTGATAG
>NZ_JAZDCI010000015.1:0-39366 GCF_036312245.1 Brachymonas sp. J145 | reverse complement strand
TCGGCACATCGTCCACGATCGTGATCGTCACGCTGCCGCTGGCCGTCTGGCCGTCCGCATCCGTCACCACCAGGCCCACCTGGGGCAGGCTCAGGCTGTTCGTGCCGTCCGCATCCGCATGCGCCACGTTGTCCTTGAGCACGTAGCTGTAGTGCACCGTGCCCGCACCTGTCGCAGCATCAAACTCGTAGTACGCCTTCAGCGTGCCTGTGCCATCGTCCTGCACCGTCACCGCTGTGGCCGCATCCGTGCCCAAGGCCACCGTACCCAGCGTCACCGAGCCCACGCCGTCCTTGCTGGTGAAGGCAATCGTGCCTGTCGTCGCTTCGCTCTTGTCGCTGTCGTTGGCTCCGTTGCCGTCTGCCATCTCGCCCGAACCGCCCGGCTCCGCACCACGCGGCGCCAGACCCTTCTCGTTGACCGTGGCCGTCACGTTGGCGGTGGCCGGCTCATTGGGCTCGCCCACCGTCGGCTTGTGGTTGCCAATATCGATCGTCAGCACCGCATTGGCCAGATCCCCGTCCGCATCCTTGATCGTGTAGGTGAACACGTCTTCCTTGCCACCAGCACTGCCCGGCGTGCGCGTGTAGCTGTAGCTGCCGTCCGCATGCAGCGTCAGCGTGCCGTACAGTCCCTGCAGCGCCACTCCCAGCGTGGCCGGCGCATCCAGGCTGGCTTCCGTGTCGCCCTTGGCCACACCCACCACCACGGCACCATCGGCACCCTGCGTATCGTTCGCCAACACCTGCCCCTGCACACTCTGCGGGCCTTCCGTCTCCACCGTGTTGGCATCATCCAGCGCCACCGGCACCGCATCCTGCACGTCAATGTCAAACTTGCCCGTCTTCGACTCGCCATCCGCATCCGTCACCGTGAAGGCAATATTCTTCAGCGTCACGATGTTCTTGTCTTGTCCATCCGGGTGCGTCACCGGCTTCAGCAACTCCACCCGGTAGCTGTAGGTGAGCTGGCCCAGCGCCGCATCGCTCACCACCGCACCCAGCAACTGAATTGTCAGCACCGGCTCGCCGGCTGCCGAGCCCGTCAGCAGCAGGCCATCAGCCGACAGCGCCCACACCACATCGTCACCCAGCGCATGCAGTTGCGCATCCAGCCCGTCGGCCGACAGCCGGATCGACTCCAGCAGATTGCCCGTGGGCACATCGCGGCCGTAGTTGACCACCAGCACGCCTTCGGCCTCGGCGCTGTCCGCCGCAGCCGCAAACAGGCGCATGCGCAGCATCGGCGCGGCCGGGCTGGGCAGACCGCCTTCGCTCACCGTCACAAAGTCCTGCGGCACGGTCCCGATCTTCGAGTCCGGCTGCAGCGTGATCTTCACCGTTGCCGTGGACTTGTCGCCATCGGCATCGATGATGGTGTAGGTGAAGCTGTCAGCGGTAGAGGTGCTGCCGGCGTTGGCCTTCGGCGTGTAGGTGAACTTGCCCGTGGCCGGGTCATAGGTCACCACCCCCTGCGCCGGCTGCGTCGTCACCGATACCGCCTGCGGCAGCACGCCATCGGCGCCGCGCACGTCATTGGCCAGGGCGTCGATTACCAACACCTGGTTTTCCTGCTGCTGCGCGGCAGCATCATCGGTGGCCGTCGGCACATCGTCCACGATCTGCACGCTCAGCGTGGCATCGGCCTTGTCACCATCGTTGTCCGTCAGCACCACCTTCAGGTCTTCGTAGACGCTGTTGTTGGCCTTTGCTGCATCCTCGGGGTGCTTCTCGCTGCCCAGCAGCGTGTATTCGTAGCTGACCTTGCCCGTCGCCTTGTCGTAGCCCGTCACCTTCAGCTGGTTGCCCAGCGGCGTGTTCACCACGGCACCGGTCAGCACGCCATCCTTGATCACCTCGACGCCGCCAATCGTCAGCGACTTGACGCCATCCTGCGACTTGATCGTGAAGTCCCCCACGCCCTTCTCTGCCGTGCTGGCCGCGTTGCTGCCCTGCGCCAGCGCAGCCTCTTCCACCGTCACATCACCGCCATTCGCCTTGGGCGTCAGGTTCGTGATCTCCGGCTTGTGGTCTACCGGCGGCGGCGTGCTGCCGCCACCGCCACCCAGCAGCGGGGCCGCCAGCAGCGGCAGCCACCACAGCGGCACCGGTGCCTCGCTGATACCCAGCACCTGACCCGCCTGCTGGCCTTCCAGCAGCATGCTCACCGCATCGCTGCCTTGCGCCGTCTCCGGAATGAAGGGGTAGACGTTGCCGTTCTCGTGCGTACCCACCAGCAGGTTGTCGCTGCCTTCGCGGTAGCCCTGCTCGCCGTTGTCCTTGTAATAGCCCTCGATGATCAGGTCCGGCTGGTCCACACTGGCACCTTCAAACGCCACGTACAGATCACTGCCCACGCGTTTGGTCGCCACGTTCTCCGGTGCAAAACCGGTGCCGTCATCGGTCAGGTGATACTTCACATCAGCCACGGCCTGGATGCGCACCGGCTGCCCCTTGGCACCGATACCTCCCTCGCCACCGGCGATCTGCAGCTCTTGTTCCGGCGTCTCGGATTGGGCCAGGATGCGAAGGGTAATGTTCTGGATGCTCATGTCTCTCTCCCCTGCCCGCGCTCCCCTGGATGTATGGGGTTGCGCAGGCGTTACTACTCAAGATGAAGAATGGATGGATGCAGGCTGCTTACTGGCCCGGAATATTTCCAGCGGTGGTGCCATACAGCACAATCTCGACGCGACGGTTCGGCTGGTCGCACTGGGTGCGCTGTGCCTTCTGGTTCGGGTAACGCGCGCGACAGTCGCTCACCACCAGCTGGCTTTCACCACGACCTTCGGCCTTGAGGTTGCGCGTGGGCAGTTGGTGCTGCTGCAGGGCCTGCTGCACTGTGGCAGCACGGCGCTCCGACAGCGTCTGGTTGTAGGCATCACTGCCTTCCGGATCGGTGTGGCCGACAATCTCGATGCGATCCACCCTGGCATCGCTGGCGGCAATGTCACGCGCCACACGCGCGATGTCCTGCTTGCCCTGCTCCAGCATGCTGCCGTAGTCGTGACGGTCAAACGGGAACAGTGCCGAGGTTTCCAGCGTGTAGGTCTTGAGCGGCACCACGCACTTGGGCTCTACCCGCGACAGCGCGTGCATCTGCTCCTTCTGGGCGTGTGCCAACTGCTGGCCGGTCTCGACATCCAGCTGCTGCAACACCGGCTTGCCGTCAGCGCCTGCCGCCACGCGGAAATAGGCCACCTCACCCGCCGCCACCTGGAACTTGGGCAGGTTCAGCCGCTTTTCCTGGTAGCGTGTACCCACGTCGCTGGGGTGCGCCACCAGCGTGTTCTGGCCCACGCACACCTTCTGCTGCTTGAACGCGCCGTCCTGCAGTGAAGTCATGTACTCGCCATTGACAAAAATATTGACCGCCTGGGTCTGCACCTCACCCGGCTCACGAATGAAGACCGCGCTGGCGATCTCCTGCGCTACCGGTGTCTCCACCTTGCCTTCTGCCAGCGGCTTGGGAAACCGGTCACCGCCTGTTGCCACACAGCCGGATAGCGCGACCGCTGCCACCATTCCGAGTACCGGAACCCAGTTGTTCACACGGCTTGCCTGCTTCATGACCATCTCCTTCAGTCGCACCACCCGGCGCCAAGCCGAACAGCATCATGGGTAATAAACGTCATTCAGGAGAGTCAGTTGCCAGCCTCTGTTCCCACACGCATCTGACGCGCAGAAAAGACATGCTCCATTCCACCTGATGACATAACGGCTATTACACATCAGATGCGTTACGCTATGTATCCCTGAAATCCAGTAATATTTCACGAATCTTGCAGCCGCAAAATGCTGCGCATCTGGACAAACCAGGATGTACGACGCCCATCAATAACGAACGATTGTTAGATAATGCGGGATCATGCAATAAATTGGGCAGCCGCACAAGGCTGCCCAGGTTATCCGGCAGATCGTTCCCGCAAGCAGTTCAGGGCACCAGGCGTATCGGCACGGTCAGACGGTAGCCTTGCCCGCGCACCGATTTCACGCACTGCTCCACGCCCATTTCTTCCTGCATCTTCTGGCGCAGGCGGGTCATCAGCACCGCCAGACGCTGGCGGGATTGCGAGACGGCATCATCATCCGGATAAAGCAGTTCACACAGGGGGGCATAGCCGAGTTCCTGCCCCGGCGTATCCACCAGCAGGCGCAGCACCCGGTATTCACTGTTGGTCAGGCTCGCGGAACGACCATTGGCATGGGTCAGCCGCAGCAGGTTCTCGCTCAGCATCAGCTGGACATCATCCCGCGGGCGTATGCGGCAGGACAAGTTGAACAGCACCGATTCCAGCTCGCCCACGTGCGTCGGCTTGGTCAGATAGACGTCAGCCCCACTGCCATAGCCCAGGGCACGGTCAGCCTGGTCGCCGCGCGCAGTCAGCATCACGATACCGATTTCCGGGAAAGCCTTGCGAATGCGACGGGCGATGCTGATGCCATCTTCCTGCGGCAGGTTCAGATCCAGCACCAGCACATCGGCAGGGGTTTCTGTCATGGCCACATCCAGCTCGCGTCCGCTGCTGACACCACGCACATGCCAGTCAGGACTGCTCAGATAATCCACCAGCTCGTCGCGCAGCAAGCGGTGATCTTCCACAACAATGATTTCCAGTACGCCAGGCATGACCCTACCATTTGAGATTGTCCGCTAGGCCGGAGCATGCATAACGCGCATTCATGCTCCGGAACGCCCCGGGGAAAACCCGTGTCACGCACCCGATACCAGCTTTCGGGCCCCACAAAATGGCAGTGCAGATATCTGGCACCCAGCCATGACGCATCAAGACTTTCATGCAAAGCCCTGCCTCGAGGTGATTGAAGCCTGATGTCAGCCTTATATCATACAATATATTATCGGAAAAGGTTATCCCCGGATATGGTGATATTTTCCTCTTTATTACATTCGCGGCGCGCTGCATGCTTGACGGATCACTCTTGATACTGTAATTGCCTCGCATCTGCCAGCCTGCTCACCCTGGCAAGGTCAGCTCGAACACGACTTCATCCAGCTCTCCCTGGTAGACGATGTCTCCGCCCATGGCCAGCGCCATATGGCGCACCCAGTACAGGCCCAACCCGGTCCCCGTGTGCTGGTGCGAGTGCTCGGCACGGTAGTACTTGGTGAACAGTCGTGATGCATCCGGCTGGTCTCCCTCGGCCACCCGGTTGCAGACCCGCAACCGGAAGCCTTCCTTCCCACCCCCCTGCGACCATGGCTGCAAATGAATGCAGACCTCGCTCTCCGGCTCGCTGTACGCCAGGGCGTTCTCCAGCAAATTGCCGATCATCAGGCGCAGCAGGTCCGGATCGGTCTGCACCGGCTGCTCCAGCCCCGACTCCAGTCGCACTCGCAAGGGTTGCGAACATTCCGCCACCAGTTGCTGCACCAGCACCTGCACATCACACGACTCCCGGCTGATCTGCCAGGCCCCGGTTTCCATCCGGTCGGTATGGCGTACCTTGTCTAGCACCATGTTCATGGCATCCACCGACTGGTGGATGCGCTGCAGCCGTCCGGTCACCAGCGGCGGCATGTCCTCCCACCCCTTGGCTACCGCCAGCGCGCCCAGCCGGATGGCCGATAGCGGTGTCTTGAGCTCGTGCAGCAGCATGCCCAGCAGGCCATCCATTTCCTCCCGGCGCGAAGTCTCCCAGTACAGCTCCTGTTGCATGCGTTCCGCCCGCATGCGCACCATCAGCGCGGAACGCAGGGCCAGATGGTCACGCCGCCATTGCACCAGAAACTGCGCAACGCCCACCAGCAGACCAATCGCCAGCTCCGGATACAGCACCGACAGGCTGACATCCGTCAGCGGCAACAAGCCGAGCCAACTCAGTTCGAGGTAGAGCACCATCATGACCTGGGCCAGGAACAGCAGGGCCAGCAACACGCGGATATAGCCATCGCCGAAGCGCACAAACCAGAGGCTGAACAGCCCCCAGAAGCCATACATGATGATCACTGCGACATGCAGCAGCCAGGCTTCGCGCGCATATCCCAGCCACACGGCCAGCAACAGCAACGGGGCCATGGCCAGGTACATCCGGTTCGGCAAGACCGTCCAGCCTGGTGCCTGATAGAGACGAAACAGCCGCAGAAAATACCACTGCATCAGGGCCATGTACCCGATGCTGGCCACGTCCTTCAGCCCCGTCGCCAGCAGGGGCTGCTGCGGAAACAGGTACTTGTCCAGCAAGCCTGCCGTCCCGGACACCACCAGCAGCATGCAGGCCATGGTGGCGGCCGCAATCAGCCACTGCCGATCCCGCGAAGAGCCCCAGTGCAGCAGGCCCAGCACGGCCAGCGTCAGCAACAGCCCGACACCAAAACTGACCAGCAGGCTGCGCTGCATGCCCTGCTGCAGACTCTTTTGCGCATGCATGACCTGCACCTTGAGCACCAGGTGCTGCACGCTCTGCACCCGGATATAGGCCCGCAGATTCGCCGGCGTGGCCCGATCCGGCAGATTCACGACGATATGCCCCTCGCTGCGTCCACGTTCGGTATACGGCACGTGCGTGCCCAGCCTCACATGCTGCCAGTCATCCACCCCGGTCCCGGGCAGGAACACCCGCACATCTTCCAGATAGGGAGGCTGCAGCGTCAGCACCAGATCGCGTGCCGCCATCGGCTCCACATCCACCCGCAGCCAGATCACCGCACTGGTATGCCCCAGCGCCAGCACCTGCGGCATCGGCCGGAACGGCAATTGCTCCACCTGCCCCAGCGTCAGGTTGCCATCCGGATCCATCAGATAACCGCGACTGGAAATATGGTCCGGCAAACCGTCATCGGCCTGCAGTGACAAGGGCAGGAAAACGGCCACACAGGCCAGCAGACAGGTCAGCAGCCAGCGCTCCCAACCTGTTCTTGTCGCCTTGCACCCCTGCTGCATGCCCACCTCCCGTCCAAGCCCAAATGCCTGCTGACGCCATGCGCCCGCAGATCCCGGTTACATTGTGCTACACCCAGCGCCGGTCGTCACAAGCGGTACGACACCAGCGATTCACTGAAGTCGTTGTTGTGCAGCGGCTTGCCTGCTGGCGGAAAGGCGCGCTGCATGCAGTCGGTACGCGGACAGACGCGGCAACCCGGCCCGATCGGCGTGATCTCGCGCGGCTGCTGCAAATCCCAGCCGTCGGCATAGACCAGCTCATGCGCCTGCGACAGTTCGCAGCCGATGCCAAAGGCAAAGCGCTTGCGCGGCGCATGGAAGCTGCCACCGCCGCGCTGCACGCTGCGCGCAATACCAAAGTAGCGCGTGCCATCCGGCATTTCCGCCACCTGCGTCAGAATGCGTCCCGGCTGCACAAAGGCCTCGAACACATGCCACAGCGGACAGGTGCCGCCATGGCGCGCAAAATGCAGCGAGTTGGCACTCTGTCGCTTGGACACGTTGCCGGCCTGATCGACCCGGATCAGGTAGATCGGTACGCCGCGCGCACCACTGCGCTGCAGCGTGCTGAGCCGGTGGCAGATGCTTTCGAAACTCACGGCAAAGCGCCGCTGCAATGATTCCACGTCGTAGCGCGAGGCACGCGCCGCCTCCAGGAACGGCGTATACGGCAACAGCATGGCACCGGCAAAATAATGCGCCAGCCCCTGCCGCGCCAGCGTCAGCGTCTGTGCATCGCGCAACGCCGGATCCTCGATACAGGCCTGCTGCAACACATCGCCGTAAGCCAGGAACACCAGCTGCGTCGCCATCTGGAATGCCTGCTGCGCATCGCTGAGCGCCGGGTTCAGCTCCAGCCGCTTGCGCCGCGCATCGTAGCGGCGCAGCTCGTGCGAGCCCTGTTCGCTCGCCACCACCTCCACGCCATGCGCCTCCTTCAGGCGCGCGCGCAACACCAGCGCGCGCCGTCCCGGCTCCACGCCCCACTCCTGCGCCAGCTGTTCGGCCAGCCGATCCAGCCCGTCAAAATAGTTATCGTTGCGGTTGAAGAACTCGCGTGCCGCCTCGTGCGGAAACGGCGCCGTCGGCATCTGGCGCGAATCGCCATAAAAGCGCTCCACCAGCTGCTGCAGTTCATCCTGCAGGTGCAGCTGCTCCTGGTACAAGCGCACCAGCACCTCGGCCATGACCGGCACCGTGTGCACCATGCGGTCCAGGTCGGCCGGCGTCACGTGCTGCTCGCCGGCCAACCGCTGGTCGCGGAAGATGCTATCCAGCTCGCCCAGCAGACGCCGGCTGCGGTCTTCCGAGAAATCGCTCAGGTCCACCTGGAATACCTGCGCCAGCTTCAGCAGCACCGAGGCCGTCACCGGCCGCTGGTTGTTCTCCAGCTGGCAGATATAGCTGAACGACAACCCGAGCCGCTCGGCAAACGCCGTCTGCGACATCTGGTTCTTTTCACGCAGCCGGCGCAAGGCCGGCCCCATCAGCAGCTTGCGGCTCATGCAGGCACTCCGGTTCTTTCACAACATTTACAAGACCGGACCATTATCTGTGAAAGCCAACACAAGAACACACGAACTCTCCATAACTTGGTAGAAACCCGCAAAAGGATTGTGAAAGCTGTAAATACCATTCCTGTAAATTCTTTTTCCCCAGAGTCGAGGAGACACCCCATGAGCATCCCCCAGGTTCCGCTGCTGATCAACGGCGAATTTGTCCAGTCCAAGACCACCGAGTGGCGCGACGTTGTCAACCCTGCCACGCAGGAAGTCATCGCTCGCGTGCCGATGGCTACCCAGGAAGAACTGGATGCCGCAGTAGCTGCCGCCAAGGAAGCCTTCAAGACCTGGCGCTACACCCCCATCGGCACCCGCGCCCGCATCTTCCTGAAGTACCAGCAGCTGATCCGCGAAAACATCAAGGAAGTCGCCGCCATCCTGACGCGTGAACAGGGCAAGACCCTGCCCGACGCCGAAGGCGACGTGTTCCGCGGCCTGGAAGTGGTCGAGCACGCTGCCAACATCGGCACGCTGCAGATGGGCGAATTCGCCAACAACGTGGCCGGCGGTGTCGACACCTACACCATCCTGCAGCCGCTGGGCGTCTGCGCCGGCATCACGCCGTTCAACTTCCCGGCCATGATCCCGCTGTGGATGTTCCCCATGGCCATCGCCACCGGCAACACCTTCGTGCTGAAGCCCTCCGAGCAGGACCCGATGTCCACCATCCGTCTGGTCGAGCTGGCCATCGAAGCCGGCATCCCGGCTGGCGTGCTGAACGTGGTGCACGGCGGCGTTGACGTCGTCAACGGCATCTGCGACCACAAGGACATCAAGGCGATCAGCTTCGTCGGTTCCACCGGCGTCGGCACCCACGTCTACAACCGCGCCAGCCTGGCCGGCAAGCGTGTGCAGTGCATGATGGGCGCCAAGAACCACGCCATCGTGCTGCCCGACTGCAACAAGGAGCAGACCCTGAACGCCCTGGCCGGTGCCTCCTTCGGTGCCGCTGGCCAGCGTTGCATGGCGCTGCCGGTCGTGATCCTGGTCGGCGAAGCCCGCAACTGGGTGAACGAGATCGCCGAGCGCGCCAAGGGCCTGAAGGTCGGCAACGGTGCCACCCCCGGCGTGGACGTCGGCCCGCTGGTCAACAAGAGCGCCCGTGCCCGCGTCGACAACCTGATCGCCTCCGGCGTGGAACAGGGTGCCACCCTGGTGCTGGACGGCCGCAACCCGCAGCTGGACGGCGCGGAAGCCAACGGCAACTTCGTCGGCCCGACCCTGTTCAAGGACGTCACCGTCGACATGGACATCTACAAGCAGGAAATCTTCGGCCCGGTGATGTGCGTAATGGGTGCCGAAACCCTGGAAGACGCGATCCAGATCATCAACGACAACCCGAACGGCAACGGTACCGCCCTGTTCACCCAGAGCGGCGCTGCAGCGCACAAGTTCCAGGAAGAGATCGACGTCGGTCAGGTCGGCATCAACGTGCCGATTCCCGTGCCGGTCCCGCTGTTCTCCTTCACCGGTTCGCGCGCATCCAAGCTGGGCGACCTGGGCCCCTACGGCAAGCAGGTCATCACGTTCTACACGCAGACCAAGACCATCACCAAGCGCTGGTTCGACGAAGCCAACGCCGGTGGCGTGCACACCACCATCAGCCTGAAGTAAAAGGCAGGAGCAGGCCCTCGCGGCCTGTTATTCCCCCGGTGATCCGGTTCCCCGTAACTGGCTCCACCGGGGTTTTCGCCGGCTGCCACCACACCCACAAGCCGCCGCCGGCGTCCGCCCAGGAGACAGTCCCCATGTATTTCGATCTGACCGACGACCAGCAGCAATTCGTGGCTGCCGCCCGCGACTTTGCCGCCGGCGAACTGGCCCCCCACGCCGCGCAGTGGGATGCCGAACACACCTTCCCGCGCCAGGCCATCGCTACCGCCGGTGCACTCGGCTTCTGCGGCCTGTACGCCTCCGAAACATACGGCGGCCTCGGCCTGGCCCGTCTCGATGCCACCCTGGTGTTCGAGGAACTGGCTGCAGTCGATCCCTCCACCACCGCCTTCATCACCATCCACAACATGGCCACGTGGATGATCACCAGCTGGGCCAAGCCGGAAATCGCCGAGCAGTACGCTCCCGCGCTGACCGCCGGTGAACAGCTCGCCAGCTACTGCCTGACCGAACCCGGCGCCGGCAGCGATGCCGCCAGCCTGCGCACCACCGCCGTGCTGCAGGGCGACGAATACGTCATCAATGGCGAAAAGATGTTCATCTCCGGCGCTGGCAGCACCGATGTGCTGGTGCTGATGGCCCGCACCGGCGGCCCCGGTGCCGATGGCATCTCCGCCTTTCTGGTACCGGCCAACCTGCCCGGCATCCAGTACGGCAAGAACGAGGAAAAGCTCGGCTGGCTCAGCCAGCCCACGCGAGCCATCAGCTTCAGCGATGTGCGCATCCCGGCCAGCCACCTGCTCGGCCAGGAAGGCGAAGGCTTCAAGATCGCCATGAAGGGCCTGGATGGCGGCCGCATCAACATCGCCACCTGCTCCGTCGGCGGTGCCCAGGGCGCGCTCAATGCCGCCGCCCAGTACATGCAGGAACGCCAGCAGTTCGGCAAGCCGCTGGCTGCCTTCCAGGCGCTGCAGTTCAAGCTGGCCGATATGCAGACCGAACTGATCGCCGCGCGCCAGATGGTGCGTCTGGCCGCCTACAAGCTCGATACCCGCAGCAGCGATGCCAGCACCTACTGTGCCATGGCCAAGCGCTTTGCCACCGACGCCTGCTTCCAGGTCGTCAACGAGGCGCTGCAACTGCACGGCGGCTACGGCTACCTGCGCGAATTCCCGCTCGAGCGCCTGCTGCGCGACCTGCGCGTGCACCAGATCCTCGAAGGCACCAACGAAATCATGCGCGTCATCGTGGCGCGCCGCCTGCTCAGCGACCGTGGCCTCGACAGCCTGCGCTAAGCCCCCGATTTGACTTCATTGACAGACACACCCAGGAGACATTCATGAACATCGCATTCATCGGTATCGGCAACATGGGCGGCCCCATGGCCATCAACCTGCAGAAAGCCGGCCACACGGTCAAGGCATTTGACCTGTCCCAGGCCGCCTGCGACACGGTCAAGGCCGAAGGCGTCAGCATCGGCACCAGCGCCATCGACGCTGCCAGCACGGCCGACGTCGTCGTCAGCATGCTGCCCGCCAGCGCCCATGTCGAGGCCCTGTACCTCGGCAAGGACGGCCACCCCGGCCTGCTCGACATCCTGCCAGCCGGTGCGCTGATCATCGATTGCAGCACGATTGCAGCCGCCAGCGCCCAGAAAGTCGGCACTGCCGCCCAGGCCAAAGGCTACGACTTCATCGATGCCCCGGTCTCCGGCGGTACCGCCGGTGCCGCTGCCGGCACGCTGACCTTCATGGTCGGCGGCCCGGATCAGGCGCTCGAACGCGCCCGCCCGCTGCTGGAAAAAATGGGCGCCAACATCTTCCACGCTGGCGCCATCGGTGCCGGCCAGACCGCCAAGATCTGCAACAACATGCTGCTCGGCATCCTGATGGTCGGCACCAGCGAGGCCATGGCCCTGGGCCTGGCCAACGGCCTCGATCCGAAGGCGCTGGCCGAGATCATGCGCCGCAGTTCCGGCGGCAACTGGGCGCTCGAGAAATACAACCCGGTGCCGGGCGTGATGGACGGCACCCCGGCCGGCCGCGGCTACACTGGCGGCTTCGGCACCGACCTGATGCTGAAGGATCTGGGCCTGGCCCAGGAAAACGCCATGCACGTGCGCGCCAGCACGCCGCTGGGCGCCATGGCACGCAGCCTGTACGCAGCCCACAGCCTGTCCGGCAAGGGCGGCATGGACTTCTCCAGCATCATCCAGATGCTGCAAAAGGCCGACTAAGCCCGCGCAGGTTCCACACTGCGTGGCTGACACAAGGCTCCCGACCAGCTGGCGGGAGCCTTTTCCATCTTCGATGGGCGAGCCTGCAGGCACAAAAAAACCCACCCCGGCACTCCGGAATGGGTCTGGGCCTGTCAGGGGCAGGCATGGCTGGATTGGCGCGACTGGCGGGGATCGAACCCACGACCCTCGGCTTCGGAGGCCGATACTCTATCCACTGAGCTACAGTCGCCCCTGATGAACATGGTCTTGTTGACTTCCGTGCAACATCAAATGTGGCCAGATCAACAGGTTTACCATGCGCAACGGGCAATTGTAGGTGTTTTTTGCAAAAGCGTTGACTATAATTGCCTGTCACGATTCGTTTCGTTTTTTATCAGAACATCCAAGAGGACGTCATGAGCCAGATCGCACCAGATTCGTACGCCGCTTCCGAGGCGACCAAGAACCGTCAACTCGGCGTGGTCACTGCCATCACCTTTGGCGCCCTGCTGCTGCTGCTGGCCGTAGCCGTGTACTTCTCCACCTACGCCAAGCCTTCCTTCAACCCCAACAGCCCACAAGCCCAGGTTGCCGCTGCCCAGCGCATCCAGAAAGTCGGCTCGGTTGAACTCAAGCTGGCCCCGGCTGCCCGCGCCGTTCCCATGACCGGCGAAGAAGCCTACAAGTCCATCTGCATGTCCTGCCATGATGCAGGCGTAGCCGGCGCTCCCAAGCTGGGCGATAACGGCGCCTGGGGTCCGCGTATCGGCCAGGGTGTCGACACCCTGTTCAAGCACGCCATCGAAGGCTTCACCGGTACCCATGGCGTCATGCCGGCCAAGGGCGGCAACCCGGACCTGAGCGATGACGAAGTCAAGCGCGCCGTGGTCTACCTGGCCAACCACAGCGGTGGCAGCTTCGCCGAGCCGGCCGTAGCCGCTGCCAGCGGTGCTGCTGATGGCGCTTCCGGTGCCGCCTCTGCAGCCGCTGCCCCGGCCTCTGCTGCCTCCAACTGATCTTCCGGTCAGGCCCTGCGCCCACGCAAGGCCCGCCTGATCAACGAGCCGCTCTCCGGAGCGGCTTTTTCGTGCCTGAAAGTCGCTGACTGACAAGCCCAGGCTGCTTCAGATGCCGCTGGCCTGCGGGCTCGGCACGTAAGCGTACAGGCGCGGCAGTTCCGCCGCCTCCACCTCACGCAAGGGCCAGCAGCCCGCTTCCAGCGCATCCGCTGCCAGCGTCATGTCCTGCGTATGCACCAGGCCCAGGCCGGCATCGGTCACCAGATACAGATGCCCATCGGCATCATGCAAGGCCTCGCTGACCTGCACCCGTCGGCCAGCATGCGTCCAGACCTGCCAGCCAGCCGCCTCCGGCTTCAGCCGCAGGATCCATGGCGTGCGTTCCAGCTCCACGAAGACGCGCTGTGGGCCGTTCTGGAAATACCAGCGCCCCTGCGCATCCGGTTCGTAGTTGCGCTCGATGAATTCGCGCAGCTTCTCCATCTGCACCCGGCTGCCCCGGCTCGCAGCGCTACTGCCCGGCCCGGCAAACGGTCCGGCCGCCTGCGCGGCCTCATCGCGCAGATACCAGTCACCACGCGCCCCCAGACCCAGCCAGCCGGCACACGCCGGTACATTCGGCCATTTGGCCATGGCCTGCTTGACGATATCGTCCATCCCGCCTCCTCCTGCAATTCTTTCCTATTGCCGTTTTCCTGCGTATTACGTCACGTAGTCTGACACGGCAAGCCGCCAGTTCTGCGTTATGCTTCGCCCATCATCCCCACTTTCCGCATGGAGAATCCTATGAAACGCTGGTTTCTGGTCCTGATGACCGTTCTTGGCCTGTTCAGCCTGTCCGGCTGTGGCTACAACCAATTCCAGTCCCTGGACGAAAAAGTCAAATCGTCCTGGAGCGAAGTGCTGAACCAGTACCAGCGTCGCGCCGACCTGGTGCCGAACATTGTCGCTACCGTCAAGGGCGAGGCCAACTTCGAGCAGGAAACGCTGACCCGCGTGATTGAGGCGCGCTCCCGTGCCACCTCGATCCAGGCCACGCCCGAGCTGATCAATGACCCGGAAGCCTTCAACAAGTTCCAGCAGGCCCAGGGCCAGCTGACCAGCGCGCTGTCGCGCCTGATGGTGGTGGCCGAGCAGTATCCGCAGCTCAAGGCCAACCAGGCTTTCCGTGACCTGCGCGTCACCCTGGAAGGTACGGAAAACCGCATCACCGTGGCCCGTAACGACTACATCCAGTCGGTACAGGAATACAACGTGCTGGCGCGCCAGTTCCCGACCAATCTGACCGCCATGATCTTCGGCTACAAGCCCAAGCCCAACTTCACCGTGACCAACGAGGCGGAAATCTCCCAGCCGCCGACGGTGGATTTCAACACCCAGCCGCAACCCCAGCGCCAGTAATCCTGCCTGAGTCCAACTGCCATGCCCGCAACTGCCATCTCCATGCCTGACACTCGCCGACTTCCGGCCGTACGTCAATGGCTGCTGATGCTGTTGCTGGCCTTGGTGGTGCTGCTGCCCAGCGCCTGGGCGCAACAGCTGCAGCCGATTCCGGCGCTCACCGCACGTGTCACTGACACCAGCGGCACCCTGTCCGCGGCCGACAAGGCATCACTCGAAGCCCGTCTGGCCGCCTTTGAACAGGACAAGGGCAGCCAGATCGTCATCCTGATGGTGCCTACCACCCAGCCGGAAGATATCGCTGCCTATGCGCTGCGCGTCGCCCGCGACTGGAAGGTGGGCCGTCGCGATGTCGGAGACGGCCTGCTGATCCTGGTCGCCAAGGATGACCGTCGCATGCGCATCGAGGTCTCGCGCGCGCTCGAAGGTGCCGTGCCGGATATCGCCGCGGCCGGCATCATCGATCAGGCCATGAAGCCGCGCTTTGCTGCCGGCGACTTTGCCGGTGGCCTCTCGGCTGCGGTGGAGCAGGTCATCGCACGCGTCAACGGTGAAGCCCTGCCCGCGCCCAACCCGCGTGGTCAGGCCGCACCCGACATGATCGACAACAGCATTGGCTGGATCGAGGCCCTGGTCATCGTCACCATGGTCGCCATGATTGGTGGTGCCCTGCTCAAGTCCATCCTCGGCCGTCCGCTTGGCTCCCTGGCCACTGGCGCTGCCACCGGTGGCATCATGTTCGCCATGACGGGCACGCTGGTCGCTGCCGGCATCGCCGGGCTGGTCGGCCTGCTGATTGCCTTGTTTGGCGGCAACGGCGGTGGTGGCAGGGGCGGTGGCGGTGGTGGCGGCTCCGGCCCGTCTGAAGCCCTGCGTCGCAGCAATGCGCGGCGGCGTGGCCCGGTCATCCTGCCCATGCCTGGTCCTGGCTGGGGCGGTGGCGGCGGCTTTGGAGGAGGTGGCGGTTTCGGCGGCGGCTTTGGCTCCGGTGGCGGCGGCAGTTTTGGAGGCGGTGGAGCTTCCGGAGGCTGGTAATCATGCCCATAAGCAATCCTTTTCGCAAACCCTTGGCTGCTGTCCAGGACAGCCCTGTCGCCGACAGCGCCACTGATCCGGCCGCCCTGGAACTGCTGACCGCATCGGCACTGCAGCAGCTGACCGATCACATCACGCAAAGCGAGACCCGCCACACTGGCGATATCCGCATCTGCATCGAGCACACCCTGCCCGAGAGCTACCAGCAGCGCCAGGCCACGCCACGTGAGCGTGCCGTCATGCAATTTGCCAAGCTGCGCGTCTGGGACACCGAGCACAACAACGGCATACTGATCTACATCCTGCTGGATCTGCATGCGATCGAAATCGTTGCCGACCGTGGCTACAACCACTGCGTGCCACAGAACGTCTGGCAGGAGCTCACAGACAGCCTGCGCAGCCGCTTCCAGCAACATGACTATCTAGAGGGCCTGACCCACGTGCTGGATCGCATTACCGACCTCATGGCCCAGTGCTATCCCGCCGATGCCAACCATGTCCGGGTAGAAAACCTGCCGAATGCCCCGGTGATCCTGGATTCCAGACCGCACCAACACTGATCAACGCGCTTCACCCAACCCTGACAGAGCCGTGCCACTGCACGGCTTTATTCATGCCTATGTTCGTCCTAACCCGTCGACTGTTGTCCTGCACATGAAAATCAAGGCGAGCAGCTGTCTGATGTGCCCATGAAAAAATCCCCTGCAGTTGCCTGTCAGGGGATTTCTTCTCACTCCGGTCACCCAGAGTGGTGGTGCTGTCGCATCAGCGCTTTTCGCGATACTTGCGCAGCGCAGCCAGCTGAGCCGCCATGATGGCCAACTCGGACTGAGCCAGGGCCACGTCGAACTCGGTCTTGGCGCTCTTCAGGGCTTCTTCAGCTTCCTTCTTGGCCGCAAGAGCCTTGCTCTCGTCCAGGTCCTTGCCGCGGATAGCGGTGTCGGACAGAACGGTGACCACGTTGGGTTGCACTTCGAGGATGCCACCCGCCACGAAGATCAGCAGCTCTTCGCCTTTCTCGTCCTGGATGCGCACGGTGCCGGGCTTGATGCGGGTGATCAGCGGCGTGTGACGGGGATAAATCCCCAGCTCACCGCTCTCACCCGGCAGGGCCACGAAGCGTGCGCGACCGGAATAGATAGACTCTTCCGCGCTGACCACATTCACTTGCAGGGTGTTCATACGCTACCCCTTATCAACCAGCGGCCAGCTTCTTGGCTTTTTCGATGGCTTCGTCGATGGTACCGACCATGTAGAAGGCCTGCTCCGGCATGTGGTCGCATTCGCCGTCCACGATCATCTTGAAACCACGGATGGTTTCGGACAGCGGCACGTACTTGCCCGGAGAACCCGTGAACACTTCGGCCACGTGAAATGGCTGGGACAGGAAACGCTGGATCTTGCGCGCACGAGCCACGCTCAGCTTGTCTTCCGGAGCCAGTTCGTCCATACCCAGAATCGCGATAATGTCACGCAGTTCCTTGTAGCGCTGCAGGGTACCCTGCACGGCACGGGCTACCTTGTAGTGCTCTTCGCCGACGACCATCGGGTCCAGCTGACGGCTGGTGGAGTCCAGCGGGTCAA
The DNA here is from genome assembly GCF_036312245.1 of Brachymonas sp. J145. Taxonomy (NCBI): domain Bacteria; kingdom Pseudomonadati; phylum Pseudomonadota; class Betaproteobacteria; order Burkholderiales; family Comamonadaceae; genus Allobrachymonas; species Brachymonas sp. J145. The sequence continues at coordinate 22,032 of NZ_JAZDCI010000015.1, read as the reverse complement.
CCGCCGGGTAGATACCCAGGGCAGCAATGTCACGGCTCAGCACCACGGTGGAGTCCAGGTGGGCGAAAGTCGTGGCAGGAGACGGGTCGGTCAAGTCGTCCGCCGGAACGTACACGGCCTGGATGGAGGTAATGGAACCCACCTTGGTCGAGGTAATACGCTCTTGCAGGCGGCCCATTTCCTCGGCCAGCGTCGGCTGGTAGCCCACGGCGGAAGGCATACGGCCCAGCAGTGCGGACACTTCGGTACCGGCCAGCGTGTAGCGGTAGATGTTGTCCACGAAGAACAGCACGTCACGGCCTTCGTCACGGAAGGACTCGGCCATGGTCAGGCCGGTCAGGGCCACGCGCAGACGGTTGCCCGGCGGCTCGTTCATCTGGCCGTACACCATGGCTACCTTGGACTCACCCAGGTTCTCCAGGTTCACGACGCCGGAATCAGCCATCTCGTGGTAGAAGTCGTTACCTTCACGGGTACGCTCACCCACGCCGGCAAACACGGACAGACCGCTGTGTGCCTTGGCGATGTTGTTGATCAGCTCCATCATGTTCACGGTCTTGCCAACACCGGCACCACCGAACAGACCCACCTTGCCGCCCTTGGCAAACGGACACACCAGGTCAATCACCTTGATGCCGGTTTCCAGCAGTTCCTGCGAGGGGCTCAGCTCGTCGTACTCGGGAGCCTTGCGGTGGATGGAAGCGGTTTGCGTCTGGTCAACGGGACCGCGCTCGTCGATCGGCTGACCCAGCACGTCCATGATGCGGCCCAGGGTAGCGGGACCCACCGGCACGGTGATCGGGGCATTGGTGTTATACACCTCCATGCCGCGACGCAGGCCGTCGGAAGAACCCAGGGCAATGGTACGCACCACGCCGTCACCCAGCTGCTGTTGCACTTCCAGGGTCAGGGCAGAGCCTTCCATCTTCAGGGCGTCATAGACCTTCGGCATCTTGTCGCGCGGGAATTCGACGTCAACGACGGCGCCGATACACTGCACGATCTTGCCTTGTACTTGATTTTCTTGAGCCATTTTTTGCTCCAATAATTTCTAGGGTTACACCGCTGCGGCACCAGCCACGATCTCGGACAGTTCTGTCGTAATCGCAGCCTGGCGGGTCTTGTTGTAGACCAGCTTCAGCTCGTGAATCACATTGCCTGCGTTGTCGGTAGCGGCCTTCATGGCCACCATGCGCGCCGATTGCTCGGACGCCATGTTTTCGGCTACGGACTGCAGCACCAGCGCTTCCACATAGCGGACCAGCAGATCGTCGATCACGGACTGTGCATCGGGCTCGTAGATGTAGTCCCAGTGCTGGGACTTGCCACTGGCCATCGTCTCTTCTGCCATCTTGCTCTGCGACAGGGGCAGCAGCTGTTCCAGCACAGGCTCCTGGCGCATGGTGTTGATGAAGCGGGTGTAGCCGATGTACACGGCGCTCAGTTCACCATTGGCATAGGCATCGAGCAGCACCTTGACCGGGCCGATCAGCTTGTCCAGCTGCGGCGTATCGCCGAGCTGGATGCTGTTGGCCACGACCTTGGCACCCATGCGGTTCAGGAAGCTGAAGCCCTTGTTGCCAATGGCCACGGCACGCGTCTCGACGCGAGCGTCCTGATTTTCACGGATCTTGTTGGTCACGCTGCGCAGCACGTTGGTGTTCATGCCACCGCACAGACCCTTGTCGGTCGTCACGACGATCAGGCCTACGGCCTTGGCATCGTCGTTCTTGACCATGAAGGGGTGAACGTATTCCGGGTTAGCAGCACCAAGGTTGGCAGCAATGTCCCGGACTTTTTCGCTGTACGGACGAGCCGCGTGCATGCGATCCTGCGCCTTGCGCATCTTGGATGCGGCCACCATTTCCATGGCCTTGGTGATCTTCTTGGTATTTTCTACCGAGGCGATCTTGCCGCGAATTTCCTTACCAGCTGCCACGTTGCTCTCCCGTGATCACGCGAAGGACTTCTTGAAGGCAGCGATGGCGTCGGCCAGCTCGGCCTCGTCCTTGCCTTCCTTGTCGAAAGCCTTGTTCTCTTCCAGACGCTGCAGCAGGGCTGCGTTCTTGTCCTTCAGGTGTGCGTGCAAACCAGATTCAAATGCCAGAACCTTCTTGACATCGATGTCGTCCAGGTAACCCTTGTTCACTGCGAACAGCGTGGCACCCATCAGGCCCACCGACAGCGGGCTGTACTGGGTCTGCTTCAGCAGTTCGGTCACGCGGGCACCGCGGTCCAGCTGCTTGCGGGTTGCTTCGTCCAGGTCAGAGGCGAACTGTGCGAACGCAGCCAGTTCACGGTACTGCGCCAGGTCGGTACGGATACCACCGGACAGGCCCTTGATCAGCTTGGTCTGTGCAGAACCACCCACGCGGGACACGGAGATACCGGCGTTAATGGCGGGACGGATACCGGCGTTGAACAGGCTGGTTTCCAGGAAGATCTGACCGTCGGTAATGGAAATCACGTTGGTCGGAACGAATGCGGACACGTCACCAGCTTGCGTCTCGATGATTGGCAGTGCCGTCAGGGAACCGGTCTTGCCAGTCACTTCACCCTTGGTGAACTCTGCCACGTAGTCGGCGTTCACGCGGGCTGCGCGCTCCAGCAGACGGCTGTGCAGGTAGAACACGTCACCCGGGTAGGCTTCACGACCCGGCGGACGACGCAGCAGCAGCGATACCTGACGGTAGGCCACGGCCTGCTTGGACAGGTCGTCATAAATGATCAGGGCGTCCTGGCCGCGGTCGCGGAAGTATTCGCCCATGGTGCAGCCTGCGTAGGCGCTCACGTACTGCATGGCTGCAGATTCGGAAGCGGAAGCAGCGACCACGATGGTGTAGTCCATGGCACCGGCACGCTCCAGTGCGCGCACCACGTTCTTGATGGACGAAGCCTTCTGACCGATGGCCACGTACACGCAGGTCATGTCCTGACCCTTCTGGTTGATGATCGCGTCAATGGCCACGGCAGTCTTGCCGGTCTGACGGTCACCAATGATCAGCTCACGCTGGCCACGGCCGATCGGCACCATGGAGTCGATCGACTTCAGGCCGGTCTGCACCGGCTGGTCCACGGATTTACGTGCGATCACGCCCGGAGCCACTTTCTCGATCACGTCCGTCATCTTGGCGTTGATCGGGCCCTTGCCGTCAATCGGCTCGCCCAGCGCGTTGACCACACGGCCAATCAGCTCGGGACCCACCGGCACTTCCAGAATGCGGCCCGTGCACTTCACGGTATCGCCTTCGGAGATGTGCTCGTAGGCACCCAGAATCACCGCACCAACGGAGTCACGCTCGAGGTTGAGCGCCAGACCGAAAGTCGGGGTGCCATCGGCGGCTGCCGGGAACTCCAGCATTTCGCCCTGCATCGCATCGGACAGGCCATACACGCGGCAAATGCCGTCAGCAACGGAGATAACAGTACCTTCGTTGCGGATGTTGGCAGTGCCTACCAGACCCTGGATGCGGCTTTTGATTTGTTCAGAAATCTCTGCGGGATTGAGTTGCATGACTCTTTCCTTCTTCCTTAATTGCCTCAGACCCGGCCCGCTTACGCAGTCAGCGCCTGTTTCATTTGTTCAATACGGGCCTTGACGGAGGTGTCGAGCACTTCGTCACCCACGACAACGCGCACGCCGCCAATCAGCTCCTGGTCAACGACCACGGTCGGCTGGAGCCTGGTGCCAAAGCGCTTTTCCAGCAGTGCCATCAGATCTGCGAGCTCGGCGCCTTCCATCGGGAAAGCACTGTAGATCACGGCATCTGCCGCCCCAGTGGCAGCATTTTTCAGCGACTCGAACTGGCTGGCGATTTCGGGCAAGGCCGCCAGGCGGCCATTGTCCACTACCAGGCGCAGGAAGTTCTTGCCTGCCTCAGGCAAGGCTGCCGGCAGCAAACCTGCAATCAGCTCGAACAGCTGCGAGCCTTGCACTTTGGGGCTGTCGGCCACCTGCAGCAGCTCGGCATTGCCGGCTACCGCAGCAAGCTGGCCCACCCACTGGGCAGTCTCATCCAGCTTGCCGGCACTTGCGTCGAACAAGGCCTGAGCATAAGGACGAGCAATGGTTGCAAGTTCAGCCATGTTCTTCCTTTATCAGAGCTCAGCCTTGAGGCGGTTGAGCAGTTCAGCGTGCACGCCAGCGTTCACTTCCTTGCGGAGGATCTGCTCGGCGCCCTTGACGGCCAGGGCAGCGACCTGTTCGCGCAGTTCTTCGCGTGCGCGAACAACCTGCTGCTGGGCTTCTGCCTGTGCGGCTGCAATGATCTTGTTGCCTTCTTCGGTGGCACGGGCCTTGGCTTCTTCCACCATGGTCTGTGCACGACGATCGGCATCGGCCATGCGGGCAGCCGCCTCATTGCGAGAGGTGGACAGCTCCGCTTCGACCTTCTTGTTCATGTCCGCCAGATCAGCCTTGGCCTTGTCAGCCGCAGCCAGTCCGTCGGCAATCTTTTGCGCCCGCTCGTCCAGCGCCTTCGTGATCGGGGGCCACACGAACTTCATCGTGAACCACACCAGGATCGCAAAGACAATGGCCTGCAGGACCAATGTTGCATTGATATTCATGTTACCCCCTTTCGGTCATGAAAGGTAACAGAATTAGATGGCGAAGGGGTTGGCGAATGCGAACAGCAGGGCGATAGCAACACCAATCAGGAAAGCCGCGTCGATCAGACCAGCCAGAATGAACATCTTGGTCTGCAGTTCGTTGATCAGCTCAGGCTGGCGTGCGGAAGATTCGAGGAACTTGCCGCCCATCAATGCAATGCCGATAGAGGCGCCAACAGCACCCAGACCGACGATCAGACCACAAGCCAGTGCAACGAGGCCGAGAATGTTTTCCATGAAAAGCTCCTAAAGGTTGGTGGAAAAGTAAAAGAAAACCAGTTGAAATTGCGATCAGTGTGCTTCGTGCGCCTGACCGGTATAGATCAGCGTCAGCATCATGAAGATGAATGCCTGCAGCGTGATGATCAGGATGTGGAAGATGGCCCACACCGAACCTGCAATGATATGACCGATGGCCAGACCGATGCCCGTGCCGCTCAGCGCCCATGCACCACCCATCAGGGCAATCAGCATGAACACCAGCTCGCCTGCAAACATGTTACCAAACAGTCGCATGCCGTGAGAGACGGTCTTGGCAACGTATTCGATGACCTGCATCAGGAAGTTGATCGGGTACAGCAGCGGGTGGTTGCCGAAGGGGGCGGCGACCAGTTCGTGCGCCCAGCCACCCAGACCCTTGATCTTGATGTTGTAGAACAGGCAGACCAGCAGCACGCCTACCGACAGGCCCAGCGTGGTGGACAGGTCAGCCGTGGGAACGATACGCATGTAGGCATGGTGCGGGTCATTTCCGGCAGCTGCGTAGCTGCGCGCCCACATTTCGGGCACCAGATCAACCGGCAGCAGGTCCAGCGCGTTCATCAGGAAGATCCAGACGAACACGGTCAGTGCCAGCGGGGAAATCAGCTTGCGGCTCTTGGCGTTGTGGATCACGCCCTTGGCCTGGTTTTCAACCATTTCGGCCATCACTTCGACGGCAGCCTGGAAACGGCCCGGAACGCCGGAGGTCGCCTTGCGGGCACCCAGCCACAGCAGCCAGCAGCCCAGCACGCCCATCAGGATCGACCAGATCAGGGAGTCTGCGTTGAACAGGCTGAAATCCACGATCTTGGTCTGCTTGACCGCCTCGAGGTTGAAGTTGTACTGCATGTGCTGCAGGTGATGGACGATGTACTCACTTGCCGTGGGGCCGTGGTTCGCCGCTTGTTCTACATTTCCAGCCATATCGATCAATCCCAAAAACAAAATTCTTCAGTGGGCCACGCTTCTGGTGCGCATCCACGCGAGCCAGTAAGCCTTCAGCGTCACTACAAATCCTGCCAGCATTGCCAGCCAGTTCATGTGCTCCCTCATCAGCAGCGGCGCCAGCGCCAGCAGCACGATGGTCAGCATGACCTTCACACCTTCCCAGGCCAGCACCGAGGCAAAGCCGAAGCCCGCTCCCAGCCGCAAACCGGCCTGTTCCTGCCTGCGTCGGCCCCGCAGCATGCCTGCGATGGCCAGTGCCGATGGCAGCAGGGCTGCCAGCACCCCGTAGATGGCAGACAGCACCACGGCTGAACTCCAGCCTGCCAGCGCTTGCACCAATCCGCTTGCCACAACCACCGCCAGCCCCGCGTATGCCTGCACCTTCCACATCTGCCACAAGGAGGGCGATGGGTTTGCAGCGCGCCAGGCTTCTGCCTGTTCTGCGGTCCAGGGAATGATCTCGTCTTCCTCTGGCGTGTCGTCGTAAGTGGCGTTGTTAACGGGATACTGCTTCATTTTACAATCCGCTACCCGTACACACAGTTGGGCACACACGAACTCCGGCGCATTATACGCAGCAACACGGCATATGACCAGTTGATGCGGATTTTTTGACAAACACCTGCTTTGTTTTCCGCCAGTTGCAGCGTTTTGCTGTAGTAGCTTGACCCCATCCGGTGTACTGACGAGGGGCGACATTGGCTTGCAAAAGCGCCACAATGCACCCATATGTTGCATATGAGGATGCCGTCCCGGCGTTCTGCAGGCAGCGGCCCGCACCAACGGAAAAAACTGACATGACCGACAATCCCCAACAAGCCACTCGGGAATCCCTGATCGAGTTTCCCTGCGCCTTTCCCATCAAGGTGATGGGCGAGCACGCAGAAGAATACATTGCCGAGATCCACGCCATTGCACGCCAGTTTGATCCCGGCTATGACGAGAGCAGCTGCGAGCTGCGCCCCAGCAGCACCGGCCGCTATATCGGCATCACGATCACGGTACAGGCCATCAACCAGCAGCAGCTGGACGACTTGTACCGTGCGCTGACCAGCCATCCGCGCTCCAAGGTAGTGCTGTAAATGGCGATCCAGATCCTGCAGCGTGGCGTGCTCGACTACGCCACCGCCTATGACGAGATGCGCGCTTTCACCGATGCGCGCGATGCCGATACGCCTGACCAGATCTGGCTGTGCGAGCACCCGCCGGTATTCACGCAAGGGCTGGCCGGCAAGGCCGAGCATGTGCTGATTCCGGGCGATATCCCGGTCGTGCAAAGCAATCGCGGCGGCCAGGTCACCTACCACGGGCCTGGTCAGGTCGTGGCCTATCCCTTGCTGGACCTGAAGCGCTCCGGCTACTTCGTGAAAGAGCTGGTCTACCGCATCGAGGAAGCGGTGCTGCGCACGCTGTCCGATTACGGCGTGACCGGACACCGCGTCGCTGGCGCGCCCGGCATCTATGTGCGGCTGGACGATCCTTTCAGCCACGCGGCGCTCAACGAGCCGCGCCTGCCGGGGCAGGAGTTCCACAATCTCGGCAAGATCGCCGCGCTGGGCATCAAGGTCAGCCGCCATTTCAGCTACCACGGCGTGGCGCTGAACGTGGCGATGGACCTGGAGCCCTACCAGCGCATCAATCCTTGCGGCTACAGCGGCCTGCAAACGATTGACCTCGCCTATTGCGGCATCCAGACCAGCTGGCAAGAGGCCGCCGACCGCCTGGGCAATGCGCTTGCGCGTCGTCTGGGCTCCTGATTCCGGCCAGCACGGCATCTGCCCTGCGGCTACACTTGCTCACCCCCTGTTTTTCGTCTGCCTTCTGCCATGAATCCCAAAACCCCCGAATCCCACAGCAGCAACCCCGTGGTGCGTGAAGCCCAGGATGTTGCCTCCTACAACCCGCTGGCCAAGCAGAAGGCCGCCGCCAAGCTGTCGCGCATTCCGGTGAAGGTGGAACAGCACGAGATCCTGCGCAAGCCCGACTGGATCCGTGTCAAGGCTGGCAGCCCCAGCACGCGCTTCTACGAAATCAAGGACATCCTGCGCCAGAACAAGCTGGTGACGGTGTGCGAGGAGGCTTCCTGCCCCAACATCGGCGAATGTTTTGGCCACGGCACCGCCACCTTCATGATCATGGGCGACAAGTGCACGCGCCGCTGCCCGTTCTGCGATGTCGGCCACGGCCGTCCGGATCCACTGGATGTGAACGAGCCGGAAAACCTGGCGAAGACGATTGCCGCGCTCAAGCTCAAGTACGTGGTCATCACCAGCGTGGACCGCGATGACCTGCGCGACGGCGGCGCGCAGCACTATGTGGACTGCATCAGCCGCACGCGCGAGCTGGCACCCAGCACCCAGATCGAGGTGCTGGTACCCGACTTCCGTGGCCGCGACGACAAGGCGCTGGAGATCCTGAAGGCGGCACCGCCGGACGTGATGAACCACAACCTGGAAACCGTGCCGCGCCTGTACAAGCAGGCGCGCCCGGGCAGCGACTACCAGTTCAGCCTGAACCTGCTGAAGAAGTTCAAGGCGATGTTCCCGCATATCCCGACCAAGAGCGGTCTGATGGTCGGCCTGGGCGAGACCGACGAGGAAATCCTCGAGGTGATGCAGGATATGCGTGCCCACGATATCGACATGCTGACGATTGGCCAGTACCTGGCGCCGAGCACCAGCCACCTGCCGGTGCGCCGCTATGTGCACCCGGACACCTTCAAGATGTTCGAGGCAAAGGCGAAGGAAATGGGCTTCAGCCACGCCGCCGTGGGTGCGCTGGTGCGCTCCAGCTACCACGCCGACCAGCAGGCACACGCCGCCGGCGTCTGAGCCTGGCAACGCACGTACAAGGCGGAACCATTTCGCCATGTACGATGGCAGGCCAACACGGCTTGCCAAATTAAATAATTCAGATTATAATCACTACCCCTCCGGCCCACAGCCGGAGCATCTTTCGTTGCTGCGCTTCGGGCGTATGCCCCAAACGGCGTCAGCAGCGGACTTCAGTCAGCACCCGTATCCCGTCAGGGATGCCCGCTGCTAGACGCCATGGAAATCCTTTTCATGGCCTTGTTGCCACCCCCTTGTGGAGATGCCATTGCAAGCTTCAACCCATTCCATTCTTCCCAAGCAGCGCCGTGCCGCACAGGACGTGCCGCGCAAGGCTGCCGGTCTGCACCTGATTGGTGACCTTTACGGCTGTGACAGCGATCCTCGCCTGATGACAGATGCCGACTATCTGGAGGCCTTCTGCAAGCAGGCGGTCGCCGATGCCGGCCTGACCACCGTAGGCAGCCTGTTCCACAGCTTTGGTGAAGGCTGCGGCGTGACCGGCGTGGTCGTGCTGGCGGAATCGCACCTGTCACTGCACACCTGGCCGGAAGATGGTTATGTGACACTGGACGTCTATGTCTGCAGCTATGACTGCGACAACAGCAGCAAGGCCGAAGCGCTGTTCAAGACCATGATGAACGCCTTCGACCCGGAAGACCCGCACCTGCATCGCGTGGTCCGCGCATGAAGCCCCCCGCTGACCGCTTTGCGCTGGAACAGCTGACGGCCGAATTCGGTTTCTACCTGCGCGCCGGTGCACTGCTGGCCGAGCAGCGTTCCGACATGCAGCACATCGAGATCCTGGAGACGCCGCTGTTTGGCCGCGCCATGCGCATTGACGGCTGCTTCATGACCTCCGAGCGCGACGAATTCTTCTACCACGAACCGATGATCCACCTGCCGGCGGTATCGCTTGGCAGCCCGAAATCGGCGCTGGTGATCGGCGGCGGCGATGGCGGCTCCATCGAGGAGCTGCTCAAGTACCCCGAGATGCAGCGCGTGGTGCTGGCCGAGCTGGACAGCGAAGTCATCGACATGGCGCGCGAGTGGCTGCCGCAGATCCACCGCGGTGCCTTTGACGATCCGCGCCTGGAAATCCGTCTGGGCGATGGCCGCCAGTTCGTGGAACAGTGCGAAGAGCGCTTTGACCAGATCGTGCTGGACCTGACCGATCCCTTTGGTCCGGCGGTACAGCTCTACACCAGCGAGTTCTACGCCAGCTGCCGTCGTGCGCTGCAGCCGGGCGGCGTGCTGTCGCTGCATATCCAGTCGCCGATCCACCGACCCGATACGCTGGCGCGCATCGTGGCATCGCTGCGCGAGGTGTTTCCGGTGGTGCGCCCCTACATGCAGTACGTGCCGCTGTACGGCACGCAGTGGGCGATGGCCATGGCCTCCGACAGCACCGACCCGCTGACGCTGACAGCTGACGAGGTGGATCAGCGCATCGCCGCATTGGGCCTGCGCGACCTGCAGCTCTACAACGGCGCCATGCACCAGGCGCTGCTGGCGCAGCCGAACTACCTGCGCGAGCTGCTGGCGCAGCCGGCCGAACCGATCCGCGACGACAAGGCCCTGCAGGATCCGAGTTTGCAGCCGGAAGACTTCGACCCGCTGCAGGTGTCCCGCGCTTAAGACCGCATCAGGCTGGCCGGATCACGGCTGGCCAGCACCTGTTGCGCCCAGTCCTTGAGCTTGCCGGCATCGGCGCGCACGATTTCCTGCTTGACCGCAAGGATCTGCGCCGGGTGCATGGAAAAGCTGCGCAGGCCCAGTCCCAGCAGCAGGCGCGTGAAGCTGGTGTCACCCGCCATTTCGCCGCAAACCGATACCGGCTTGCCGGCATCGATGGCAGCCTGGATCGTCATCGCCAGCAGCTGCAGTACGGCCGGGTGCAGCGGATCGTAGAGATGCGCGACCAATTCGTCGGCGCGGTCAATCGCCAGCGTGTACTGGATCAGGTCGTTGGTGCCAATCGACAGAAAGTCGAAATGTTCGAGGAACATGCGCGCGGTGAGGGCCGCCGCCGGCACCTCGATCATGGCGCCCAGCAGCACCTCGCCGTACACCATGCCTTTCTCGTCCAGCTGCTGGCGTGCCATATCCAGCATCTGCAACGTCTGGCGGATCTCGCTTTCATGCGCCAGCATCGGGATCAACACGTGCACGCGTCCGAGCGCAGCCGCGCGCAGGATGGCGCGCAGCTGGGTCAGGAACATCGCCGGCTCGGCCAGGCTCCAGCGGATGGCACGCAATCCCAGCGCCGGATTCAGGTGTGCCAGATCCGGCACGCTGTCGTCCAGCGGCTTGTCGGCACCGACGTCAATCGTGCGGATCGTCAGCGGCAGGCCTTGCATGCCTTCCAGCGCCTGGCAATAGGCGCGGTATTGCTCTTCTTCATCCGGATGGTGCTGCTTGCGCCCCATGAACAGGAATTCGCTACGGAACAGGCCGACGCCGACGGCCCCGGCAGCCAGCGCCGCCTGGGTATCCTGTGGCAGCTCGATATTCGCCAGCAGCTCGACCTTCTGGCCATCCAGCGTGACCGATGGCGTATTGAGCATGCGCAGCAGGCGCGTCTTGTCCAGCTCGTCCTGGCGCTGGCGGAAACTGTATTCGTCCAGCACGATGGGCGAGGGGTTGACCAGCATCACGCCGGCATCGCCGTCGATGACGATCCAGTCGTCCTGCTGCACCAGCCGGCTGGCGCCACGCGCGCCCACCACCGCCGGAATGCCCATGCTGCGCGCCACGATCGCCGTGTGCGAGGTCTTGCCACCGACATCAGTAACAAAGCCCTTGAACACACTCTGGCGGAATTGCAGCATGTCGGACGGTGTCAGGTCGTGCGCCACCAGCACCAGCGGCACATCGGCCGCATCCAGGCACTCGCTGCCACTGCTGGCCGGTGCCTGCATCGCCAAGGGCGATTCCTCGCCCTGGATGCGCTTGATCAGGCGCTCGATCACCTGCTCCAGATCCGCCTTGCGCTCGCGCAGGTAGGGATCGTCCATCTCCTCGAACTGGCGCGCCAGCCGCTCGAACTGCGTCGACAGCGCCCAGCCGGCGTTGTAGAGGCGATCGGCAATCCAGTAACGCACGCCGCTATAAAGTTCATCATCCTGCAGCAGCAGCATGTGCACTTCCAGCAGTGCCGCCACTTCGCCCGGCATGTCCTTGTTCATGGTCGCCAGCAGCAGCTGGATTTCCTGCACCAGCGCATCACGCGCCTCGTACACGCGCGCGATTTCTGCCTCGACCTGTTCGGCATCGATGAAATAGTGCCCGACATCGGCCCGGCTGGACGCGATCACCACGGCACGGCCAATGCCGACGCCACGCCCCACGCCAATGCCATGGATCGATATCGTCATGCTGCCTGTCTCCTGTCTGTCGTACTGCTGCTGCCCGGCTTATTCGCCTTCACCGAACTTGTCGTTGATCAGGGCCAGCAGCGCGTCCATCGCTTCCTGTTCCTGCTCGCCACTGGTTTCTAGCGTGACCTCGGTGCCGATACCGGCTGCCAGCATCATCACGCCCATGATGCTCTTGGCGTTCACGCGGCGGCTGCCGCGCGTCATCCAGACTTCGCAGGGAAAGGAACCGGCCAGCTTGGTGAGCTTGGCCGAAGCACGGGCATGCAAGCCCAGTCTATTGCTGATGGTGATGTCTTGCTGAATCATGGGGGAGATCTCGTTGCTGATTCTGGACCGGTGTATAGGCAAACGCCATGATGCCCTGCTGGGCACCTGCCATGGCACGTTCGACCAGCTCATCCAGGGGCAGTTCCGCATAGCAGGTGGCACGCAGCAGCATCGGCAGGCTCATGCCGCTCAGGGCGCGGACCTGCATGCCGTGCACATCGGCTGGCACCGATTGCAACAGCCGCTGCACCACGTTCGATGGCGTGGCACCGAACACATCGGTCAGGATCAGCACGCCCTCGGCCGGTAGACGCTGCAACAACTGCAGGGCGCGCTGCTGCGTCACATCCGGGGCTTCCTGGGGCGGCACGTCCAGTGCCAGCACGCGCTCGCCACAATCCGGAAAGACGTGCAGGGCGCACTGGCGCATCGCCTCGGCCAACGGGTCATGGGCAACGATCAGAATCTGGTTCATGCTGTCACGCCTTGCGCGCGTGCTCCATCCTGTCGAAAGTTCACGGCTGTGTCAGATCCAGGGTACCGGACCTGGCGAAAGTCGTCATCAGACTGTGTTCTCAGCCTGATAGCGATCTGACAGTATAGGTGACAATCTGTTTCAGTGCAGGCTGCCATGTCCCATGATGCTGGCGGGTATCGGCACAAACGCTACACTAGCCATCTGTTTCCGTTATCTGCGCCTGCGCCATCCCACCATGAAACTCATATTCCGCCTCATGGCCATCCTCGCCATTGTCGGCGTGGCGGCTGCCACCTATTTTTCGCTCAATAACAACAACTCCGCACCGCAATCCAGCTTCCTGATGCTGGATGGCAGCCAGAAGACCACCGCCGACTGGAAAGGCCATGTCACGCTGGTCAATTTCTGGGCTACCAGCTGCACCACCTGTGTCGCAGAAATGCCGATGCTGAGCCAGACATTCGAGAAGTACCAGGGGCAGGGCTATCGCACCGTCGCCGTGGCCATGCAGTACGATCCGCCCGAATACGTGAACAACTTCGTACAGTCACGCAAGCTGCCGTTTGAGGTGGCACTGGACAACACTGGCGGCATTGCCAAGGAATGGGGCGATATCACCATTACCCCCACCACCTTCCTGCTCAACAAGCAGGGCGAGATCGTCAAGCAGTACGTCGGCGCGCCCAACGAGAAAGAACTGCACAGCCTGATCGAGAAGCTGCTGGCCTCCTGATCAGCGTGACTGCTTGTGACGGAAGGCGTCGTGGCAGGACTTGCAACTTTGTGAGGTCGTGCTGAAAGCCTGCTTCAGTGCATCCAGCTGGCCGCTGCTGGCTGCTTTTGACAGGCCTGCCGCAGCCTGCCTGAAGTCGACAGCCTCCTGCTGGAAGCGTGCGCTGTCAGTCCAGATCTCCGGCCTGGCACGCGTATCACCCTTGTCTGTCCCCGGCACAAATCCCGCCCAGGGCAGATGCGCCAGGTAAGCTACCACATCGGCATGCAGCCTGGCCGCAGCAGGATCGTAGCTCGCCTTGCCCGTAGCCATGGCTCCCAACGGGGTCATATGCGCCTGCATCAGGCTGAAAGCGCTCTGGCGGTAGGCAATGGCTTCCTCGGGCTTGGCAAAATGCTGGGCCGATGCCGCAGCGCCACTCAACAGCAGCACGGCAGCAGCAGAAAGGTGGAATAGGCGTTTCATGCAGATGGTCCTTGTTCTCTTCAGCCACATAGGCTGCTTGTCGACAGGCCCCCACTATAAGTCAGCTGCCGTAGCCCTGTGATAGAGTAAAAGATTCATCTCTTGCCTTGCTGTCAGAAGCCCCAGCACGATTCCTGATGACACCACCTTCTTCCCGTACGCCGATCCGGATCTGGGATCTTCCTACCCGCCTGTTTCACTGGCTGCTGGTGCTGCTGGTTGCCGGCATGTTCATTACCGCCAGCCTGGGCGGTCTCTGGATGGACTGGCATATCCGCCTCGGCCAGCTGGTCTGTGGCCTGCTGCTGTTCCGGCTTGTCTGGGGCCTGGTCGGCGGTCGCTGGTCACGCTTTGCGGCCTTGCAGCTGCATCCGTGCAGCCTGATGCAACAAGCCTCAGTGCATCGCGACGAAGCAGACGCCCCAGGCCACACTCCATCCGGTTCCTGGTCGATCCTGCTGATGCTGCTGCTGTTGCTGGCCCAGGCCGTGAGCGGGCTGTTCAGCACCGACGATATCGCCTTTGCCGGCCCCTTGGCGAGCCTGGTTTCCGAGGAGCGCAGCCAGTGGTTTACCCGCGTGCATCACTGGGGGCAAAACCTGATACTGGTCTTTATCGCCCTGCACGTGCTGGCTGTACTGTACCAGAGCCTGATACGGCGCAAGCCACTGATTCGGCCCATGCTGGACGGCAACAAGACCTTGCCCGCCAACACGCCTCCCAGCCAGGACACTGCGACTCGTCGCCTGCTGGCGCTAGTGTTGCTCTGCCTGTGCATCGGCCTGGTCTGGTGGCTGGCCACCCTGTCATCTTCTTCCTTCTGATTGCATGCCTGATCTCCCTGAAGCGCCGCCTACCATCAGCCTGCTGACCGTGACCGACGGGCAGCTGCTTGACCAAGCACGCCAGATCGTCCAGGAATACGCAGACAGTCTGGATATTCCACTGGATTTCCAGGATTTCGAACGCGAAATGGCCGAATTTCCCGGCGACTACACGCCGCCCGGTGGTGCCTTGCTGCTGGCCCTGGTCGATGGCGCCGTGGCCGGCTGCTGCGCCATGCGCCCCCTGCCTGATTCCGACTACGCCGATGCTGCCGAAATGAAGCGCCTGTACGTGCGTCCCATGTTCCGAGGTTTTGGCCTGGGCCGTACGCTGACTGAAGGTATTCTGGACGCGGCCCGCATGGCCGGCTACCAGCACGTACTGTTGGACACCATCAGCGAGATGGAGGCCGCCCGCGCCCTGTACGAGGAGCTGGGCTTTGTCGAGATCCCGCCGTACTACTACAACCCACACGCCGGCACACACTACCTGATGCTGGCCCTGTAAGCCACAGGCACAAAAAAACGCCCCATCCGGTAGGAGTGGGGCGTTACAGCCTGCACCCGATGGGGCAGGCCGGAAGGATGGGTGGGATCAGACCACGGCAGCCTTCTGAACCAGGCGGGTTGCCACCCAGTTCTTGGTCTTCGACAGCGGACGGCTCTCGGTAATCTCGATGATGTCGCCCAGCTTGTACTCACCATTCTCGTCGTGAGCGTGGTACTTGCTGGTCTTGATCATGATCTTGCCGTAGATCGGGTGCATCACGCGACGCTCGATCATCACAGTCACGGTCTTGTTGCGCTTGTCGCTTACCACCTTGCCAACCAAGGTGCGCTTGAGGGAGGTTTTTGCTTCCGTCATGTTGTCACTCCTTGATTACTTGGCGGCTTGTTTCTTCTCGGCAAGAATAGTCTTGGCGCGAGCGATGTCACGGCGCGTCTGGCGCAGTGCAGCCGTGTTTTGCAGTTGCTGGGTGCCCTTTTGCATGCGCAGACCGAAGTGGGCCTTTTGCAGGTCCTTGATTTCGGCCTCGACGCCAGCGATGTCCTTGTTGCGCAGATCAGTCGTTTTCATAATAGTCATCCTCCTGATCAGGCGCCCAGACGGCGCTCGGCAAACGTGGTGCGCAGCGGCAGCTTGGCAGCGGCCAGCGTGAACGCTTCACGTGCCAGTTGCTCGGGAACGCCCATGATTTCAAACAGCATCTTGCCGGGCTGGATTTCAGCCACGTAGTACTCCGGGTTACCCTTACCGTTACCCATACGCACTTCTGCGGGCTTCTGGGAAATCGGCTTGTCGGGGAACACACGGATCCAGATGCGGCCGCCACGCTTCACGTGACGGGAAATCGCACGACGTGCAGATTCGATTTGACGGGCAGTCAGGCGACCACGGTCGGTCGACTTCAGACCGAAATCACCGAAGGACACCTCGTTGCCACGGGTAGCCAGACCGGTGTTGCGGCCTTTCTGCTCTTTGCGGTATTTTCTGCGTGCAGGTTGCAGCATGATTCTTCTCCTAGGTCAGCCGAACAGGATTATTCGGCTGCGGTGCCGTCCGCTGCTGCAGCGGGCGCGTTACGGACGCGCTTAACGGCGGGGGTGGCTGCGCCAGAGGCTTCAGCCGGCTTGTCACTGCCATCAGCCGGAGCGGTGTTGCCACCGATGCGGCGGGTGCGCGGACGGTCGTTGCCGCGGCCATCGCGACGGCCACGCGGACGACGCTCGTCTTCACGCGGTTCGGCTGCCACGGGCACATCGTTGCGGCCCAGGTTGTCGCCCTTGTAGACCCACACCTTGACACCGATGATGCCGTAGGTGGTTTCTGCTTCGGACACACCGTAGTCGATGTCGGCGCGCAGCGTGTGCAGCGGCACACGGCCTTCACGGTACCACTCGGTACGGGCGATCTCGATGCCGTTCAGACGACCGGCAGACATGATCTTGATGCCCTGGGCACCCATGCGCATGGCGTTCTGCATGGCGCGCTTCATGGCGCGACGGAACATGATGCGCTTTTCCAGCTGCTGGGTGATGCTGTCGGCGATCAGCTTGGCATCGATTTCGGGCTTGCGCACTTCTTCGATGTTCACGGCCACCGGAACACCCAGCATGGTGTTCAGTTCGCGCTTCAGGTTTTCGATGTCCTCACCCTTCTTGCCGATCACCACGCCCGGACGAGCGGAGAAGATCGTGATGCGGGCGCTCTTGGCAGGGCGCTCGATCAGGATGCGGGAAACAGAAGCGTTCTTCAGTTTCTTGGCCAGGTATTCGCGAACCTTGATGTCTTCGGCCAGCATGCCGGCGAAGTCACGGTTGTTGGCATACCAACGGCTGTTCCAGTTACGGCTTACCGCCAGGCGGAAACCGGTAGGATGAATTTTTTGTCCCATTGCTTACACCTTTCAGTTGCCAACCGTCACGTACACGTGGCACGTGGGCTTGCTGATACGGTTACCGCGGCCTTTGGCGCGGGCGGTGAAGCGCTTGAGCGTCGGGCCTTGTTCGACGTAGATGGTCTTGACCTTCAGATCGTCGATATCGGCACCGTCGTTGTGCTCGGCGTTGGCAATGGCGGACTCCAGGGCCTTCTTGATGATCACGGCAGCTTTCTTCTGCGTGAACGTCAGGATCTGCAGGGCCTGATCCACTTTCTTGCCACGAATCATGTCGGCGACCAGACGGCCTTTATCGACCGACAGACGGACGCCACGAACAATTGCACGTGTTTCCATGGTCTTTCCTTATCTCTTCGCTTTCTTGTCTGCCGCGTGACCCTTGTAGGTACGGGTCAGGGCAAATTCACCCAGCTTGTGACCAACCATCTGGTCAGTCACATAAACCGGCACGTGCTGCTTGCCGTTGTGCACGGCGATCGTCAGACCGATGAACTCGGGCAGGATCATGGAGCGACGCGACCAGGTCTTCACCGGCTTCTTGTCATGGGTTTCGACGGCCTTTTCAACCTTGGCCATCAGGTGATGGTCTACGAATGGACCCTTTTTGAGAGAACGAGCCATTGTCTACCCCTTATTTCTTGCGACGCGACACAATCATGGACTGCGTGCGCTTGTTGTTACGAGTACGGTAGCCCTTGGTCAGGTTGCCCCACGGATCGACAGGCGCCATACCGGTACCGGTACGACCTTCACCACCACCATGCGGGTGGTCGATCGGG
The DNA here is from genome assembly GCF_036312245.1 of Brachymonas sp. J145. Classification (NCBI taxonomy): domain Bacteria; kingdom Pseudomonadati; phylum Pseudomonadota; class Betaproteobacteria; order Burkholderiales; family Comamonadaceae; genus Allobrachymonas; species Brachymonas sp. J145. The sequence goes on along the minus strand of NZ_JAZDCI010000015.1, from coordinate 4,053 downwards.
TTCATGGCAACGCCGCGTACGGTCGGGCGGATACCCAGCCAGCGCTTGGCACCGGCCTTGCCCAGTTGGCGCAGGCTGTGCTCTTCGTTGGCGACTTCACCGATGGTGGCGCGGCATTCGATGTGGATGCGGCGGACTTCACCGGAGCGCAGACGCACCTGGGCGTACACGCCTTCGCGGGCCAGCAGGGTAGCGGAAGTACCAGCGGAGCGTGCAATCTGCGCGCCCTTGCCTGCCTTCAGCTCGATGCAGTGGATGGTGGAACCGACCGGGATGTTGCGGATCGGCAGGGTATTGCCCACGCGGATCGGCGCTTCAGAGCCGCTCACGATGCTGGCGCCCACTTCCAGGTGGCGCGGAGCGATGTGGTAGCGGCGCTCGCCGTCGGCGTAGCACACCAGCGCGATGTGCGCGGTACGGTTCGGATCGTATTCGATACGCTCGACCTTGGCGGGGATGCCGTCCTTGTCAGCGCGCACAAAGTCGACCACACGGTAGTGGTGGCGATGACCGCCGCCCTTGTGGCGCACGGTGATGTGACCATTGTGGTTACGGCCGGCCTTCTGGAACTGGGGTTCCAGCAGGGGAGCGTAACCGGCACCCTTGTGCAGGTGGTCACGGGACACCTTGATGGCGTGACGGCGACCAGAGGAGGTCGGTTTGATTTGGATAACAGCCATGATTAAGCAGCCTCCCCAGACAGGTTCAGCTCGGCACCTTCCTTGAGGGACACATAGGCCTTGCGCACGTTGTTGCGGCGACCGATGCTACGGCCGAAGCGCTTGACCTTGCCCTTGGTGTTGACTACGGACACGCCGGTCACTTCCACGTTGAACAGCAGTTCAACAGCGGCCTTGATCTCGGGCTTGCTAGCGTCCTGCAGCACCTTGAAGGTAACGACATTGGATTTTTCGGCAACCATGGTGGCCTTTTCGGACACAACGGGAGCCACCAGAACGGCCATCAGACGGCCTTCGTCAAATTTCTGCGTGCTCATGCGAACATCTCCTGCAGCTTGTCGAGTGCAGCCTTGGTCACCAGGACTTTCTTGTAGTAGACCAGGGACAGGGGATCGACATAACGCGGCTCGACAACCAGCACGTGGCCGAGGTTGCGGGAAGCCAGGTACAGGTTCTCATCGACGTTCTCGGTGATCACCAGCACGGAGTCCAGATTCATGGCCTTGAACTTGGAAGCCAGGGCCTTGGTCTTGGGAGTATCAACCGTCAGGTTGTCCACCACGGACAGGCGACCGTCGCGCACCAGCTGCGACAGGATCACGGACATGCCCACGCGGTACATCTTCTTGTTGATCTTCTGGCTGAAGTTTTCTTCAGGCGTATTCGGGAAAGCGCGACCGCCTCCACGCCAGATCGGGGAAGACGTCATACCGGCACGTGCGTTACCAGTGCCCTTCTGACGGAACGGCTTCTTGGTAGAGTGCTTGACGGTTTCGCGGTTCTTCTGCTGACGCGTACCCTGGCGGGCATTGGCCTGATAGGCCACCACCATCTGGTGCACCAGCGTTTCGTTGTAATCGCGGCCGAAGACGGTCTCGTTCACGTCCACGGCGGCTGCGGACTGACCTTGTTCATTCAGGAGTTCGATTTGCATCAGTTGGCTCCTTCGGCTGCTTTAGCCTTCACGGCCGGACGCACGGACACGAAGCCACCCTTGGCACCAGGAATGGCACCCTTGATCAGCAGCAGCTGACGAGCTTCGTCGATACGCACGACGGACAGATTTTGCGTGGTGACGGTTTCATCGCCCATGTGGCCGGTCATCTTCTTGCCGGGGAACACGCGACCGGGGTCTTGTGCCATGGAGATGGAGCCGGGCACACGGTGCGAACGGCTGTTACCGTGCGAAGCACGCTGGGAACTGAAGTTGTGGCGCTTGATGGTACCAGCGTAGCCCTTACCGATCGAAGTACCCTGCACGTCCACCTTCTGGCCGACGCTGAACAGCTCGGTCACAGGCAGGGCAGTACCGGCGGCGTACTTGCCAGCGGTTTCTTCAGTCACGCGGAATTCACGAACGACCTCGCCGGCTTCGACGCCAGCTTTTGCCAGATGGCCGGCTTGCGGCTTGGTGACGCGCGAGGCGCGGCGCTTGCCATACGTGACCTGCAGGGCCACATAGCCGTCGTTGGCTTCGGTCTTGACCTGGGTCACGCGGTTGTCAGACACGTCAACCACCGTGACAGGGATGGATTCCCCGTCGTCGGTGAAGACACGCATCATGCCCACCTTGCGGCCCAGCAAACCCATGTGTTTGCTCAGACTCATTGTTTTCTCCGTAACTTTCACCATGACCGACTGCAATTGGCCAGCCACGTTGTTGCGTGAAAGACTGTTAATAAAACCCCGCACACCTGGATTGCGCACGAAAAAAACATGCGCGCAAAAGTGCACGAAGCCTTGCATTGTAGACTGCGCCAAAAAATTGTGCAATAGCCTGCAATGAAAACGGCCGGGGATGTTGCTCCCCGGCCGCAAGCCGTTCTGCCCCGCAGGGCAGTCCAGCAAGTCAAGGCATTACTGCAGCTTGATCTCTACGTCCACGCCTGCCGGCAGGTCCAGCTTCATCAGCGCGTCAACGGTCTTGTCGGTCGGGTCGACAATGTCCATCAGGCGCTGGTGGGTGCGGATCTCCAGCTGGTCACGGCTGCTCTTGTTCACGTGGGGCGAACGCAGGATGTCGAAACGCTTCATGCGTGTCGGCAGCGGCACCGGACCCTTGACGATGGCGCCGGTACGCTTGGCGGTATCGACGATCTCGGCAGCGGACTGGTCGATCAGCTTGTAATCGAAAGCCTTCAGGCGGATGCGGATCTTTTGCTTGGACATGTATGAATGCTCCTTACGCGATGATCTTGGCAACCACGCCAGCGCCCACGGTACGGCCACCTTCGCGGATGGCGAAACGCAGGCCTTCTTCCATGGCGATCGGGGCGATCAGCTTCACGGTGATGGACACGTTGTCACCCGGCATCACCATTTCCTTGTCGGCCGGCAGCTCGATGGAACCGGTCACGTCCGTGGTACGGAAGTAGAACTGGGGACGGTAGTTGTTGAAGAACGGCGTGTGACGGCCACCTTCGTCCTTGGACAGCACGTACACCTCGGCGGTGAACTCGGTGTGCGGCTTGATGGAGCCCGGCTTGCACAGCACCTGGCCGCGCTCGACGTCTTCACGCTTGGTGCCACGCAGCAGGATACCGACGTTGTCGCCAGCCTGACCCTGGTCCAGCAGCTTGCGGAACATTTCCACGCCCGTGCAGGTCGTCTTCTGGGTGTCCTTGATACCCACGATCTCGATTTCCTCGCCGACCTTGATAATGCCGCGCTCGACGCGACCGGTCACCACGGTACCACGGCCGGAGATGGAGAACACGTCTTCCACCGGCATCAGGAAAGTGCCGTCCACGGCGCGCTCGGGCGTCGGGATGTAGCTATCCAGGGCTTCGGCCAGCTTCATGATGGCGCCTTCGCCCAGGTCGCCGGTGTCGCCTTCCAGCGCCATCTTGGCAGAACCCTTCACGATCGGGGTGTCGTCACCCGGGAAGTCGTACTTGCTCAGCAGCTCGCGCACTTCCATCTCGACCAGCTCCAGCAGCTCCTCGTCGTCCACCATGTCGCACTTGTTCAGGAACACGATGATGTAGGGCACGCCAACCTGACGGGACAGCAGGATGTGCTCGCGCGTCTGGGGCATCGGGCCGTCAGCAGCGGAACAGACCAGGATAGCGCCGTCCATCTGGGCCGCACCGGTAATCATGTTCTTCACATAGTCCGCGTGGCCGGGGCAGTCCACGTGTGCGTAGTGGCGGTTGGCCGTTTCGTACTCGACGTGGGAAGTGTTGATAGTGATGCCGCGGGCCTTTTCTTCGGGCGCGTTATCGATCTGGCTGTAGTCGCGGGCGTCGCCGCCGAACTTCCTGGCCAGCACGGTAGCGATCGCTGCCGTCAGGGTGGTCTTGCCGTGGTCCACGTGACCGATGGTGCCTACGTTGACGTGCGGCTTGCTCCGTTCAAACTTTTCTTTTGCCAT
>NZ_JAZDCI010000014.1:0-42732 GCF_036312245.1 Brachymonas sp. J145 | reverse complement strand
TGGAGTTCCCCCCATTTGACGGACACTTTCACTGAGAAGAAAGGAGCCCCCATGGGAAAAACCAAGCCCCCGTACCCCGAGGCATTCAAACAGCAGATCGTCGAGCTGTTTCATTCCGGTCGCAGCCAATCCGAGCTGGCACGTGAGTTCGATGTGTCAGCGGTGAGCATTGCCAACTGGGTTGCACGCGCTGCAGCCGATGCTGGCAAGCCGTTATCCGGCAAGGATGTGTTGACAACGTCCGAGCGCGAGGAACTCGTCCGCTTGCGCCGGGAGGTCAAGCGTCTTCAAACGGAGCGCGACATCCTGGCAAAGGCTACGGCCTGGTTTGCCGGACAAAGCGAGAAGACGTCCACGCCGTCTACGCGCTGATGCAGGCGAACCAGGCCGATCTCCCAATACGCACCATGGCCCGGGTGTTGGGTGTGTCCAGCAGTGGTTACCACGACTGGCTAAATCGCCGACCCAGTGCACGCGATCAGGCCAATGCCGAGCTGCTGCTGCGCATCAAAGCCATCCATCAGATGAGCGATACCACCTACGGCGTGCCGCGCATGGTCGCGCAACTGGCGCGCGATGGGGTGATCGTCAACAAGAAGCGCGTCGAACGCCTGATGCGTCAGGCGAGTCTGAAGGGTGTCAGCCGCCGGCGCGGCTGGTGCGTGACAACGCGCCGTGATCGAGAGGCTGGGCTGGCCAGCGATCTGGTCAATCGCCGCTTTGCGGCGGATGCTCCTAACCAACTTTGGGTGGCAGACATGACCTACCTGCCTACCTGGAGCGGGTTTGCCTATCTGGCGGTAGTCATCGACGTATACAGCCGCAAAGTAGTGGGTTGGGCCTTTGGCACGCGCATGACGGCCGATCTGGTGGTGCAGGCGTTGGAGATGGCCGCCTTCACGCGCAAGCCCCAGGGCGTCATCCACCACTCCGATCAGGGCAGCCAATACACCAGCACGGTGTTTGGCAAGCGTTGCGAGGAAATGGGCGTGCGCCCAAGCATGGGATCGGTGGGGGATGCTTACGACAACGCCATGGCCGAGAGTTTCTTTGCCAGCCTGGAATGCGAACTGGTCAACCGAAGAAGCTGGAAAAGCCAGACCGAGGCCAGGCATGCCGTGTTTACCTGGATAGAGGGCTGGTACAACCCACATCGGTTGCACAGCGCACTGGGCTACCTTGCTCCCAACGAATTCGAGCAAATCAATGCACAATCCGGGCAGTCCCCGGTAGAAAATACCACCGTTACCGCGCTGAATTCTTCAGCGCTCAACCGTCCGTGAGATAGGGGGAACTCCAACTCCAGCAGGAACGAACTCTGGACCTTGCCCAGGCAGCTATTTCTGGTGCTTGGCACCTGCTCCAACGCACTCTCTGCCGTCCTGACTTCGCCGCTGCGGCTCAGATGCCAGCCCAGCAATTCTTAGCTTTAGCAGGCAATCATCAGACAAAAACAGACAATCGTGGACCTGTAGGTATACAAGCTACTCTGCCAAGCAGTAGCGCAAAGACCTTGAGGGTAGCAGCCCATACCCCCGAACCCACCAATGCTGCTATTCTGCCCAAGTCCCCACTTCCAGTGCCCTCAAGGAGTTCCCCTATGTCCCTCGAAAAAATCCTCTACACCGCCACCGCAACCGCCACCGGTGGCCGTGCCGGTACCGCACAATCTTCCGACGGTGCCCTGCAGGTTGCGCTGTCCACGCCCAAGGAACTGGGCGGTGACGGCGGCCCTGGCACCAACCCCGAGCAGCTCTTTGCCGCCGGCTACAGCGCCTGCTTCATCGGCGCCATGAAAGCGGTCGCTGCGCGCGAAAAAATCCAGCTGCCTGCCGAGGTCTCCATTACCAGCGATGTGGCCATTGGCCCGTACGCTGAAAAGCCCGGCACGTTCAGCATCGCCGTGGCCATGCAGGTATCGGTACCGGGCATGGAGCGCGCCGCGCTGGAATCCCTCGTCGCCGCAGCGCACGAAGTCTGCCCGTACAGCAATGCCACCCGTGGCAATATCGACGTCACGCTGACGATCGCCTGAGCAAGTTACCGCACGGCAGGTGTCGAACAACCGGAAGCGAGCTGACACCTGTGCAAACGGAAGTCCGATCCTGGCTTGTGCCTGACTGGACAGTGCACTTATCCTGCACAAAACAAAACGGCTGTCGCCCCAACAGGCAACAGCCGTTCTTTGTTCAAGGCTCCCCAACGCCACACGTCAGGCAACCCTCATCGTCAGCGCTTCTTGAACAGCAGCGACACCACCGCCAGGATCAGGAAGACCACGAACAGAATCTTGGCAATGCCGGCAGCACTGGAGGCGATACCGCCAAAGCCCAGTACGGCAGCGATGATGGCAATCACGAAAAAGACGACAGCGTAGTGAAGCATGGTGTTCTCCTTGGTTTCCCCGTTGAGCCATCCGCACCGCAGACTGTCTGTCTGCACCCTTTGCGAATCGCCATGACTTCACTGTAAATGCGCGGCTGCGCACGCCCCATCAGCCAGAATCGCTGCCGTGTGTAGGACTGGAGCTATGCGCGATCAGGCCTTGCGTACCACCACGCTGCCAATCGAATAACCGGCACCAAACGAGCAGATCACGCCCAGATCGCTCGCCTGCAAGTCCTCGCTGTGGCGGTGAAAGGCAATGATGGAACCTGCTGATGCCGTGTTGGCAAACTCGTCCAGGATCACCGGTGCCTCGTCAAAGCTCGGCTCATGGCCCAGCAGGCGCTTGCCAATCAGCTGGTTCATGCTCAGGTTGGCCTGGTGCAGCCAGAAGCGGCGCACGCCGGCAGCGTCCAGCCCCAGCGTTTCCAGCTGCGCGCTGATGTGCTCGGCCGCCATCGGGCAGACTTCCTTGAACACCTTGCGGCCTTCCTGTCGGAACACCTGGTCGCGGTCTTCCGGATTGCGGTCTTCCGAACGGCTCATGAAGCCGGCATTGTTGCGGATATTGTTGGAGAACTGCGTTGCCGCACGCGTACCCAGCACCTCCCAGCGGTTGGCAGACGTCGCATCCTCGCTGCGCTCCAGCACCACCGCCGTGCACACATCACCAAAGATGAAGTGGCAATCGCGATCGGTCCAGCAGTGGTGGGCAGAAGTAATCTCCGGGTTCACCACCAGCGCCTTCTTCACCTGGCCGGTCTTGATCGCGTTGATCGCCTGTTCCAGGCCAAAAGTGGCAGAAGAACAGGCCACGTTCATGTCAAAGCCATAGCCCTGCGCGCCCAGCGCATGCTGGATTTCCACCGCCATCGCCGGATACTGGCGCTGCATGTTCGATGCCGCGCAAATCACCATCTCGATCTCGCTGCCCTGCACGCCGGCATTCTGCAGCGCCTGCTGCGCAGCTTCCACGGCAATCTCGGCCATCAGCGAGATCTGCTCATCCGGGCGCGGCGTCAGCTTGGGACGCATGCGGTTCGGATCCAGCACGCCGGCCTTGTCGATCACGTAACGCTGGCGAATGCCCGATGCCTTGAGGATGAATTCCTCGCTGGATGGCGGCATCGCCGCCACTTCGCCAGCCTCGATGCGCGCCGCATTCTGCTGGTTGAACTGCTCGGCATAGGCGTTGTACGACTCCACCAGCTCTGCGTTGCTGATGACCTGGGGGGCAACCCACAAACCGGTGCCGCTGATGGTGACTTGGTGCATGGCAATATGAAACAGGAATGACAGTAATCCCTCCATTGTAGGTCGCCCACCCTGTTTACGAACGATCGTTCACCCACATTGCCGCCGATATCTGCCTGTTTTTTCGCCATTCCCCCTGTCAACGGCAGCAAAATCACGTGAAAATAACGGGTTAGCTAGAATGGATCGAACCAGCCCGGTATGGCCCCATACAGGCGACACGCACAAGAGGAAAGCATGATTTCGGTTGAAAAAATTGGTGGAACGTCGATGACGGCCTTTGGCGATGTGCTGCGTCACATCATGCTGTACGACAAGTCCCGCATCTACGGTCGCATCTACGTGGTGTCTGCCTACTCCGGCGTCACCAACCAGCTGCTGGAACACAAGAAGACCGGCGAGCCCGGCATCTACGCCCTGTTCGCGCACAACAAGGATTACGCTGGCGCGCTGGCTAACCTGGGCGCCAGCCTGAAGCAGATCAACGCCGGCTTTGCCGATATCGGCCTGCCGCTCGACGTTGCCGATGCCTTCGTCGACCAGCGCATCGGCCAGGCGCGTGACCACCTGCAGGCGCTGCACCGCGTGCTGGCCAGTGGCTACCTGAACCGCGACAACGTGCTGCTGGCAGCACGCGAGATCCTCGCTTCCATCGGCGAATCGCACAGCGCCTTCAACTCGGTCGAGATCCTCAAGGCCAATGGCGTACCCGCCGTGCTGATGGACCTGGCCGGTTTTGACGATCACGAGGCCTGGACCATTGACGAGCGCATCCACCACAGCTTCAAGGGCGTGGATGTGGCCAACAGCGTGATCGTCGCCACCGGCTACACCAAGGGCACGGAAGGCATCATGCGCGAGTTTGACCGCGGCTATTCCGAAGTCACCTTCAGCAAGATCGCCGTCGAGATCAAGCCCGACGAGGCCGTGATCCACAAGGAATTCCACCTGTCCTCCGCCGACCCCAACATCGTCGGCCTGGAAAACGCCGTCATCGTCGGCGCTACCAACTACGACGTGGCCGACCAGCTGGCCGATGTCGGCATGGAAGCGATCCACCCCAAGGCCTCCAAGCCGATGGAGCACGCCGGTATCCCGATCCGCCTGAAGAACACCTTCGAACCGGACCACCCCGGCACCCTGATCACCAAGGACTACGTCGGCGAACGCGCCCGCGTCGAGATCATCACCGGCAGCGACAAGGTCACCCTGATCGAGATCCACGAGCCCGACATGGTCGGTGAAGTCGGCTTCGACCTCAGCGTGCTGGAAATCCTGCGCCGCCACAAGATCTCCTACATGGTCAAGGCCACTAACGCCAACTCCATCGCCCACCTGATGTGGGACAAGTGCGTCACGCCGGAACTGATCGAGGAGCTGCAGGGCCGCTTCCAGGTGGTCACGGTCAAGCCCAGCGCCATCGCCTGCGTGATCGGCTCCAATATCGCGATTCCGGGCGTGCTGGCGCGTGCCGCGCAGGCGCTGGCCGATGCCAACGTCAACGTCAACGCCATCTCGCAGACGCTGCGCCAGGTCAACATGCAGTTCATCGTCGATCGCGACGACTACAAGCCGGCCATCAAGGCGCTGAACCAGGCGCTCTGCGTGCAGCCGCGCATCCCGGTGCCGGTGGCCTGACCGCTGCGGTTCCCCGCCCTTTCGCCGCGTTTGACTTTCCCCCAGGCGCGGCGACAATCCGGCCATGACTGACAGTACCTACCCCGACTGTCCGCAGTGCGGCCAGTCCCATACCTATACCGATACCATCAGCTACTTCTGCCCCGATTGCGGCCATGAATGGCCGATGCAGGCCGATGAGGCCGACAGCGCAGAAGCCGCCGACGTGATTCGCGACGCCAACGGCACACCGCTGGCCGATGGCGATGCCGTGATCCTGGTGAAGGACCTGAAGGTCAAGGGCAGCTCGCTGGTGCTCAAGAAAGGCACCAAGATCAAGAGCATCCGCATTGCCGATGGCGGCGGTGGCCACGATGTGGACTGCAAGACCGAGCATGGCAGCATCATGCTCAAGTCCGAATTCCTGAAAAAGGCCTGATCCGGGCCTTTGCACCCCATGCCGCCGCCCTCCGTCGCCCGCACTGCCCGCCTCGGCACGGTCTGGATCCTGCTGTTCTGGCTGCTGCTCGGTGCCGGTCTCTACTACGTGTTCCAGCTCCAGGAGCAGCGGCAACAGGATCGCTACCAGTCCTATACCAACAGCGTCGGCGAGCTGGTGATCCCGCGCAGCCCGGACGGCCATTTCTACGTCAAGGGCGAGATCAACGGCGAGCCGCTGCGCTTCATGGTCGATACCGGTGCCAGCATGGTGGTGGTCAGCGATGCCTTCGCCGACCGCGCCGGCCTGCAAGGCGGTGCCAGGGCGATCTTCCAGACCGCCAACGGCGAGCGCCCAGGCCGCGTGCTGCGCGACGTGCCGGTACTGGCCGGCGGCCTCAGCCACAGCCGCACCGAAGTCGGCATCGGCCTGATCATGGACAATGACGATTTCGGCCTGCTCGGCCAGAGCTTTCTGTCGCAGTTTGACCTGCTGATCCAGGATCGCCAGATGGTGCTGCGCCCACGCGGCAACAGCCGCTGACCCTGCCCGGCTCACGGCTATGGCGCAGCAGGCACCAGATGCGGCAGAATCGGCTGCATGCAAGCCTCCAACACCCCCACCCCTCCCGCTTCCCGCAACCGCCTGTTGTTCACCTCGGGCACGGCCTGGCTATTCGACGCCATGGATGTGGGCCTGCTGTCCTTTGTTCTGGCCGCACTCAAGCTGAGCTGGGACCTGACGCCGGCGCAAATGGGCTGGCTTGGCAGCATCAACTCGATCGGCATGGCCGTGGGGGCGCTGGTATTCGGCATCTGGGCCGACCGCATTGGCCGCCGCCGCGTCTTCATCATCACGCTGCTGCTGTTCTCGCTGGCCAGCGGCCTGAGCGCCTTGGCCACCAGCCTGGTGGTGCTGATGCTGCTACGCTTCCTGATTGGCGCCGGCCTGGGCGGCGAGCTGCCGGTGGCATCCACCTATGTGTCCGAGCGCGTACCCACGCATGAGCGTGGCCGCGTCGTGGTGCTGCTGGAAAGCTTCTGGGCCGCCGGCTGGCTGCTGGCCGCACTGATCGCCTATTTCGTGATCCCGCAGTTCGAGCCCGATACCGGCTGGCGCGTGGCCATGCTGCTGGGCGCGCTGCCGGCACTGTACGCGCTCTACCTGCGCCGCAGCCTGCCGCAGGACGAACCGATGCTGGAACGCGCCAGCGTGCCGCCCTGGACGCAGCGCCTGGCGCTGCTCTGGTCGGCTCCCTACCGCCGCAACACGCTGATGCTGTGGGTGCTGTGGTTCATGGTGGTGTTCTCCTACTACGGCATGTTCCTCTGGCTGCCCAGCGTGATGGTGGGCAAGGGCTACACCCTGATCAAGAGCTTCGAATACGTGCTGATCATGACGCTGGCACAGCTGCCCGGCTATTTCACCGCGGCCTGGCTGATCGAGCGTGCCGGCCGCAAGTTCGTGCTGGTGGTCTATCTGCTCGGCACCGCCGCCAGTGCCTGGGCCTTTGGCAATGCCAGCACCGAAAGCACGCTGCTGCTCTACGGCGTGCTGCTGTCCTTCTTCAACCTCGGTGCCTGGGGCGGCCTGTACGCCTACACGCCCGAGAACTACCCCACCGCCATCCGTGGCAGCGGCGTCGGCACCGCAGCCGCCATTGGCCGCGTCGGTGGCATCCTCGGCCCGCTGATGATCCCCATGCTCGGCGGCGCCGGCTGGAACACCAGCGCCATCTTCACGCTGTTTGCGGTATCGATCAGTATCGGTGCGCTGGCGGTGCTGCTGCTGGGCAAGGAAACGAAAGGGCAGGAACTGGCCTGACAAAAAACGCCTGCGCACGATTGTGGCAGGCGTCTTTGGCTAACCGGCTGCTCCTCAGGAAGCAGCCGTTTTTTTTACCCATTCAGGCCGGCTGCTGCACCAGCTTGCCGCTCTGCATGTCGCGCAACGCCTGGAAGATCTGCTCCTGCGTGTTCATCACGAACGGACCGTACTGCACGATAGGCTCGTGCAGCGGCTTGCCGGCAATCAGCAGCACCTTGCTGTCCACGCTGGTCTCCAGCACCACGCCATCCGATCCCGGTGTCTGCGCCAGGATGCCCAGACGCTGCGTGCCCACGGCCTGGCCGCCTACTAGTACCTTGCCACGGTAGACATAGACAAAGGCATGGTGGCCTTCCGGAATCGGCTGCTCAAAGCGGCTGCCGGCCGGCATGTGCAAGTCCAGATACAGCGGCTGCGTCACCGGGCGCTGCACCGTGCTGGCCGCACCATGGCTTTCACCGGCAATCACGATCACTTTCACGCCTTCGGGCGTGGTCAGCTGCGGCAGGTCATCCGCCTGGAAGTCCTGGTACCAGGGCGCACACATCTTGTCGCTGGCCGGCAGGTTCAGCCAGAGCTGAAAGCCTTCCATCGTGCCTTCTTCCTGTTGCGGCAGCTCGGAGTGGATCACGCCGCTGCCGGCCGTCATCCACTGCACGCCGCCGTTTTCCAGTATGCCTTCGTTGCCGCCACTGTCGTTGTGCTTCATGCGGCCGGCAATCATGTAGGTGATGGTCTCGAATCCCCGGTGGGGGTGGTTCGGAAAACCGGCGATGTAGTCATCCGGGTTGTCGCTGCCAAACTGGTCCATCATCAGGAACGGATCCAGCCGCTGTTGCAGCTCCTGTGCAATCACGCGCGTCAACTGCACGCCGGCACCATCGGAAGTGGGCTGGCCGGCCACAATATGCTCCAACTGGCGCGGGGTCTGGATCGTGGTGTCTGTGCTCATGAACAATTCTCCTTTGTCTTCGTACATGGATGCACTTGCAGCGATTGCAATACGCTATGCCGTGCGGCCCTGCTGTTCCACCAGCAGCAACATTTCCAGCAGTTCACGGTAGCGCGTACCGTCATCCTGCGTGTTGTCGAACTGGAACAGCTCCGGGTACTCATCCGGATTCGGCTGGAACAGCCGCGTGCGGTACTGATCCCAGTGCTGCAGCTTCCATTCGTCGTTCGGGTTGCCGCGCAGCTCGATACGTCGACGCGCCTCGGCTTCCTGCAGATGCACCCAGACCACGGTGATCTGCACCTCCGGCCCGACGCGCAACCAGTCGCGATCGATCAGCTGGTGCGCCTTGATCTCGCGCGACAGCGGCGCCACCACCAGCACATGTGTACCCAGCTCCAGGTTGTCGCGCGCCGTATCCAGCAGGCCCGCATATTCCGGATTGCGCAGGTTGTCCAGATAGACTGGGCTGTCGCGGTCGTTCGGGTTGCCCGTCAGCACGCCCATCACGGCCGAGCTGAAATTGCCGTACAAGGTGTCCTTGTCCAGCATGCAATAGGAATCCTCGCTGCGGTCATTGAGTTCACGTACCAGCCGCTTGGCCAGCGTGGTCTTGCCGGTACCGGCGTGTCCGCACAAAAAGATGAGATGGGGCATGGCAGTGGTATCGTGGAAAAAATCGACGCGCCTGATCAGCGCCATGCACCCATTATCTGGAGTTCCTGCAACCATGTCGTCCACCAGCCCTTCTGATCCGCGTCAGCCGGCCCTGATGCTGGCCTCACTGGCCATGCTGCTGATTCTCGCCATTTCCTGGTGGCTGACCAGCGACCGCATGACCTGGCTGCTCGAAACCCTGCCGGTGATGATCGCGCTGCCACTGCTCTGGGCCACGCACCGGCGCTATCCGCTCACCAGCCTGCTCTACGGGCTGATCTTCCTGCACTGCGTGATCCTGATCTATGGTGGCATCTACACTTACGCCAAGACGCCATTCGGCTTCTGGCTGCAGGACTGGCTTGGCACCATGCGCAACCCCTATGACAAGATCGGCCACTTCGTGCAAGGTTTTGTGCCGGCCATGATCGCGCGCGAGATCCTGCTGCGCGGTGACCATGTACAAGGACCGAAACTGCGCGCCTTCCTGATCGTCTGCGTGGTGATGTTCATCAGCTCCTTCTACGAGCTGCTGGAGTGGTGGGTGGCCCTGCTGAGCGGCGAATCGGCCGAGGCCTTCCTCGGTACCCAGGGTGATCCGTGGGATACCCAGTCCGACATGGCATTTGCCCTGCTCGGCAGTATCTGCGCCTTGTTGCTGCTGTCCTGCCTACACGACCGGCAGTTGCGGCGGCTGCGTGCCATTCGGCGCTGATGCGCCGGCCAGCATGCGGTTAATGCTGACATGCGCTGCAACATAACCGGGCTATAGTGGGTTTTCCACACTGTCGTGGGCCAACTGCCAAAGGAGGCTACATGTCTAACGAAGGTTATCACGAGCCAATCAACGAACTGACCGACGCCACGCGCGACATGCACCGCGCTATCGTGTCCCTGATGGAAGAGCTGGAAGCCGTAGACTGGTACAACCAGCGCGCCGATGCCTGCAAGGATCAGGGGCTGAAGAAGATCCTGGAGCACAACCGGGACGAGGAGAAGGAACACGCCGCCATGACGCTGGAGTGGATCCGCCGCCAGGACCCCAAGTTTGACGAGTACCTGCGTGAATTCCTGTTTACCGACGGCGACGTTCTGGACGCCGAAGCCCAGATGCACAAGAAATAATCGGCGTGCGGGCTACGCATGCTGCACGCACCGGCGGCGGCATGCGCCTTACAGGATCTGGCCCTTTTCGATGATGTACTCGATCAGGAGCTTGGCGACAAAGCCGGTGAAACCCAGGCCCAGCGCCAGGAACAGCCAGAAGGTGCCGGTCTTGCCGGCCTTGGACTCCCAGGCCAGCTGCGCAATGATGAACACCATGTACAGCATGAAGGCACCCACGCCAAACGTAAGGCCAAACCAGGCGATCTGCTCTTCGTTGTATCCAAACATGCCGTGTACTCCCATCTCGTGCTGCAAGGGCGCCGAGCGCCCGAAAACCGTGCCGCTAGTGTAATCCAGCCCTTCATGACCATGATGGCGTTGTCGGCACTCCCGGCCTGTTGCAGCCGCCAGAAACAGCAATGGCCTGCTGATGCAGGCCATTGACTGGGTGAAGGGCAGCGGCTGCTTACTTCTTCTTGGCAGGTGCCTTGCGCGGCTGCGGCTCGGGCTGGGCCGTCATGTCATCAAACACCTTCTTCTGGTTGGCGTCGAGCGCGTTGTACAGCGCCAGGTTGGCGTCATAGCGGCGATTCATGAAGGCGCTTTCCTCGCTCATGCGCTGCTTCAGGAAGGCGATGCGCTGCGTCGTGTTCATGGCGTTGAACTGCTTGGCAGACGGCGTGGCGCTCGGGCGGAAGTCCTGGCCGTAGGTGTTCATGAAGCTGTTCCAGGCACCTTCCTGGGCAGCGGTGATCTTCAGCGCAGCCTTGGCCTGCTGCATGGGCGCAGCGCCCTGCTGAGCGTGTGCCACGCCGGCCAGGCCGACACCGGCGGTCAGGGCAATCGCCATGGCTGTCTTGCTGATCATCTTGCTGATAGTCATATCTTTCCTTGTCCTTGGACACTTGCGCGGTCACCACCGTGGCGCTCCGCATACCTTGCAGTATTGCCCGGAATGGCATGGCCATGCGTTATCAGGCCTGAAGTTTTGTAACCAAACCTGCCATCCGTGCCATCGGTCACGCTCCGCAAGCCTGGCTGCCATGGTTGCCACCATGGTCTGCCAGCGAGTCCAGGATCGGGCACTCGGGACGCGCATCGCCATGGCAGGCATGGATCAGCGTGCGCAGCGTGTCCTGCATCGCCTGCATATCGGCAATGCGCTGTGCCAAGGCATCTGCATGGCGTTGTGCCAGTTGCCGCACCTGGGCGCTGCTGCGTCCCTGGTCACGCCACAGGCCGAGCAACTCGGTCAGCTGCTCCATCCCAAAGCCCAAGCTTCGCCCGCGCTGGATAAAACGCAGCGTGTGGATATCGTTCTCGTCGTAGAGCCGGTAACCGCTCTCGCTGCGCGCAATGCCGGGCAACAGGCCTAGTGATTCATAGTGGCGGATCATGCGCGCCGACAGGCCGGACAGGCGCGTGGCCGTGCTGATATGCACGGGCCACTGCACGGTATCCGGCAAGGGCTGGTCAGCCATTCAGGATCTCGGTCTCGTAACCTTCCTCGATGATGGCAGCACGCAGCGCAGCCGCATCGGCACCAGACTCGACTTCAACAAGATTGGCAGCGCGGTCAATGCGCACTTGTGCGGCGGCATCCACCTGCTGGATTGCCTGCGTCACGGCTTTTTCGCAATGGCCACAAGTCATGCCGGTAACCTGGAAACGCTGGATCTGGGACATGGTTCTTCCTTTCAGTGTGTGGCCACTACCCGATGCAGCAGCCATGGACACATGATGCACCTTGCCAGCATGTCAATGTCAAGCCGGCTAATTTGTCGGCCTTGCCAGCATGGTGTTTCACGTGGAACATGAACCTGGTGTTCAGGCCTTGACCACCGGGCGCGACAGGTACTGCTGTTCGCGCGTGGTGCTATAGCCATCGCCACCCAGCTTGCCGAGCGCATCGTGTTTTTTCGGATCAATACCCTGTTCGCTGGCCACGCTGTCATGGACTTCAATGCCGATCACATCGAGCAGCATCATGGTGCCTCCCATGGGCAGCGTCGAAATCGGCAGCACCTCGCGCAAGCGGCATTCGTAGCGCACCGGCGCATCAGCCACCGCTGGCACATCGACCAGCTGACTCGGCACAGGCTGCAATCCAGCCAATTCAAATTCGTCAACGTCTGGTGGATACAGGCCAGCCGACGTATTCAGCACCTGCAACTGCGAAGAGGCTGCAATCTGCACCACGCATTCCCGGGTTTCGAGCAGATTGCTCAGCGTGTCCTTGTGCGGTCGTGCTTCGCTTGCGTTGGGCGGATTCACCTGGGTGACGCACAGCACTGGCGGATTCACGCTGGCCACGTTGAAGAAGGAGTACGGTGCCAGGTTGGCGATGCCGGCAGCACTGCGCGTGCTGATCCAGGCAATCGGGCGAGGAACGATGCCACCAACCAGCAGCTGGTAGACATGGCGCGGAGCCAGCGGGGCATCCGCCTGGGTCAGATCAAAAAACATGGTGGGTCTCTCTTAATATATCCATCAATATAACATCTGAAATTGCCTAATAAACAGGCAAATCAGTGGATTTCGGCCAGAGCAGACAGCCTGAAAGCTGCTTGCAGCCTTTCCAGCTCCCTGGCGCGTTTTTTGGCCTGTCAGGCCATCCATGCCAGCATCAGCATGAAAAAACGCCTCCAGCGGCCTGCCGGAGGCGTTGCAAGCCAGGATCAGACCGGGTCAGTGGCCATCCAGCTGCGGCAGCTTGACACCAAAGAAGGCCAGCAGCAGGCGACCACCGGCAATCACGCTGGCTGCCACCACGATGTTCCAGAAGGTATTCATCCAGTTCAGATGGATCAGGCCCAGCAGCAGCCAGTTGCCGACAAAGGCCACGCTGGCATAAGGCGAGGGATCGCTCATCAGCATTGGCTTCTGGTTGCAGACGACATCACGCAGCAGGCCACCAAAGGTGGCGGTGATCACGCCAATCATCACGCAAGGCATGGGTGGCCAGCCCATCAGCAGGGCCAGGTGCGTACCGGTGGCACTGAAGATGCCCAGGCCGATGGCATCAGCCACCATGATGATGCGGTTCGACAGCAGTTTCGTGACTTTCAGCGTCACGCTGGACAGCACCGACATGAACAGGATGCCCCAAAGCAGTTCGCTTTGCGTGACCCAGTAGAACGGACGCTGCATCAGCATGATGTCGCGCAGGGTTCCACCACCAAAGGCTGCCAGAAAGGTGGCGATGAAGGTGCCGACGGCATCAAGCTTGTTGTCACGCGCGACGAACAGGCCCGACAAGGCAAAGGCAAAGGTCGCAATGACTTCGAACGCAAAGAACACGGTCTTTACGTCGATGGGGATGGTTGGAACAGGTACGGAGAACATGGCGTGGCGTCTTTTTGTTCAGGGCGAACTTGTCCCCTGTCTTTTAAAGAATCTTATATATATAAGTAGTAGTAGTAATAGAGGGCAGACGGTTCCTGTGGATAAGCACTTTTTTGCTTTCTGATTCAATAGCTTGGCCTTTGCCACAACAGGTGCATGATCGCGTATCCGGGCTGTGGAGTCACCGACAACAATTGTCACCCCGATCCGGAATCTGTGGATAAGTCCCTGCTTATGCAAAACTTGTCTACAGGGTTGTACCTTGACGTGCCCAGGATGGGGCAGTAAGTCGCTCCAGTTGGTCGAGAAACTGCATGGCATGGACCCGGGCGCGCGCCGGATCGGGATCGCTGCCGCACATATCCACAGCCGGGGCCAATTGGCTGCAGACGGCCGGTCTGCCGGGTTGGCCAAACAGGCGGCAGCGCAGTTGTTCATCCAGTTGTCCACAGGGAATGCCAGCCGGTTTGGGCCTGGCCGGACCACCCTGCGGATCCGGAATCGGGCTGCTGATGCTGGGCGCGATGCAGCAGGCAGCACAGCCAGGCCGGCAGGCTATCGCAGGTTGTTGATTGGTCATCGGAGTTCCAGAGTGAACAGTCGGTGTGCAGACAGGATCAGCCCCAGCCGCTAAAATGGCGTCCCGGAAGCTTTTTTTCCAGGCACGTCCCCTCTCCGGCAACCCGGTCCGGTGTGTTGGCGTGCTTTTTTGTCCAGTCCTTGTCAAGCGGTTATACATGATTTATCCACAGGAATTCGACGTCATCGTGGTCGGTGGCGGCCATGCCGGTACCGAAGCGGCGCTGGCTGCGGCCCGCATGGGTTGTCAGACCCTGCTGCTCACGCACAACATCGATACCCTGGGTGCCATGAGTTGCAACCCCAGCATTGGCGGTATCGGCAAGGGCCATCTGGTCAAGGAAGTAGATGCGCTGGGTGGCGCCATGGCACTGGCCACGGACGAAGCCGGTATCCAGTTCCGCACGCTCAATTCCAGCAAGGGCCCGGCCGTGCGAGCCACGCGTGCCCAGGCGGATCGTGCACTGTACAAGGCGGCCATCCGCCGCGTGCTGGAAAACCAGCCCAATCTCTCGCTGTTCCAGCAGGCCGTGACCGACCTGATGGTGGAAGGTGATCGCGTCACCGGTGCCGTGACTGAAGTCGGCATCCAGTTCCGCGGTCGTACCGTGGTGCTGACGGCTGGTACCTTCCTGGATGGCCGCATCCACGTGGGCCTGAACAACTACCAGGCCGGCCGTGCCGGTGATCCGCCGGCGGTGTCGCTGTCGGCGCGCCTCAAGGAACTGCAGCTGCCGCAAGGTCGCCTCAAGACCGGCACGCCGCCGCGCCTGGATGGCCGCAGCATCGATTACAACAAGCTCGAGGCACAGCCGGGTGATGGCATGCCAGGTGGCCTGAATCCGCAGCTGCCGGTGTTCAGCTATATGGGCTCGGTCGCCATGCACCCGCGCCAGGTGCCGTGCTGGATCACGCATACCAATGCGCGCACGCACGACATCATCCGCAGTGGTTTTGACCGCAGCCCGATGTTCACCGGCAAGATCGAAGGGGTTGGCCCGCGCTACTGCCCGAGCGTGGAAGACAAGATCAACCGCTTTGCCGACAAGGACAGCCACCAGATCTTCCTGGAGCCGGAAGGCCTGGATACGCACGAGATCTACCCCAACGGTATCTCCACCAGCCTGCCTTTCGATATCCAGTACGCGCTGGTGCGTTCCATGCCGGGCCTGGAAAATGCGCACATCCTGCGTCCTGGCTACGCCATCGAATACGACTACTTCGATCCGCGCAGCCTCAAGGCCAGCTTCGAGACGCAGCAGATCAACGGCCTGTTCTTTGCCGGCCAGATCAATGGCACCACCGGTTATGAAGAGGCAGCGGCGCAAGGCCTGTTTGCCGGCTGCAATGCCGCGCTGCAATGCCTGGGCAAGCCGGCCTGGTTGCCGGGTCGTGACCAGGCCTATCTCGGTGTGCTGGTTGATGACCTGATCACCAAGGGCGTGACCGAACCCTATCGCATGTTCACCAGCCGTGCCGAATTCCGCCTGCAGTTGCGTGAAGACAATGCCGACATGCGCCTGACTGAAACAGGCCGTGAACTGGGCCTGGTGGACGATGCCCGCTGGGATGCCTTCAACCGCAAGCGCGATGCTGTTTCACGTGAAACAGAGCGTCTCAAGTCGACCTGGGTCAATCCGAAGACCTTGCCGGCAGAAGAAGCGGTGCGCGTGCTGGGCAAGGCGATCGACCATGAATACAACCTGGCCGACCTGTTGCGACGACCTGAAGTGACTTATGCCAGCCTGATGTCGCTGGATGGCGGCAAGTACGCCCATCCCGAGCTGCCTGTTTCACGTGAAACAGCGGCAGCGGATGACCAGGCCGCCATCATCGAGCAGGTCGAGATCGGCATCAAGTACGCCGGGTATATCGATCGCCAGAAGACCGAGGTGGAGCGCGCTGCCTACTACGAGCATCTGGCGTTGCCACGGGATTACGACTACATGCAGGTGCCGGCTCTGAGCTTCGAGGTGCGCCAGAAGCTGAACCAGCACAAGCCGGCTACCTTGGGCCAAGCCTCGCGCATCAGTGGCGTGACCCCGGCGGCGATTTCGCTGTTGCTGATCCATCTGAAAAAATCCCGGCAACTGCCGGAACAGCAGGAGGATCGGGCATGAGCATGGAAGCCGAGCTGCGCCAGGGTCTGGCAGCGCTGTCCCTGCCCTTGAGCGATGAACAGGTGAGCCAGCTGCTGGCCTATCTGGAGCTGCTGCAAAAATGGAACCGCGTCTACAACCTGACGGCAGTACGCGATCCGCAGCAAATGCTGACGCACCACCTGCTGGACAGCCTGGCCGCCGTACCGTCCTTGCTGGCATATCATCAGCAGTATGCAGCCAGCAGCTTGCTGGATGTCGGTTCCGGTGGTGGCCTGCCGGGCGTGGTGTTTGCCATCTGTTGCCCGAAGCTGCAGGTGCATTGCGTGGACACTGTCGGCAAGAAGGCTGCCTTCATCCAGACCGCCGCGACCCAGCTGCGCCTGCCGAATCTGAAATCCATCCATGCCCGCGTCGAGCAGCTGCAGGATCGTTACGACCTGATCAGCAGTCGTGCCTTTGCCACGCTGGCCGATTTCACTGCCTGGTCGCGCCAGGCGCTGGCAGACAATGGTTGCTGGATGGCGCTCAAGGGCAAGCATCCGCAGCCGGAGATCGATGCGCTGCCGCAGGGTATCGCCGTGTTTCACGTGGAACAACTGCAGGTGCCGCAGCTTGATGCCGAGCGCTGCATCGTCTGGATGCGGTTGCAGGCCGACAATACTGCAGCTTAATCGCAGCGAAGCGTACCAGCATGACGCAGCTTTCATCGGGCTGCGGCAGCTGACCCGTACAATCCCCTCATCCCAGCATTCAAAGGAAGAGCATTCCCCATGGCCCGCATATTCTGTATTGCCAACCAGAAAGGTGGAGTAGGCAAGACCACCACGACCGTCAACCTGGCGGCTGGACTGGCACGACTGGGTCAGCGGGTACTGCTGATTGACCTGGACCCGCAGGGCAATGCCACCATGGGGTCGAACGTGGACAAGCGCCAGCTCGAACACAGCGTGTACGACGTGCTGCTGGAAGACTGCAAGGTGGCTGATGCCGTGGTCAGTCCGGAGCAGGTCGGCTACGATGTACTGGGTGCCAACCGTGAACTGGCAGGTGCCGAAGTGGAACTGGTGACGCAGGACCGCCGTGAAAAGCGCCTGAAACTGGCGCTGTCCAAGGTCAAGAAGAACTACGATTTCATCCTGATCGACTGCCCGCCGGCCTTGTCGCTGCTGACACTGAATGGCTTGTGCTGTGCCCATGGCGTGATCGTGCCGATGCAGTGTGAATACTTTGCGCTCGAAGGCCTGACCGATCTGGTCAACACGATCCGCCAGGTACACGCCAACCTGAATCCGGAGCTCAAGGTGATCGGCCTGTTGCGCGTGATGTACGATCCGCGCATCACGCTGCAGCAGCAGGTCAGCGAACAGCTCAAGGAACACTTTGGCGACAAGGTGTTCGAGACCGTGATCCCGCGCAACGTGCGTCTGGCCGAAGCGCCCAGCTATGGCCTGCCTGGCGTCGTGTTCGATGCCTCGGCCAAGGGCAGCAAGGCCTTTGTCGAGTTTGCCCGGGAGATGGTGCAGCGCGTGCAGAATGACTGAGGCAGTGGCATGCGCGTCCTGACACTCCCCGGTTGGCATGGCAGTGGCCCGGAGCACTGGCAGACGCTGTGGGAACAGCAGTCTGGTTACCAGCGCGTGCAGCAGCATGACTGGGAACAGCCGCTGCGTGGCGACTGGATGATGCAGCTGGAAGAACAGCTGCTGCAGTCGGAACAGCCTGCGGTGCTGGTGGCGCACAGCCTGGGATGCTGGCTGGTGGCGGCCTGGGCCGGCCATTCGCAGCACACGGCGCGCGTCAAGGCGGCGCTGCTGGTGGCACCGCCGGATCTGCAGCAACAGCCGCTACCGCAGCTGCACAGCTGGAAAGGCACCGATACCCGGGCCTTGCCTTTTCCCAGCCTGCTGCTGGCCAGCCGCGATGATCCCTTCTGCACGCTGGAGCGTTCACGCGATCTGGCGCGGCAATGGGGCAGCCAATGGCAGGATGTCGGGGCGCTGGGGCATGTGAATGCCGACAGTGGATTGGGAGATTGGCCGCAGGGCCAGCTGCTGCTGCGCCAACTGCTGGCAGCAGCCTGAAGGAACAAGAAATGGCAACGACGAAACGCAACAAGGGTCTGGGACGTGGTCTGGAGGCACTGCTGGGCCCCAAGGTCAGTGGCAAGGCCGGTATCGACCTGACCACCGATGACAGCACGACGGTGCTGGCCGATGGCCAGCCCGGTACCCTGCCGCTGACACAGCTGGTGCCCGGCGTCTACCAGCCGCGCACGCACATGGACGAAGGCGCGCTCTACGAGCTGGCCGAAAGCATCAAGTCGCAAGGTGTCATGCAGCCGATTCTGGTGCGCCCGCTGATTGGTGGCGACAATGCCGGCAAGTACGAGATCATCGCTGGCGAGCGGCGTTTCCGCGCCGCCGGCCTGGCTGGCCTGGACAGCGTGCCGGTGCTGGTACGCGAGGTGGCCGACGAAGCGGCTGCCGTGATGGCGCTGATCGAGAACATGCAGCGCGAGGACCTGAACCCGCTGGAAGAAGCCCAGGGCCTGCAGCGCCTGGTGCGCGAGTTTGGCCTGACGCACGAGCAGGCGGCGCAGGCCGTGGGTCGCAGCCGCAGCGCCGCCAGCAACCTGCTGCGCCTGCTGCAGCTGGCCGATCCGGTACAGACCATGCTGATGGCCGGCGACCTGGACATGGGCCATGCACGTGCCTTGTTGAGTCTGGACAAGGCGCACCAGATCACGGCGGCGCAGCAGATTGCCAACAAGAAGCTGTCGGTGCGCGAGGCCGAGAAGCTGGTGAAGAAGCTGGGCGAGGAATTCGAGCTCAAGCCGCAGCGTGTGCGCCGTGAAAAATCCGGTGATGTGCGTAGCGTGGAAGAAGAGCTGTCGGACCTGCTGGCGGCCGAGGTCGAAGTACGCGTGAAAAAGCGCGTCAAGCGCAACGGCCGTATCGAGGAGGTTGGCGAGCTGGCGATCCACTTCGGCTCGCTGGAAGCGCTGAACGGCCTGATCGACCGTTTGCGCGGCTGATCCGCCGGAACAGGAAAAAAGAGGCTGCCGATGCAAATCGGCAGCCTCTTGCATTGGGGGGTGACGCCCCTCAGTTGCGCCGCAGTCGCAGCAGCTGGTGCAGCAAGATCGCGCCAAAGGTGGCGGTGCCGATGCCGCCGAGCCTGAAGTCGCCAAAGGCCAGCGTGAAGTCGCCGGTGCCCAGCACCAGCGTGATGGCGGCCACCATCAGGTTGCTGGTATTGCCGAAATCGACCTGGTTGCGCACCCAGATATTGGCGCCGGAGACGGCAATCAGGCCGAACACCACGATGCTGACGCCGCCCATCACCGGCAGCGGAATCGCCTGGATCACGGCACCGAACTTGGGACTGAAGCCGAGCAGCAGCGCGATCAGCGCAGCCGCCACGAACACCGCAGTGGAGTAGATGCGGGTCGCCGCCATCACGCCGATGTTCTCGGCATAGGTGGTGACGCCGGTGCCACCAGCCGAGCCGCTGACCATGGTGGCAATGCCATCGCCGATAAAGGCGCGGCCCATGTAGCCGTCCACATTGCGCCCGGACATGGCGCTCACCGCCTTGATATGGCCCAGGTTTTCTGCCACCAGGATGAACACCACCGGCACGATCAGCAGGATCGCCCGGCTGTCAAACACCGGCGCGGTGAACTGCGGCAGGCCGAACCAGGGCGCGGCGACGATGCCGGAAAAATCCATCGGCTTGCCCATGCCCAGGCCGTTGGTCAGCATCACGTAGACCACGGTGGCGACCAGCAGGCCAAACAGGATCAGCAGGCGCTGCAGCATGCCGCGCGTCAGCACGGCGACCAGCGCCACGCAGATGAAGGTGACGGCCTGCATCCAGCTGTCAAAGTTGCTGGCAGCCATGTTCTTCACCGGAATCGCGGCCAGGTTCAGGCCGATCACCGCCACCACGGCACCGGTGACGACTGGCGGCATCAGGCTCTCGATCCAGCGCGTGCCGATCAGTTGCACCAGCAGGCCGATCAGCATGTAGACCAGGCCGCAGACGATGATGCCACCCAGCGCCACCGCCAGGTTCAGGTTGGGCCCGCTGCCACCATAGCCGGTGGCAGCCACCACCACGCCGATAAAGGCAAAGCTGCTGCCCAGATAGCTCGGCACCTTGCCGCCGGTAAACAGGAAGAAGATGAGCGTGCCGATGCCGCTCATGAAGATCGCCAGGTTCGGGTCGAAACCCATCAGGATGGGGGCCAGCACGGTCGAGCCAAACATGGCGATCACGTGCTGGATGCCCATCAGCCCGGTCTGCGGCCAGGGCAGGCGTTCATCGGGGGCAATGCTGCCACCCTGACGCAGCACCTCACTGCTGCGTTCTGTCCATTGAAAAAGTCCCATGGGAATGTCCTTGTGCTGAGATGTTGCACATGGTAACTTTTCCGGCTGCTGCCGTGGTGCCTGGCCCGTACGGGCGTGCAGATTTTTTTGGTGCGGTTGGGGAATCAGCGCACCAGCAGTACCGGCACCTCGCACTCGGCCAGCACGCGCGTGGCGACCGAGCCCATCAGCAGGTTGCCTAAAGCGCCCTGGCCGTGCGAACCCATGATCACCATGCCGAATTTTTCTTCCCTGGCAATCTCGGCAATCGTGCTGCCCGGATCGCCGACCCGGCTCAGCACGTGCGGACGGATGTCGTGGCGCGCCAGGTAGGTCAGCACCGGCTCCAGCACCTTGTCGGTTTCCTCGGCCTGGTACTGCAGCAGTTGTTCCTTGCTCAGGGCGTTGCGCACGCGTGCCGGCAGGGCTGGCAGCACGGTCAGCAGCGTGTGGCTCTGGTTGTGCGTGGCGAACATGTCGCGGTTCTGGACCAGATAGACCAGCATCTTCTTGGTATAGGTGCTGCCATCGACAGCCAGCAGGATCTTCATGGCGACTCCTTGAACAGGGGGAAGCAAGACGTCCGCGCAGGACCTGTTTTCAGTGTAGGAGATAAATGACCGCTTGCAAGCCCGCACATGCCCGGCAGCTTACAATTCGGGCATGAATCTGCCCCGCTATACCCGTGCCCAAGCCCTGCCCGATATCCTGCGCCAGCGCATCGTCATCCTGGATGGAGCGATGGGCACCATGGTGCAGCGTTTCAAGCTGACCGAGGAACAGTACCGTGGCGAGCGTTTCAAGGATTTCCCGCGTGACGTCAAGGGCAACAACGAACTGCTCAGCCTGACGCAGCCGGACATCATCCGCCAGATCCACGAAGGCTATCTGGCCGCCGGTGCCGACATCATCGAGACCAACACCTTTGGTGCCACCAGCATCGCCCAGGACGACTACGGCATGGGTGAGCTGGCCTACGAGATGAACCTGGAATCGGCCAAGCTGGCACGTGCTGCCTGCGACAAGTACAGCACACCGGACAAGCCACGCTATGTGGCGGGTGCCCTAGGCCCCACGCCCAAGACCGCCAGCATCAGCCCGGACGTGAACGATCCGGCAGCACGCAATGTCACCTTCGAGTCGCTGCGGGCCTCCTACTACGAGCAGGTCAAGGGCCTGGTCGATGGTGGTGCCGACGTGCTGCTGGTCGAGACGATCTTCGACACGCTCAACGCCAAGGCGGCGCTGTTCGCCATCGAGGAGTTCTTCGACGATTCCGGCGAACGCCTGCCGATCATGATCAGCGGTACCGTGACCGACGCCTCCGGCCGCGTGCTGAGCGGCCAGACTGTGACCGCCTTCTGGTACAGCGTGCGCCATGTGCAGCCGCTGTCCATCGGCCTGAACTGCGCGCTGGGTGCGGCGCTGATGCGTCCCTACATCCAGGAGCTGAACCAGATTGCCGGCGATACCTTCATCAGCTGCTACCCCAACGCCGGCCTGCCCAATCCGATGAGCGAGACCGGCTTTGACGAGACGCCGGAAGTCACCAGCCGCCTGGTGCATGAATTTGCGGCCGAAGGCCTGGTCAACATCGTCGGCGGCTGCTGCGGCACCACGCCGGACCACATCGCCGCGATCGGCGAGAAAGTGCAGCCGCTGCGTCCGCGCGGCGTGATGCTGGCGCGTTTTGCCAGCGATGCTGCCTGACCTTCCGCCGTCCTCCTGCCGCCTGTATGCCTGAAAGTTTCGCCATGTCTGCCTCCGATTTGCCCACCGCCAACCCGTCTGCCCCGCTGCCGCCGATGCGCCTGTCCGGCCTCGAGCCGCTGTCGGTCGATGCCAGCAGCCTGTTCATCAACGTCGGTGAACGCACCAACGTGACCGGCTCCAAGGCCTTCGCGCGCATGATCCTGAACGACCAGTACGAGGAAGCGCTGGCCGTGGCACGCCAGCAGGTCGAGAACGGCGCGCAGGTGATCGACATCAACATGGACGAGGCGATGCTGGACAGCGAGGCCGCCATGGTGCGCTTCCTGAACCTGATCGCCAGCGAGCCCGATATCGCACGCGTGCCGATCATGGTGGACAGCTCCAAGTGGTCGGTGATCGAGGCTGGCTTGCGCTGCATCCAGGGCAAGCCGATTGTCAACTCGATTAGCATGAAGGAAGGCGTGGACGAGTTCAAGCGCCAGGCCAGGCTGATCAAGCGCTATGGCGCGGCCGCCGTGGTGATGGCGTTTGACGAGAAGGGCCAGGCCGATACCTTCGAGCGCAAGACCGAGATCTGCGAACGTGCCTACCGCGTGCTGGTCGACGAGGTCGGCTTCCCGCCCGAGGACATCATTTTCGACCCGAACATCTTCGCGATTGCCACCGGCATCGAGGAGCACAGCAACTATGCGGTGGACTTCATCAACGCGGTGCGCTGGATCAAGCAGAGCCTGCCCGGTGCCAAGGTCAGCGGCGGTGTCTCCAACGTGAGCTTCAGCTTCCGCGGCAACGAGCCGGTGCGCGAGGCAATCCACACCGTGTTCCTGTACCACGCGATCCAGGCTGGCATGGACATGGGCATCGTCAACGCCGGCATGGTGGGTGTCTATGACGAGCTTGATGCCGAACTGCGTGAGCGCGTCGAGGACGTGGTACTGAACCGCCGCCCCGATGCCGCCGAACGCCTGCTGGAAATCGCCGAGCGTGCCAAGGGCGCGGCCAAGGACGACAGCAAGAAGCTGGAATGGCGCAATCTGCCGGTCAAGCAGCGCCTGAGCCACGCGCTGGTGCACGGCATCACCGATTTCATCGTCGAGGATACCGAGGAAACCTGGCAGCTGATCCAGGCCGACGGTGGCCGTCCGCTGCACGTGATCGAGGGTCCGCTGATGGACGGCATGAACGTGGTCGGCGACCTGTTCGGTGCCGGCAAGATGTTCCTGCCGCAGGTGGTGAAATCGGCGCGCGTGATGAAGCAGGCGGTGGCGCACCTGGTGCCCTATATCGAGGAAGAAAAGCGCCAGCAGGAAGCCGCCGGCATGGACGTGAAGTCGCGCGGCAAGATCGTCATGGCCACGGTCAAGGGCGACGTGCACGACATTGGCAAGAACATCGTCACCGTGGTGCTCCAGTGCAACAACTTTGACGTGGTCAACATGGGCGTGATGGTGCCCTGCCACGAGATCCTGGCCAAGGCCAAGGAAGAAGGCGCCGATATCGTCGGTGTCAGCGGCCTGATCACGCCGAGCCTGGAAGAGATGCAGTACGTGGCTGGCGAGATGCAGAAGGACGACTACTTCCGCACGCGTGGCATTCCGCTGCTGATCGGCGGCGCCACCACCAGCCGCGTGCACACGGCGGTCAAGATTGCGCCCAAGTACGAAGGCCCGGTGGTCTATGTGCCCGATGCCTCGCGCAGCGTGGGCGTGGCGCAGAACCTGCTGGGCGAATCGCTGGACAGCTACCTGGAGGAGGTGCGCACCGACTACGAGCGCGTGCGCCAGTTGCACGCCGGCAAGAAGCAGCAGCCGCTGTGGCCGCTGGCCCAGGCGCGTGCCAACAAGACGGCGATTGACTGGAACGGCTACCAGCCGCCGGTGCCCAAGTTCATCGGCCGCCGCGAATTCCGCAATTTCGATCTGGCCGAACTGGTGCGTTTCCTCGACTGGGGCCCGTTCTTCCAGACCTGGGATCTGGCCGGCAAGTTTCCCAACATCCTCGACGATGAGGTGGTGGGCGAGGAAGCGCGCAAGGTCTATGCCGATGCGCAGGCCATGCTCAAGCAGATCATCGAACAGAAATGGCTGACCGCGAATGGCGTGATGGGTTTCTGGCCGGCCAACACCGTGCGCGATGACGATATCGAGCTGTACGCCGACGAGCAGCGCGAGCAGGCCGTGCTGACCTGGTATGGCTTGCGCCAGCAGGCCGAGAAGCAGGCGGTGGACGGCGTGATGCGTCCGAGCCGCTGCCTGTCCGATTTCATCGCGCCGCAGGGCGTGGCGCCAGATTACATTGGCGCCTTTGCCGTGACCGCCGGTATCGGTGCCGAGAAGCAGGAAGCGGTATTTGCCGCCACCCATGACGACTACAGCAGCATCATGTTCAAGGCGCTGGCCGATCGCCTGGCCGAGGCCTTTGCCGAATGCCTGCACCAGCGCGTGCGTACCGACCTGTGGGGTTACGCTGCTGACGAGACGCTGGACAACGCCCAGCTGATCGCTGAAAAGTACGTCGGCATCCGCCCGGCACCGGGCTATCCGGCTTGCCCGGACCACCGCGTCAAGCGCCCGCTGTTCGAGTTGCTGCGCGCCGAGGACATCGGTATGGGCCTGACCGACAGCTATGCCATGACGCCGGCTTCCAGCGTCAGCGGCTTCTACTTCAGCCACCCGGACAGCACCTACTTCAACGTTGGCAAGATCAACGAGGAACAGGTGCAGGACATGGCCGCACGCAGCGGCGCACCGCTGGCAGAGGTCGAGCGCGCGCTGTCGCCCAACCTGGGCCTGTAAGGCGCTGCCTTACAGCAGATCGCAGTCGGCGATGTCCTCTGCGAACTGCTGCAGCGCCTGCTCGGCGTTGGCCTGCTTCAGCCGGTTGTGGATGCTGCCATCTTCGCGATAGACATAGCCCATGCGCCAGTCGGCAAAGCGGCGCAGGCCTTGCAGTGGCGCATCGACCAGCACTTCGACCTGCTGGTGTCGTGCATCGCCCCGGATGTTGTCCATCAGCTGGTGGATGGCTTCGGGCGGGCCTTCGATATACTGGATGAAGTGTTCGCCGTCAAACAGCAGCACGCCGGTGATCTGGAAGTCCTGGTTGGCCTTGCGGGCCACTTTCAGGATGTCGGGAACGCACAGGGCCGATTCGTCTGGGGCCATGTCGCTGATGTAGAGAATGCAATGTATGGGGCAGGGTCTGGTATGGGTCGTGTAAAGCCCTGATTTTGCCCGACATTCGCGCCCCGTCAATGCTGGTGCAGCAATCCGCGCCGCAATTGCATGGCCTCGGCCAGATGCGGAATCGAGATGCTGTCACTTTCGGCCAGGTCGGCAATCGTGCGCGCCACGCGCAGGGTGCGATGCGTGCTGCGCGCACTCCAGCCGAGTTGGCGTGCCGCCTTCTGCAGAAAGCCGCTGGCGGCGCCATCGAGCTGCGCACTGGCTTCCAGTGCCAGCCCCTCCAGCAACTGGTTCGGGCTGCCCTGACGCTGCAGGGCGCGCTCGCGTGCTGCCACCACGCGTTGCTGCACGGTGGCACTGTTCTCTCCGGCGCTGGCGGTCAGCAGCTCTTCGGGTGGCAAGGCCTGCACTTCCAGTTGCAGGTCGATCCGGTCCAGCAAGGGGCCGCTAAGTTTGCCCTGGTAACGCCGTACCTGGTCTGGCGTACAGCGGCAGGGCCGGATGCGGCTGCCCAGATAGCCGCAGGGGCAGGGATTCATCGCGGCGATCAGCTGGAAGTGCGCCGGAAACACCGCTTGCCGGCCGGCGCGCGAGATATGGATTTTTCCGGTCTCCAATGGCTCGCGCAAGGCCTCCAGTGCGGGGCGTGGAAATTCGGGGATCTCGTCGAGAAATAGTGTGCCGTGGCAAGCGAGCGAGATCTCGCCAGGGCGTGGGGGTGAGCCACCACCGACCAATGCCACCGCACTGGAAGTGTGGTGCGGCGAGCGCATCGGCCGCTGCCCCCACTGCTCTGGCGTGAAGTGTCCGGCCAGGCTGGCCACGGCCGCGGCAGCCAGCGCCTGTTGCGGCTGCATCGGTGGCAGCAGGCCGGCAAAGCGCTGTGCCAGCATGGACTTGCCCGATCCTGGCGGGCCCAGCAGCAGCATCGAATGCTGGCCGGCGGCGGCAATCTCCAATGCCCGGCGCGCTGCGGCCTGGCCTTTCACATCGGCCAGATCCGGATAGCGCGGCGTGGACTGGCGTGCCGGATCCGGCTGCATGCGGTACCAGCCTTCAGGCAGTTCCTGTTGTGATCCAGCGGGCGCAAAGGCCTGCACCACATCACCCAGCGTGCGGGCGCCATAGACCTGCAGGCCGGGCACCAGCGCGGCCTCGCAGGCGCTGTCGTGCGGCAGGACCAGCGCGGCGGAATCGCCCTGCTGGCAATGCGCGGCCGCCATGGCGAGCGCGCCGCGTACCGGCTTCAGCTCGCCGGACAGCGACAGCTCACCGGCAAACACATGATCCGCCAGCCGACTCGCATCGACCTGGTCGCTGGCCGCCAGAATCCCCATGGCGATCGGCAGGTCGAAGCGGCCGGAATCCTTGGGCAGGTCGGCCGGAGCCAGATTGACCGTGATGCGCCGGTTGTGCGGAAAGTCCAGTCCGGCATTCTGGATCGCGCAACGCACGCGTTCACGCGCTTCCTTGACCTCGGTATCGGCTAGCCCGACCAGGGTGAAACTGGGCAGGCCGGGTGCCAGATGCACCTCGACCATGACCGGTGGCGCTTCCAGCCCGAGCAGGGCACGACTGGGGACAAAGGCGAGGGACATGGCGATAATATGAATACTAAATAACTATATCATGCCATGATTCTTGCCAAGCTGATCTGCGCCAGGCAAGAAAAAACCGCCCTGCTAGCAGCAGGACGGTTGTCATGCAGACGGCAGCGGGTACCGTCGTCAGCAGGACTTAGTCGTGGAAACGGGCGTCAGGGTGACGCGCTTCCCAGTCGGCCAGCTGCTTTTCAGCTTCGTCGCGGGCAATGCCGGCGCGCTCCTGGATCTTGCCGACCAGCTGCTGGCGCTTGCCGTCGATCACGTCCAGATCGTCGTCGGTGAGCTTGCCCCACTGTTCCTTGATCTTGCCCTTGAATTGCTTCCAGTTGCCTTCGATGGTGTCCTTGTTGATGGCGGTCATTGCTTTATCTCCATTCAATAGGGATGTCAGTGCATCCGGGTGAAAGGACTGCTGCGGTGACGTCTGTCATCTGCAGCAGCACTGGGTTCAGTGTAGAAAAGCCCTGACTTGCGGCGGGTGGGACAAGCTTGCAAGCAGACGTAGGATCAGGCCTTCAGGGCCGACAGCGCCTGCAGCGTGCGCTCCATGGCGATGGCGTCGGCTGCGGCATCATAGTGGTTGCCGTTTGGGCGCGCGAAGGCGTGTTGCACGCCCGGGTACTCGAACACCTGCACGTTGTCGTGCTGGGCGGCAGCAGCCTTGATCTGCTCCTGCGCTTCGGCCGGGCAGTATTCGTCCTGGCCGGCAAAGTGCAGCACCAGCTGGCCCTTGATGTTGACCATCTCGTCCAGCCTGGCTTCGATGCCGGTACCGTAATAGCCCACCGACACGTCGGCATCGGTGCGGCAGGCCGCCAGATACGCCATCTTGCCGCCCAGGCAGTAGCCCACCACGCCGGCCTTGGGGTAGTCATTGCAGGCCTCCAGGCTGGTGCGCGCCGTCATCAGCACGGTGCCAATGTCCTGTGCGCCCACATTCTGGTCAAAGTTGTTGAAGAAGCCGAAGGCCTTCTCCCAGCCTTCCGGCGAATAGTCCAGCTCCACGCCCGGCTCCAGCCGCCAGAACAGGTCCGGCACGATGGCCACATAGCCTTCCTCGGCATAGCGGTCGGCCACCTGGCGCATGGTCTCGTTCACGCCAAAGATTTCCTGGCAGATGACCAGGGCCGGGCCCTTGCCCGATGCAGGTTCGGCGACATAGGCGCTGAAAGTGCCGGTGCCGTCGGTGGACTGGATCTCGATGGTGTAGCTCATGCTGTCTCCTTCATGGTTCTTGGTAAGGACCCGCCACCAGGCACATGGCAGGTTGTCCCGATCGATTATGACGGGGGAAACTTGCCGACAACATGACAGCTTCCCGCTGCCATGTGTCAGAGTGTGTCGGGAAAAGCACCAAACCCGGGCGAAACGCACCAATGCAGTGCATGTTTCGTGTGCCTCTTGCTGCATCGCGGCAAAAAACGCCTGCTTACAGACTTGGCACATATCTTGCTTGATATCGCATGCAGTCATTCACTCATACGCGATCGGGAGGATCATCATGCGCACTATCCCTGCAATCCCTGCGGTTCTGGTCATCACACTGTTGTCCGGCCTGTCTGCCACCAGGGCCCTGGCCCAGGAGGCCGCACCGTCGGCTGGCGGCCTCAGTGCCAATATGGGTGCGGTCACACTGTATAAGTACCGTGGCCAGGACCAGTACATCAACCACAGCGGCGAAGAGAAGAAGCTGCGCCCGGCCCTGCAAGCCGGCTTGGACCATGACTTCGGCAACGGCTTTTACGTGGGCAACTGGAACTCCAGCGTGCGCTTGCCCAGTAGCAGCGGCACCGCCCATCTCGAAATGGACTTTTACGGTGGCTACCGTTTCGAGACCGGCCTGCTGGCCTGGGACGTAGGCGCGCTGCGCTACCAGTATCCCGGCTCCGGCGTGCTCAACACCACCGAGGTCTATGCCGGTGCCACCTATGGCCCGGCCACGCTCAAGTATTCGCATACCGTGTCCGACCGCTACTTCGGCTTGGAGGGTGGCAAGAACACCGGCTATCTCAACCTGGCTGTGAATTACCCGGTCAGCGAGGCCGTGGCGCTGCAGGCCAGTGTCGGTCACACCATGCTGGATGGCGGTGCGCGCCAGGCCAGCGGCCTGCCCGATTACACCGATTACAGCCTGGGCCTGGCCTGGACGGCTCAGCCCGGGCTGACCGTGACGGCAGCCGTGGCGGGTGCCAACCAGGACGATGCCTGGGGCTATGTGAACAAGCCCAAGGCCATTATTGGCATGAAATATGCTTTTTGATTCCTGTGCGACGCGCCATACGCGTCACCTGCAGACCCTCACCAGGAGTACCCGAACATGAAGCTCATCACCGTGATCATCAAACCCTTCAAGCTCGACGACGTGCGTGAAGCCCTGTCAGACATCGGTGTGCGCGGCGTCACCGTCACCGAAGTGAAAGGCTTTGGCCGTCAGAAAGGCCATACCGAGCTCTACCGCGGCGCCGAATATGTCGTCGATTTTCTGCCCAAGATCAAGCTCGAAGCTGCGGTGGACGATGCCATCGTCGAGCAGGTACTCGAGACCATCCAGGCCAGCGCCCGTACCGGCAAGATCGGTGACGGCAAGATTTTCGTCACTGAGCTGGAACAGGTCATCCGCATCCGTACCGGCGAGTCCGGCAGCATCGCCCTCTGAGGCCATCCCCCCAACAGGAGAATCTCCATGATGAAGTCCCTTCCCTCCCGGCTGGCCGCTGTCATGGCGCTGGCATTGACCAGTGCCAGCGCACTGGCCCAGACCCCGGCCGTCGAAGCTACCGTCAACAAGGGTGACGTGGCCTGGCTGCTCACCTCCACCCTACTCGTGATCATGATGAGCCTGCCCGGTATCGCGCTGTTCTACGGCGGCCTGGCGCGCAGCAAGAACATGCTGTCCGTGCTGATGCAGGTCTTTGCCGTGTTTTCCATGGTTGCCGTGCTGTGGGCCTTCTACGGCTACAGCCTCGCCTTCAGCGGTGGTGGTGCCATCTACGGCGATTTCGGCAAGCTGTTCCTGAGCGGTGTCGGTGTGGACGCCCTGGGTGATACCTTCAGTGCCGATGCCAAGATCCCGGAACTGGCCTTTGTCGCCTTCCAGTGTTCGTTCGCCGCCATCAGCTGCGCCATCATCGTCGGCTCGCTAGCCGAGCGCATGCGCTTTGCCGCGCTGATGACCTTCATCGGCCTGTGGTTCACGCTCAGCTACTTGCCGATCGCGCACATGGTCTGGTCCGGCAACGGCTACCTGTTCGGCAAGGGCGCACTGGATTTTGCCGGTGGTACCGTGGTGCACATCAACGCCGGTGTTGCCGGCCTGGTGGCAGCCTATGTGCTGGGCAAGCGTATCGGCTATGGCCGTGAGGCGCTGATGCCGCACAGCCTGACGCTGACCATGGTGGGCGCTGCCCTGCTGTGGGTGGGCTGGTTCGGCTTCAATGGTGGCTCTGCCCTGGAAGCCAATGGTACGGCGGCACTGGCCTTCGTGAACACCCTGATGGCTACGGCTGCTGCCGTGCTGGGCTGGCTGCTGACCGAAGTCGTGCTGGGCCGCAAGCCTTCCATGCTGGGCGCTGCCTCTGGTGCCATCGCCGGCCTGGTCGTGATTACCCCTGCAGCCGGCAGCGTAGGCGTGATGGGTGGCATCGCCATGGGTCTGCTAGTGTCCCCGATCTGTTTCTGGGGCGTGACCGGCCTGAAGCGCCTGCTCAAGGTCGATGATGCCTTCGATGCCTTTGGCATCCATGGGGTTGGCGGCATCGTTGGCGCCGTGCTGGTGGGCGTGTTCACTGCGCCGGCGCTGGGTGGCATGGGCGCGGCAGACTTTGACATGCTGCACCAGCTCTGGGTCCAGATCGAAGGCGTGCTGATCACCATCGTCTGGTCCGGCGTAGTCACGGTCGTGCTCTGCAAGCTGATCGGCATGACCATCGGCCTGCGCGTCAGTGAAGAGGACGAGCGCCAGGGGCTGGACATCAGCAGCCATGGCGAATCTGCCTACAGCCGTTGATCCAGCCGCCCATGAAAAATGCCGACAGCGCTAGCTGTCGGCATTCGGGTGTGCTGTTGCACTATTTTTTGGGCTGTGTCTCCTCGGCCTCTGTGCTGCTGCAGCGTGTGCATCAGCGTGTCCCGGAACTATAGCGAGATTGCCCTCGCAACCATCCTAGGTAAAACCCTGAAATGCTATTAATTACACCCGCCAGGCATCAATCGTCGCTACGCAGATAGTGCTTGCGCCAGAACCACAGGCTCAGCAGCACCGCAATCGACAGCATGCTGCCAATGGCAATCCAGAAGCCGATGTTGAGCTTGAGCAGCGGCATCTCCAGAAAGTTCATGCCGAAAATGCCGGCGATCAGGTTCAGCGGCAGGAAAATCGCGGTCAGCGTGGTCAGCACGCGCATGATGTCGTTGGTGCGATTGCCCTGTGCGCTGAAATGGATCTGCACTGCAGTTTCGGCCGATTGTTCCAGCCGGCGCACATGGTGCAGCACACGCTGGATATGCTCGATCACGTCACGTCCGCGTGCAATCAGCAGGTCGTGGTGCGCGGTCAGCTCCTTGCCCGACAGGCCGGCCTGCGCGGCTGGCAGGTGTTCGGCCAGGCTGTCCAGCCATTCCTGCATCGCATCGTGCTGTTCCTCACACAGGTCTTCCAGCGCATGCAGCTGGTTGCGCGCTGCCATCAGCGCATTCCAGTTGGCAAAGCCGGCGTTGGTCTGCAACAGTTGCTGCTGCCAGCGTTCCAGCCGGTCGGCCAGCTGCTTGCGCAGGTCCAGGTAGCTGTCCACCATCTGGTTGATCATGCGCAGCACCAGGTCGCTCGGGTTCAGCGGCATGCGATTCCGCGCCGTGCTCACGTCCACGCCCAGTTGCACATCCGCCAGAAAGCGCTGCACGAACTGGCGTGCCGACTGGCAGCCGTCCGGATGCACGCTGATCAGCAACCGGTCGTAGACGACAAAACCCACCGCCAGCGAATGCAGTTGGCCCCAGACCAGCGGATCGGCCGTGCCGTGGCTGGGCAGCTGTCCCTGTGCCGCCAGCTCGGAAGCAAACGGCAGCCGGCGGAACACGATCAGGTCATAGACCGAGGTGTAGTCGTAGCGCGAGGGATGCTCCTCGGTAGCCAGGTCCTGGCAGTGCAGGTCCAGCATCGGTGAGCCGCCCAGGCGGCTGGCGGCCTGTTGCAGCCAGGGCAGCGTGTCCGGCAGCTGCTCGCGTCCCAGGAAAATCCAGACAAAGCCCTGCTCCGGCGCTGTCGTGGGCAGCGCCTCCAGAAAACGCAGCGTGTTGCCGTGGAACTCGACCGCGGTAACGTGCGCAGGCACCATGGCAGGTCTCAGCGCATCAGGCCTGCTGGCGCAGCCATTCGGCCGCATCCAGCGCAAAATAGGTCAGGATGCCGTCGGCACCGGCGCGCTTGAACGCCAGCAGCGATTCCATCATCACCGCATCGTGATCGATCCAGCCGTTCTGAGCCGCCGCCTTGATCATGGCGTATTCGCCGCTCACCTGGTAGGCAAAGGTCGGCACGCGGAAGGTCTGCTTCACGCGGTAAAGCACGTCCAGATACGGCAGGCCGGGCTTGACCATCACCATGTCGGCACCCTCGGCGATGTCCATGGCGACTTCGCGCAGCGCCTCGTCGGAGTTGGCCGGATCCATCTGGTAGACCTTCTTGTTGCTCTTGCCAAGGTTGGCCGAAGAGCCCACGGCATCGCGGAACGGGCCGTAGAAACTGCTGGCGTACTTGGCGCTGTAGGCCATCAGGCGCGTGTTGATCAGGCCCTGGGCTTCGAAGGCCTGGCGGATCGCGCCAATGCGACCGTCCATCATGTCGCTCGGCGAGATGATGTCAGCGCCGGCCTGTGCATGCAGCACTGACTGCTGCGTCAGGATCTCGACCGTGCGGTCGTTCAGGATATAGCCGGTCTCGTCGATCACGCCGTCCTGGCCATGGCTGGTGTAGGGATCGAGCGCCACGTCCGTCATTACGCCCAGCTCGGGAAACTCGCGCTTCAGCGCCTGGATCGTGCGCGGGATCAGGCCGTCCGGGTTCAGCGCTTCGCTGCCGTCTTCGGTTTTCAGCGAGGCGTCAATCGCCGGGAACAGGTCGATAAAGGGCACACCCAGCTTCAGGCAGCGCTCGGCCACCGGCAGCAGCAGGTCGATGCTCAGGCGCTCCACGCCCGGCATGCTGGCTACCGGCTGGCGCAGGTTCGTGCCTTCGTGTACGAACACCGGGTAGATGAAGTCATGCGCCGTGACGCTGTGCTCGCGCACCAGGTTGCGCGTGGCAGTATCAAAACGCAGGCGGCGCGGACGGCCGGCGGGAAAAGAGGCGTAGGGAGTGGTCATGTCGCTCACAGGAATCATCAGGAACAGGCCCGGATCGGGCATGCGGACATTCTAGGACCTGAACCGCCACCGGCAAGCCGGCAGCCAGGTGCGGCATCCTGCAACAGCTTGCAAGTTGCATTTGCAGACGCAAATCCGGCGCCCCGGGCCAGCCGGCCCGTGCTAGATTGGTTCCCGGAGCTTTCGGGCTTCCCCGCCTTCCTCCCTGGGCGGGATTTCGCTGCCCCTGGTAGCGGAATGCACTTGCACCCCGGACATTGCTGCCGGGGTTTTTTTTCGGATCGGGCGCTGCCCGCAGCGGGCGCGCTATCATTTGGCGTTATCTGTTGCAGTGCAAGAAGGCCGCCATGGGGTAGTCCGTCGTGCTGCTGCCCAAGGAAGTCGCATGGGATATCTGTTGGCCAAGGCCTTTCACATCATCTTTATCGCCAGCTGGTTTGCCGGCCTGTTCTACCTGCCGCGCATCTTCGTCAACCTGGCCATGGTGCCGGCCGATTCCCATGCCGAACGTGATCGCCTGCTGCTGATGGCCGGCAAGCTGCTGCGTTTCACCCACATCCTGATGGTGGTGGCCGTGGCCTTCGGCCTCTGGCTCTGGCTGGGCTACGGCATCGGCCTGCGCGGCCCGGGCAACGGCTGGATGCACGCCAAGCTCACGCTGGTGGCACTGGTGCTGGCCTACCAGGTCAGCTGCGTGCGCATCCTCAAGAATTGGCAGGCCGGCATCAACCACCGCAGCCACGTCTGGTATCGCTGGTACAACGAGGCACCGATCGTGCTGATGCTGTTCATCGTGCTGCTGGTCGTCCTCAAGCCCTTCTGAACCCGACCCGTCACGCCACGGGATAGACACCCATGACACAGCGCCCCGCCAAGCCAGCTGCCACGCAGACCGCCAGGCCGGGCGGGAGCACGGCCTGGCCGCTGGCATTGCTGTGCCTGGCGCTGATCCTCTACCTGTCGCTCTATCCCTTTACCGGCTGGCGTGACAGCGGCCTGTCCTGTACCGCCTACCTGCTGGCATCGCCGCCGCGCTACTGGACCTGGTTCGACATCATCACCAACTACCTAGGCTATATCCCGTTCGGTTTCCTGCTGGCGCTGGCCATGCTGCGCAGCGACAGTCCAGAACTGCGCCGCTGGGGGCCGCTGCTGGCCGCGCTGGCTGGTGTCGCCATGTCCTTCACCATGGAGACCACCCAGTGCTGGCTGCCGCAGCGTACCAGCTCGAATCTGGATCTGGCGCTCAATAGCGCGGGTGCGCTCAGCGGCGGCCTGCTGGCCTGGCTGATCGAGAAGCTCGGCGTCTTTGGCCGCTGGCAGCGCTGGGCCAGCGAGGGGCTGGTGCCGGGCTACCAGGGCGAACTGGCACTGCTGCTGGTCTGGCCGCTGGCCTTGCTCTACCCGCTACCGGTACCTTTCGGTCTCGGCCAGATCCTGGAGCGACTGGAAAAACTGCTGGCCGAATGGCTGCAGGACACGCCGTTCCTCGACTGGCTGCCGATGCGCGCCATTGAGTTCCAGCCCATGTTGCCGGAAATCGAGTACGTGGTGATGGCGCTGGGCCTGCTGGCCGTCTGCCTGCTCGCCTTTGGCATCCTGCGTGGGCGCGCGGAGCGCCTGCTGGCCTTGCTGCTGCTGGCGCTGGCCGGCGTGCTGGCCACCGGACTGGCGCTCAAGTTGTCCTTGCGTGCCGATGTCAGCTGGGCCTGGAGCTGGCAGCCGCTGCAGATCAGTCTGGCGGCAGCCGTCGCCGCCGCCATCGCCTGCTTGTGGCTGCCGCCGCGCCTGTGTGCTGCGCTGGCGCTGCTGCTCTTGCTGGCACAGCTCTACCTGCTCAACCAGGCCGCCATTCCGGTCTACCACGACTGGATGCTGTCCACCGCCATGCGTGCCGATTTCCGCCGCTTCTACGGCATGGCGCAGTGGCTGGGCTGGTGCTGGCCCTGGCTGGCCCTGCTGCTGCTGGCCCGACGTACGCTCAAGCCCCCGCGTTGAGTGCAGATCCGTGCCGCTGCCCCTGTGCAAGTGGCCGCAAGCACATACAATTCCCTGCATGACTACACCGCAAACGCCGTCCGCCGCACCGGCAGAATCCTCCCAGCCGGGCTCCTACTACCAGCGCCACATCTTCTTCTGTCTCAACCAGCGGGACAACGGAGAGGCCTGCTGCGCCGACCACAAGGCCGAGGAATCCTTCGCCTACTGCAAGCAGCGCGTCAAGGAATTGGGGCTGGCTGGTGCCGGCAAGGTGCGCGTCAACAAGGCCGGTTGCCTGGACCGCTGCGCCGGTGCCCCGGTCGCCGTGGTCTATCCCGAAGCCGTCTGGTACACCTTTGTCGACCAGAGCGATATCGACGAGATCGTGCAAAGCCATTTGCAGGATGGCCAGGTGGTCGAGCGCCTGCTGCTGCCGCCCACTGTAGGACGCTGAGATGAACGCCAAGACCGAAGCCCTGCAGCTGCAGGGTGCTGCCGGCCTGATCGAGGCCCTGCTGGACCGTCCTGCAGACGCCACGCCCAAGGGCACGGCCGTGATTTCCCACCCGCACCCGCTGTTTGGTGGCACCATGCAGAACAAGGTGGTGCAGACGCTGGCGCGCGCCTTCGTGCTGGCTGGCTGGAATGCGGTGCGCTACAATTTCCGCGGTGTCGGCGCCAGCGCCGGCACGCATGACGATGGCCGCGGCGAACTCGACGACCTGCTGCAGGTGATCCAGCAGGTGGCACCGCAAGGTCCACTGGCACTGGCCGGCTTCTCCTTCGGCGCCTTTGTCACGGCCAACGCCATGGCACGCCTGACTGCTGAAGCCGCCCCGCGCCTGCCCGAGCAGCTGGTGCTGGTCGGTCCGGCCACCAGCCGTTTCCCGGTCGAGCCGGTCGCTGCCGACTGGCACGCCCGCACCCTGGTGGTGCACGGCGAGGAAGATGATGTCGTGCCACTCGCTTCCGTCATGGACTGGGCGCGCCCGCAGTCACTTCCTGTCACCGTTGTTCCCGGTGTCGGCCACTTCTTTCATGGACAATTGCCCTTGCTGAGGCAGATCGTGTTGCGCCATCTGCAAGTTGTCCCTGTCCAGTCCTGAGTCCTTTCCTTCTGGCGCCCGTCATGCTGATGGGCGCCACAGCCATTCCCATGTCCATGTCCCGATTCCGTTCCCTCCGCTGCCAGGCCGCCCTGATTGCAGCGGCCAGCCTGTTTGCCGCCAGCGGCACCGTCATCGCCCAGACCGCCCCGGCAGCTGCCACCGCCTCTGCTGCGGCCAGCCAGCCCGCCCTGCCAGCTTCTGCCGCTACCGCGGTGGGTGCCACCCAGGGCTTTCCGGTGCCACCCGAAATCGCCGCGCGCAGCTACATGCTGATCGATATCAGCGCCGGCAACCAGGTGCTGGCCGCCAAGGACATGGACGTACCGATGGAGCCGGCCTCGCTGACCAAGCTGATGACCGCTTACATCGTGTTCGACGCGCTGCGCAACAAGCAGATCACGCTCGACCAGACCTTTGGCGTCAGCCAGAAGGCCTGGAAGATGCCCGGTTCGCGCATGTTCATCGAGCCCAGCATGCAGGTCCGCGTGGAAGACCTGATCAAGGGCATGATCGTGCAGTCCGGCAACGATGCCACCATGGCCCTGGCCGAAGGCCTGGCCGGCAGCGAGGAAGCCTTTGTGCAGAAAATGAACGATGCGGCCCGCACGCTCGGCATGAACAACACCGGCTACCGCAACGCCGAGGGCCTCACGGCCGAAGGCCACACCACCACCGCGCGTGACATGGCGATCCTGTCCACGCGTCTGCTGAACGACTTTCCGGAATACGTGCACTACTACGCCATCAAGCAGTACAGCTATCCCGGCACGCCCGAATCCAACGCCAACAACCGCAACAGCCTGCTGTTCCGTGATCCCACCGTGGACGGCCTGAAGACCGGCCACACCAATGCGGCCGGCTACAACCTGATCGCCACCGCCAAGCGTGACTTCCCCAACATGCCCGAAGGCCGCCGCATCCTGGCCATCGTGTTCGGCACTGCCAGCGAAGCGGCCCGCGCCAACGAGACGCAGAAGCTGCTGAACTGGGGCTACACCGCCTTCGAGGGCATCCAGCTGTTCGGTGCCGAACAGGCGGCGGTGCAGGCGCGCATCTGGAAGGGCGAGCAGAGCGAAGTCGGACTTGGTCGTCACGAGGCGATTGCCGTTGCCGTACCGACTGGCCGCGCCGGCGAGCTGAGCACCCAGGTCGAACGCCCCGATCCGCTGCTGGCGCCAGTCGCCAAGGACCAGCAGGTCGGCACGCTGCAGGTGAAGCTGGGCGATCAGGTACTCGCCACGCGTCCGCTGCTGGCGCTGCAGGCGGTCAACGAAGCCGGCTTCTTCCGTCGCCTCTGGGACACCATCATGCTGTGGTTCAAGTAAGCCGCAGTGTTGTTTTCCAGCCAGAACGCCCCGCCAGCCGGGGCGTTCTGCTGTCTGCGCCAGACAAAAGGGCTTGCCAAGACAACAACATGCAGGCTAAACTGTCAGGCTCCGCGGAATATTGCCGGGGTCA
Organism: Brachymonas sp. J145; assembly: GCF_036312245.1. Taxonomy (NCBI): domain Bacteria; kingdom Pseudomonadati; phylum Pseudomonadota; class Betaproteobacteria; order Burkholderiales; family Comamonadaceae; genus Allobrachymonas; species Brachymonas sp. J145. The sequence continues at coordinate 4,686 of NZ_JAZDCI010000014.1, read as the reverse complement.
TGCCCTGTGCGCCCGCCGGAGAATTCACGTTCATCAACCCGTAATTCGTTCACGTTTAGGGAATTACACATCCTGAGAGGGAGGCATCAGTGCCAACTATCAACCAGCTCGTGCGTCAAGGACGTACGGTCGAAGTCGTCAAATCCAAGAGCCCTGCGATGGAGAACTGCCCGCAGCGCCGTGGCGTGTGCACCCGTGTGTACACCACCACTCCCAAGAAGCCCAACTCCGCCATGCGTAAGGTTGCCAAGGTGCGCCTGACCAATGGTTTCGAGGTCATCTCCTACATCGGTGGTGAAGGCCACAACCTGCAGGAACACAGCGTGGTGCTGGTTCGCGGCGGTCGTGTGAAAGACCTTCCCGGTGTGCGTTACCACATCGTCCGCGGTTCCCTGGACCTGCAGGGCGTGAAGGACCGCAAGCAGTCCCGTTCCAAGTACGGTGCCAAGCGTCCCAAGAAGGCCTGATAGGTTTTCGTCATTCGGTGCTTGTGCGGCCAGGCAGGCTGCAACAGGCGTAGTGACCCGGAAAGCGTGCCAACCGTTTTTTCGTGCATGCGGGTCGAGTAAGTGGGTGTCCTGATGGCACTCGCGGTACCTGAAATGGTGCCAACTGAAGCAAGAGGTTAAGAAAATGCCACGTCGTCGTGAAGTCCCTAAACGTGAAATCCTGCCGGATCCCAAGTTCGGTAGCGTAGAGCTGTCCAAATTCATGAACGTGATCATGGAAGGCGGCAAGAAGGCGGTTGCCGAGCGCATCATCTACGGCGCTCTGGAGCAGATGGAAAAGAAGGCCGGCAAGGATCCGCTGGAGCTGTTCAACACCGCCATCAACAACGTCAAGCCCATGGTGGAAGTGAAATCCCGCCGCGTGGGTGGTGCCAACTACCAGGTGCCGGTCGAAGTGCGCCCGGTGCGTCGTCTGGCCCTGTCGATGCGCTGGATCAAGGACGCCGCCCGCAAGCGTGGCGAGAAGTCCATGGCCGCACGCCTGGCCAACGAGATGCTGGAAGCCTGCGAAGGCCGCGGTGGCGCCATGAAGCGTCGTGACGAAGTGCACCGCATGGCCGAAGCCAACAAGGCCTTCTCGCACTTCCGCTTCTAATCGGATTTTCGTCCGGAAGACGATCCAGGAACAGGGCTTCGGCGGCATGGCTGCCGCAAGCCCTGTGCTGCATCATGGGATCGTCATGCCGCCGTACGGCGGTTCTAGTAAAATATCTTTTTCTCAAGTACATCCAAAGGTTCATCATGGCCCGCAAGACTCCTATCGAGCGCTACCGCAACATCGGTATTTCTGCGCACATTGACGCCGGCAAGACCACCACGTCCGAGCGTATCCTGTTCTACACCGGTGTGACCCACAAGCTGGGTGAAGTGCACGATGGCGCTGCTACTACCGACTGGATGGAGCAGGAGCAGGAGCGTGGCATCACGATTACCTCCTCTGCCGTGACCTGCTTCTGGAAGGGCATGGACCTGTCTCGCCCCGAACACCGCATCAACATCATCGACACTCCTGGCCACGTGGACTTCACCATTGAGGTGGAGCGTTCCATGCGCGTGCTGGACGGTGCCGTGATGGTCTACTGTGCCGTGGGTGGCGTGCAGCCGCAGTCCGAAACCGTGTGGCGTCAGGCCAACAAGCACAAGGTGCCGCGTCTGGCCTTCGTGAACAAGATGGACCGTACTGGTGCCAACTTCTTCAAGGTCGTGGACCAGATGAAGCTGCGCCTGAAGGCCAACCCGGTGCCGATCGTTATTCCCGTTGGTGCCGAAGACGGCTTCAAGGGCGTGATCGACCTGATCAAGATGAAGGGCATCCTGTGGGACGAGGCTTCCCAGGGCATGAAGTTCGAGTACATCGACATCCCTGCTGAGCTGGAAGATACCGCCAAGGAATGGCGCGAAAAGATGGTCGAGTCCGCAGCGGAAGCCACTGAAGAGCTGATGAACAAGTACCTGGAAGAAGGTGACCTGTCCGAAGAAGACATCATCGCCGGTCTGCGCCAGCGTACCATCGCTACCGAAATCCAGCCGATGCTGTGCGGTTCCGCGTTCAAGAACAAGGGTGTGCAGCGCATGCTGGACGCCGTGCTGGACCTGCTGCCCTCTCCGAAGGACATCCCCCCGGTTGCCGGTACCGACGAAGACGAGAACCCCGTCACGCGTGAAGCCGACGACAACGAGAAGTTCTCTGCCCTGGCATTCAAGTTGATGACCGACCCCTTCGTCGGCCAGCTGACCTTTGTGCGTGTCTACTCCGGCGTGCTGAACAAGGGTGACACGGTGCTGAACTCCACCAAGGGCAAGAAAGAGCGTATCGGCCGTATCGTGCAGATGCACGCCAACGAGCGTCAGGAAATCGAAGAGATCCGCGCCGGCGACATCGCTGCTTGCGTGGGCCTGAAGGAAGTCACCACCGGTGAAACCCTGTGTGACCTGTCTGCCCCGGTGATCCTGGAGCGCATGGTGTTCCCCGAGCCCGTGATTGCCCAGGCCGTCGAGCCCAAGACCAAGGCTGACCAGGAAAAGATGGGTATCGCCCTGTCCCGCCTGGCTGCAGAAGACCCGTCCTTCCGCGTCCGTACCGACGAAGAATCCGGTCAGACCATCATCGCCGGCATGGGCGAGCTGCACCTCGAGATTATCGTGGACCGCATGAAGCGCGAGTTCAACGTGGAAGCCAACGTGGGCAAGCCGCAAGTGGCCTACCGCGAGACCATCCGCAAGCAGGTGGTCGATGTCGACGGCAAGTTCGTGCGTCAGTCCGGTGGTAAGGGTCAGTACGGTCACGTGGTGTTCCGCGTCGAACCCAACGAGACCGGCAAGGGCTTCGAGTTCCTGGACGAGATCAAGGGTGGCGTGGTTCCGCGCGAATACATCCCTGCGGTGCAGAAGGGTGTCGAAGAAGCCCTGAACGCCGGCGTGCTGGCAGGCTACCCGGTGGTTGACGTGAAGGTCGCCCTGACCTTCGGTTCCTACCACGATGTGGACTCGTCCGAGCAGGCGTTCAAGATGGCCGCCATCTTCGGTTTCAAGGAAGCCTGCAAGAAGGCCAACCCGGTGATCCTGGAGCCCATGATGGCCGTGGAAGTGGAAACCCCTGAAGAGTACGCTGGTACCGTGATGGGCGACCTGTCTTCCAAGCGCGGCATGGTGCAGGGCATGGACGACATGGTAGGCGGCGGCAAGGCGATCAAGGCTGAAGTTCCGCTGTCCGAAATGTTCGGCTACGCTACGGCACTGCGCTCCATGACGCAAGGTCGTGCCAACTACACGATGGAGTTCAAGCACTACTCTGAAGCTCCGCGCAACGTGTCCGAAGCGATCATCGCTGCACGTTCCAAGTAAGCACAAGTGCCCGGCTACCTGTAGCCGGGCTTCCGTTTGTCTGTGATGCTGCACCTCCGGCTGCCCGTGGCCAGAGATACCGTGACAGCATGCAGACGTAAAACCAGTTCACGGGCATAGCTCATTTATTTGAAAGGAAGCCAATCATGGCAAAAGAAAAGTTTGAACGGAGCAAGCCGCACGTCAACGTAGGCACCATCGGTCACGTGGACCACGGCAAGACCACCCTGACGGCAGCGATCGCTACCGTGCTGGCCAGGAAGTTCGGCGGCGACGCCCGCGACTACAGCCAGATCGATAACGCGCCCGAAGAAAAGGCCCGCGGCATCACTATCAACACTTCCCACGTCGAGTACGAAACGGCCAACCGCCACTACGCACACGTGGACTGCCCCGGCCACGCGGACTATGTGAAGAACATGATTACCGGTGCGGCCCAGATGGACGGCGCTATCCTGGTCTGTTCCGCTGCTGACGGCCCGATGCCCCAGACGCGCGAGCACATCCTGCTGTCCCGTCAGGTTGGCGTGCCCTACATCATCGTGTTCCTGAACAAGTGCGACATGGTGGACGACGAGGAGCTGCTGGAGCTGGTCGAGATGGAAGTGCGCGAGCTGCTGAGCAAGTACGACTTCCCGGGTGACGACACCCCGATCGTGAAGGGTTCTGCCAAGATGGCGCTGGAAGGCGACACCGGCGACCTGGGCGAAGGCGCCATCATGAAGCTGGCCGAAGCCCTGGATAGCTACATCCCGACGCCCGAGCGCGCCGTGGACGGCACTTTCCTGATGCCGGTGGAAGACGTGTTCTCCATCTCCGGCCGTGGTACCGTGGTGACCGGTCGCGTCGAGCGCGGCATTATCAAGGTCGGCGAGGAAATCGAGATCGTGGGTATCAAGGACACCCAGAAGACGACCTGCACGGGCGTGGAAATGTTCCGCAAGCTGCTGGACCAGGGTCAGGCTGGCGACAACGTCGGTATCCTGCTGCGTGGCACCAAGCGTGAAGACGTCGAGCGCGGCCAGGTGCTGTGCAAGCCGGGCTCCATCAAGCCGCACACCGAGTTCACCGCCGAGGTGTACGTGCTGTCCAAGGACGAAGGTGGCCGTCACACGCCGTTCTTCAACAACTACCGTCCCCAGTTCTACTTCCGTACCACGGACGTGACCGGTTCCATCGAGCTGCCGGCCGACAAGGAAATGGTGATGCCGGGTGACAACGTGTCCATCACCGTGAAGCTGATCGCCCCGATCGCCATGGAAGAAGGCCTGCGTTTCGCCATCCGCGAAGGTGGCCGTACCGTGGGCGCTGGCGTGGTTGCCAAGATCATCGC
>NZ_JAZDCI010000013.1:0-69383 GCF_036312245.1 Brachymonas sp. J145 | reverse complement strand
GGGCCATGGGAGAACGCATGACCGCAGACCTTGTTCTCGAGGCCTTGAACATGGCCCTTGAGCAGCGCAAACCCAAGAGCGTCATCCACCACTCGGACCAAGGCAGCCAGTACACCAGCCTGGCCTTTGGCGAGCGCTGCCGGCAGATGCAGGTGCGACCTTCGATGGGGACCGTGGGCGATGCGTACGACAACGCAATGGCCGAGAGCTTCTTTGCCAGCCTAGAGGGCGAACTCATCGAGCGCAGCACCTTCCAGAGCAAGGCGCAGGCCCGCATGGCGGTCTTCACCTGGATTGAAGGCTGGTACAACCCCCGGCGCCGCCACAGTGGCCTGGGCTACCTCGCACCCCTGAACTTTGAAAGGAGCAACGAAGCCCTGTTTGATGTTGTCGAGGATGCCCATGTGCATGCCGAGACAACACCCGAAACGGTTTGAGTATCAAACCAGTACCCGTCCACCGAAGTGGGTCAACTCCATCGCCCCCTCTTGAGCGGAGCAAAGCAGTCGAAATGGCGGGATTTTCAGCGGGAACGATGGCAAGTGACGCGTTGAGGGAGGTTATGCAATGGTCTTATAAATGGGAATTGACAGAGTTTTGATACCCGGGGTTTATACGGAGAAGAGGCGGCATTCGAGACATTCGCGTCCGTCATGGCGTCATGGCATGATGTGAAGCGCGGTGCCTCTTCCTCGCTGTGCAGCGGGGCAGGGCATGCCAGTTGTGCCACCCCTTCAGGAGAAATCCCATGATCGTCACCACCACCCCCAGCATCGACGGCAAGCGCATCACGCAATACTGCGGCGTGGTTGCCGGCGAGGCCATCCTGGGCGCCAACGTTTTCAAGGATCTGTTTGCCGGCCTGCGCGATATCGTCGGTGGCCGTTCCGGCATGTACGAGCGCGAGCTGCAGAAGGCGCGCGATATTGCCATGCGGGAACTGCAGGAACGCGCACAGGCGCTTGGGGCCAATGCTGTTGTTGGCATTGACCTGGACTACGAGGTGCTGGGGCAGGGCAACGGCATGCTGATGGTGTCTGCCAGCGGGACGGCGGTAGTGGTGGAGTGACCGCCAAAATGCACCTGCAAACTCTCCTGAACCTCCAGCACCCCCTCATCCAGGCCCCCATGGCCGGCGTGCAAAACAGCACCCTGGCCATAGCCGTTTCCAGCACCGGCGCCCTGGGTTCACTCCCTTGTGCCATGCTCACCCCCGAGACGCTGGACCAGGAGCTGCGCACCATCCGCGACAAGACCGCCAACCCCGTCAACCTCAACTTCTTCGCCCACCAGCCCCCGGTGTTGGACCGGGGCCGGGCGGCGGTCTGGAAGGGCCTGTTTGGCCACTACTACCATGAACTGGAGATTGATCCGGATGCCTTCCCGCCAGGCCCGATGCGCATGCCGTTCAACGACGACATGGCCGATGTGCTCTGCGCGTATCCACCCAAGGTGGTCAGTTTCCACTTCGGCCTGCCAGACGGCTACCTGCTGGATCGCGTGCGTAGCACCGGTGCCAAAATCCTGTCCTCCGCCACCACGGTTGAAGAAGCGATCTGGCTGGAGCAGCAGGGCGTGGACGCCATCATTGCGCAGGGCGTGGAGGCCGGTGGCCATCGCGGCATGTTCCTGAGCGATGACATCAGCACCCAGATTGGCACCTTTGCGCTGTTGCCGCAGGTGCTTGATGCCGTCAAGGTGCCCGTGATCGCCGCTGGCGGCATTGCCGATGCCCGTGGCGTCAAGGCCGCCGTCGACCTGGGTGCGGCCGGCGTGCAGGTGGGCACCGCCTACCTGTGCTGCCCCGAGGCCACGACCAGCGCCATTCACCGCGCCGCGCTGCAAAGCCCGCAGGCGCGCCACACCGCGCTCACCAACATCTACTCCGGCCGCCCCGCGCGTGGCATTGTCAACCGCATGATGCGTGAGCTCGGCCCGATGAACCCGCTGGCGCCGGCGTTCCCGCTGGCTACCGCCGCCTCGGCGCCGCTGCGCGCCAAGGCCGAAAGCCAGGGATCGGGCGATTTCACGCCGCTCTGGTCCGGCCAGAACGCCAGCGGCTGCAAGCCGATTCCCGCCGCCGATCTGACGCGCGAACTGCTGAGCCTGCTCTGAATCCGCTAGACACCCCTAGTGAAACTCCGTAGCCAGATTGACGTTGCCGTCAACTAGCATCGGATTTTCACCAGAAGGATGGATTCCCATGAGCGATATCGCCCAGCGCATTGCCGACAGCTTCCAGAAACAGGGCCTGATGGCCACCCTCGGCGCCGAACTGCTGCTGGCCCAGGAGGGCGAAGTGCAGATCGCCATGCCGTTTTCGAAGCACCTGTCGCAGCAGCAGGGTTTTATCCATGCCGGCGCCGTCACCAGCATTGTGGACAGCGCCTGTGGTTACGCTGCGCTGACCAAGGCTCCGGCAGGCTGCGAAGTCGTCACCGCCGAGTTCAAGATCAACCTGCTGCGCCCGGCCATTGGTGACCGTTTCGTCGCCATCGGCAAGGTCACCAATGCCGGCAAGATGCTCACCGTCTGCACCGGTGAAGTCCATGCCTATACCGGCGACAGTTCCAAGCTGGTGGCGCTGATGCAGGCCACCATCGTCAACGTCAAGCTCTGAACGCGTACATCGTCTTGTCAACGCTTGCTGCAAGGCTGATCCAGGCCAGCTACAGTCAGGTCTGACACTGACTGCCGATCCTGTAGCTTGCCCATCATGACCACTCCCGCTCCCCAGCCCTCCAGCTGGATACGCCGCTTTACCCATCTGATTCCTGCCGGCACCCAGGTGCTGGATGTCGCCTGTGGTTCAGGCCGCCATATGCGCTGGCTGGCGCAGCAGGGCTACCAGCCGCTTGGCGTTGATCGCAACCCGGACAGCCTGCAGCTGGCCGCACAGTGGGGAGACACTGTGCAGGCCGATCTGGAAGACGGCAGCCCCTGGCCGCTGCCGGATCGCCAGTTTGGCGGCGTGGTCGTCACCAACTACCTGTGGCGTGCGCTGTTCCCGCAGCTGTTTGCCAGCGTGCAGCCCGGTGGCGTGTTGTTGTACGAAACCTTTGCCGACGGCAATGCCAGCGTGGGTCGGCCTTCCAGTCCTGAATTCCTGCTACAGCCCGGTGAATTGCTGCAACAGCTGGCCAAAGCCGGCCCGGGTTGGCGCGTGATTGCCTACGAAGATGGCTTTCTGGGCGATCCTGATCGCTTTGTGCAGCGCATCGCCGCGGTGCGGGAAGCGGCCAGTGAACAGCCGGTACGCTATCCGCTGTAAACTGCGCCGCCATGGAAATCCTCAAGACCCTGGGCCTGTTCATCGCCACCGCAGTGGCCGAGATTGTTGGCTGCTATCTTCCCTGGCTCTGGCTGCGCCAGGGCTACAGCAATTGGCTGCTAGTGCCGGCTGCCGCCAGTCTGGCGCTGTTTGCCTGGCTGCTCACGCTGCACCCGCAGGCTTCCGGCCGCGTCTATGCGGCCTATGGCGGTGTCTATATCAGCGCGGCACTGGTCTGGCTCTGGCTGGTCGATGGCGTGCGCCCCAGCATGGCCGATGGCATCGGCATTGCGCTGTGCCTGAGCGGCATGCTGGTCATCATGTTTGGCCAGCGGCCGGCCTGATCAGGCCAGCGCCGATACCGCCAGCGCGTTTTCCACCAGCGCTGGCGCAATCAGCCAGCCATGGCGGAACAGGCCGTTGATGCGCGTCAGGCCGGGCGTGACCTGGATTACTGGCATATTGTCCGGCAGTGCCGGGCGCAGATTGCTTTCGCTATGGATCACGCGCGCTTCGGTCAGCTCCGGCAGCACGGCGTGTGCCGCGGCGAGCAATTCGACCGTGCTGCGCAGGCTCACCGGGCTGCGGTCTTCGCTCTCGATTTCGCTGGCGCCCACCACGATCAGGTCGCCCGGGCGCGGCACCACATAGACGCGGTGGCGCGGGTGCATCAGGCGCAGCGGGCGGTGCAGTTCCACGCCAGGCGCGTGCAGCCAGAACACCTCGCCGCGCACGCCGCGCGTCGGCTGGTCGGGCAGGGCGCTGCCGGCTGGCAGCTGTTGCACGAAGTCGACATTGATCCCTGACGTGCTGGCAGCGATGCCACTATTGCCTTCGCGTGCGCCCAGGCCGCGCACATCAAATACCCAGTCAAAGCGTTCGCCATTAATGCCGTGCGGCGTCACCTGCTGCGCCGCTGTGCCCCAGCGGAAATCTGCACCGAGGGCCGTGGCTGCCTGTGCCAGGCCGACTAGCGCCTCGACCGTGTGGATCTGGCCTTCCTGCTCCAGCATCCAGCCACGCAGCTGGCGGGAAATGCCGGGCTCCAGCGTCCGCAACTCGTCAGCGCTCAGCGGCGTAGCCAGCGGCGCCGTGTGCCCGGCAGGGGCCTTGCTCTGCAGGCTGCCCAGCAGGCGCTGTGCTGCGCCCATGTCGGTGCCGTGCGCCAGCATCAGGCTGCCGCGCTGTGCAAAAAAGACAGATTGTCCGTGCGTAGCCAGCTGCTCCACCACCTGTTGCCACAGGCGGATGCTGCGCCAACCCAGATCGGCCAGCGCCCAGTTGGCACACTCCAGCTCGGCCAGCGGGCTCAGCATGCCGGCGGCGGTAAAGCCTGCCGCACGTGGCTGGTCGTAGTCCGGTGCCGGTCCGCAGGCCGGGTCGAATACCGTGACCTGATGGCCAGCAGCAGCCAGCTGCCAGGCCAGCAGCCGTCCCAGTACGCCGGCCCCGGCAATGCCGATGCGCGCAGGTACCTGCAGCGTGGCGGAAGAGGAGGCGGCGGACAGCGGGGCGGTGTGATTCGTTTGCATGCCGGGGATTATCCCAAGCAGGATGCGCCGCGTCTTGTCCAAGGGCAAGAAAACACCACGCCAGCCATAAAAAATGGCCTGCGGGCAACAGCACCGCAGGCCGGAATGCTCGCAGACTAAGCTGCCAGCAGAGGGGATCAAGCCTGAGCCGTGAATTCCTTGTAGGCGGCCAGCGCGTTGGATGCGTACATCAGGGACGGGCCGCCGCCCATGTAGACGCACATGCCCAACGTTTCCTCGATTTCCGGCAGCGTGGCACCCAGGCGCACCAGCGCCTTCATGTGGAAGCCGATGCAGGCATCGCAGTGCGAGGCCACGCCGAGTGCCAGCGCGATCAGTTCCTTCTGCTTTTCACTCAGGGCACCGTCACGCGTGGCGGCAGCAGCCATCTCGTTGAATGCCTTCATCAGGTCCGGCTGGTCGGCACGCATGGTGGCCAGGCCGGCCGAGATGTCCTTGATATGGCTCTTGTACTCGGGGATGCTCATGGGGGACCTCCTGGATGACCGGATTACTTCTTCATCGGGCAGGTGTTGGCGCCGATCAGCTTGTAGGCCGGGCAGAAGCGGAACAGGCCGGTCAGCAGCGGCAGCAGGCCAATCCAGGCCCAGTTGCTGCCGACATAGCCCAGCAGCTGGGGTGCACCCAGGATCAGGGCCAGACCAACCACGATGCGCAGGATGCGATCAATACCACCGACGTTCATAGCGTTCTCCTAGAAGGGAAATAATTTATCAAAGTATATAGTAAAAGCCACAAAAAAGGCAGGTGGGTTGCACCTGCCTTGCGACTTATCAGCCTTGCTGGGCGTCTACCGGTACGTAGATTTCGCCGCCACCGGCCTTGAACTCGGCACTCTTTTCAGCCATGCCTTTTTCCTGTTCTTCCTTCAGTGCGGCGTAATCGCGCACTTCCTGGGAAATCTTCATGCTGCAGAACTTGGGGCCACACATGGAGCAGAAATGCGCCACCTTGCTGCTGTCCTTGGGCAGCGTCTCGTCGTGGAAGGCGAGTGCCGTGTCCGGATCCAGGCTCAGGTTGAACTGGTCCATCCAGCGGAATTCGAAGCGTGCCTTGCTGATCGCCGAGTCGCGCGCGCGGGCACCCGGATGGCCCTTGGCCAGATCGGAGGCGTGCGCCGCAATCTTGTAGGCGATGATGCCCTGCTTCACGTCATTGCGGTCCGGCAGGCCCAGGTGTTCCTTGGGCGTCACGTAGCACAGCATGGCGGTGCCCATCCAGCCGATCATCGCCGCGCCAATCGCGCTGGTGATGTGATCGTAGCCCGGCGCAATGTCGATCGTCAGCGGGCCCAGGGTGTAGAAGGGCGCCTCGTGGCAATGCTTGAGCTGCTCTTCCATGTTGGCCTGGATCATGTGCATCGGCACGTGGCCCGGGCCTTCGATCATGGTCTGCACGTCGTGCTTCCAGGCGATCTGCGTCAGCTCGCCCAGCGTGCGCAGTTCGGCAAACTGCGCTTCGTCGTTGGCGTCGTCGTTGGAGCCGGGGCGCAGGCCATCGCCCAGGCTGAAGCTCACGTCATAGGCCTTCATGATCTCGCAGATCTCTTCGAAATGCGTGTACAGGAAGTTTTCCTTGTGGTGGGCAATGCACCACTTGGCCAGGATAGAGCCGCCGCGGCTGACAATGCCGGTACGGCGATTCGCCGTCAGGTGGATATAGGGCAGGCGCACGCCGGCGTGGATGGTGAAGTAGTCCACGCCTTGTTCAGCCTGCTCGATCAGCACATCGCGGTAGATGTCCCAGGTCAGGTCTTCGGCAATGCCGCCGACCTTTTCCAGCGCCTGGTAGATCGGCACGGTACCGATCGGCACCGGGCTGTTGCGGATGATCCAGTCCCGCGTGGTGTGGATGTTCTTGCCGGTGGACAGGTCCATCACGGTGTCGGCACCCCAGCGGATCGACCAGACCAGCTTCTCCACTTCTTCCTCGATGCTGGAAGTCACGGCGGAGTTGCCGATGTTGGCGTTGATCTTGGTCAGGAAGTTGCGGCCGATGATCATCGGCTCGATTTCCGGGTGGTTGATGTTGGCCGGGATGATGGCGCGGCCACGGGCCACCTCGTCACGCACGAATTCGGGCGTGATGATCTTCGGGATGCTGGCACCCAGGCCGTTGCCCTTCAGGCGCATTTCGCGGTTCAGGTCGGACTGGTACTCGGCCATCCATTCGCGCTTGCCGTTTTCGCGGATCGCGATGAACTCCATCTCGGGCGTGATGATGCCCTGGCGCGCATAGTGCATCTGCGTCACGTTGCCGCCGGCCTTGGCGCGGCGCGGCTGGCGCTGCAGTGCCGCGGCTTCACGGCGCAGCACCTCGATGCGCTCGGAATCGCGCTCGTCCAGCTTGCCGCCATCGTCCAGGATGTGGTGCAGACGGCCTTCGTAGCTTTCGGTATCGCCACGGGCCTCGATCCACTGCTGGCGCAGCGCCGGCAGGCCGTGGCGCACGTCGATCTGCGCCTGCGGGTCGGTGTAGGGGCCGGAGGTGTCGTAGACGGTGACGAGCTCGCCATTGGTCAGCGCGATTTCGCGCATGGGCACGGCCACGCCGGGTTGCTGGCCGGCCTGCAGGACCTTGCGCGAGGCAGGCAGCGGGTCACGCGTCAGGGTGAGCAGCTGGTTCAGGTCTGCCGGGGGCTGGGGGATGGTATCGGGCGCGTTCATGGCGGGTCTCCAGAGGGTAAAACAGTGCTCCGGAGGGCTGGCCAGATGTTCGCGCGGGGCGCGCCTTGCCAAGGCAAGGGGAGGGCAGCTTGCTCTTCTTACGCCGGTATGAGCCGGGTCAAGTTCGCGGGTTCGGCCTGTCAGCCATCTCAGCCTGCCTATCGGTATCAGCGATAGGCACACACCCCGGAGCAGATGTGCCATTGTAGGCAGATTCCTGGCATCGGCAACAGCTGGGGCTATCCCGCGGCGCAGGGCACTTGCTTTTGCCGGCATCGCCCTCATGCCAGGGGTATTGCCCGCCAGTCCTGCCGCTGGCGCTATGATTCGCTTTTGCCTACAGGATGTCCTGCATGACTGCCTCTTCCATGTCCTCCCAGATTCCGGATGCTGCTGCCGCGTTGCAGCTGCAGCTCAATGGCGAACCCGTCAGCCTGCCGGCCGGCAGCACGCTGCAGGATCTGCTGCTGGCGCGCGGGCTGGATCCGGCCACGCACGCCACGGCTGTCAACGGCAGCTTTGTGGCGCGCGATGCCCGTGGCACGCACAAGCTGCAGCAGGGCGATGCCGTGACCTGTTTCCAGGCGATTGTTGGAGGTTGACACCATGAGCTGGCAGATTGGCGATGTGACGCTGGAAAGCCGTTTTTTCCTGGGTAGCGCCGGCTACCCGTCTCCCGAGGTGCTGCGCCAGTCCATTCTGGCATCGGGCGCGCAAGTGGTGACGCTGGGCCTGCGTCGCCAACTCGGCATTGATGGCAATGCCCGTTCCGACAACGGCTTTGTCGATGTGGTGCGCAGCACCGGCGTGCATCTGCTGCCCAACACGGCGGGTTGCCGCAGCGCGCGCGAAGCCGTCACGCTGGCGATGATGTCGCGCGAGCTGCTCGGCACGCACTGGCTCAAGCTTGAGGTCATTGGCGATGAGCAGACCCTGCAGCCCGATCCCTGGGAACTGGTGCAGGCCGCCGACGAGCTGGTGCGCAACGGCTTCGAGGTATTCCCGTACTGCACCGATGACCTGGTCAGCTGCCAGCGCCTGCTGGATGTCGGCTGTCGCATCCTGATGCCCTGGGGCGCACCGATTGGCTCCGGCCAGGGCCTGATCAACCCGTGGGCGCTGCGCACCCTGCGCGCACGCCTGCCCGATGTGCCGCTGGTGGTGGATGCCGGTATTGGCGCGCCCTCGCATGCGGCGCAGGCCATGGAGCTGGGCTACGACGCCGTGCTGCTCAATTCCGCCGTAGCGCAGGCACATGACCCGGTAAAGATGGCGGCCGGCTTTCGCGATGCGATTGCGGCCGGCCGCGCCGGCTACGAGGCCGGCATTATCCAGCCGCAGGACATGGCAGTGGCCAGTACGCCTGTAACCGGCCGCCCCTTCATTCTTTGATCCTGATCGGGATCAATCATGGATATTGCAGATTTTTAAAAGTCATGAGCAAGGCCTTCACGCGTGAAACCGACCGCGACGACGATGACGATCAGGACGATGCGCTGCCCGCGCTGCCGGCCGGCATCAAGAACTACATGACGCCGCAGGGCTATGCCCGGCTGCGCGCCGAACTGATGCAGCTGATCGATGAAGAGCGGCCGAAAATCGTCGATATCGTGCACTGGGCTGCCAGCAATGGCGACCGTTCGGAAAACGGCGACTATCTCTACGGCAAGAAGCGCCTGCGCGAGATTGACCGCCGTATCCGCTTCCTGACGCGCCGGCTGGAGCGTGCCGAAGTGGCCGACCCCAGCGTACATCACGGCGGCGACCAGGTGTTCTTTGGCGCCACCGTCACCTATGCGGATGAAGAGGGCGCAGAAAACACCATCACCATCCTCGGCGTGGACGAGGTGGACAACCTGCAGGGCCAGGTCAGCTGGGTGGCGCCGATCGCGCGTGCCTTGCTGCGCGCCCGCGTCGGTGATAGCGTGCAGCTGCGCACGCCAGCCGGTGTGCAGGAAATCGAGGTGATCGACGTGCAATATCCGGCGCCGGAGGCGTGAACAAGCGCTTCGAACGGTAAGCGCAGGTATCGCAGCCGCGTTACAAGCGGGGCTGCTGTTGCATCTGCTTGCGACATGCCTGCGGATCGTGCCATAGTCAGGCTATTGCCAGCCGATGGTAACGGCTGGCGTTTGTCTTTATTGATCTGAAGAAAGGTTTTTTGTGATGAATGCTTCCGTCCGTTTCCTGCTGCCCGCCCTGATGGCTGCCGTGCTGGCCGCCTGTGGCCAGAACAACTCGGCCACCGAACCGGCTGCATCGCAGGCATCGGCTCCGGCAGAGACAGCTTCCGTGCCGGCTTCCGCCCCGGTCGAGGTGGCCAGCAGCCCGCTGAGCGATGCCTCCGAGGCCGAGCTGCAGGTCGGTTCCGAGGATCTGCCCAGCATCCTGGAACTGAGCAACCCGAATGGCGACAAGCTGATGCTGCAACTCACCACGGTCTACAACGAAGAGCTCAAGGACGAGCAGGACTTTGCGCTGCTGCAGAAGAACGATGGTCCGGAAATCGAGCTGAGCAAGGTCGGCGAAGAGAACGGCCTGCCGGTCTACTCCGGCGAGAAGGACAAGAAGGTATTTGTCATCACCAGCCTGGGCGATGACCGCTACCAGGTAGTGGAAGATGAAGGCAAGCCGGTGATCTACGGCCCGAACCGCTGATCCCGATGACGGCGGCAGGGCTCAGATCAGCCCTGCCTGCTGCATCACCTGGCGCTCGTCCTCATGCGAGATCCAGAACGCCACTTTCAGCGCCTTGCCGTCGTCATGCACACCGTAGGTGATGGCAAAGCGGAATTCCTGCGGCTGACCGGGGATTTTCTCGAACACCATCAGCCAGTGCACCTTGGCCAGGGTGTAGTGCGCATCCAGCACGGTTTCTTCTATTTCCAGCACGCGCGCCTGACGAAAACCGATCTGTTCAAACAGCGCCTTGCGTTGCACCATGGCCTCGCGCAGGCTGTCGTCATTGCGACCCACTGCCACGCCAGTCGGGCCACCGCCCAGAAATTCGGCCGTGTATAGCGCACAGGCCTGATCCGGATCCAGTCTGTTGGCGCTGGCTTCGTAGCGCCGGAAAAAATCGTGCAGGCGGCTCATGGGGTAAGGTCGCTCACACCTTGCGGCAGAAGCAGTAGACAAACTTCTGCTCGTTGCCGCCGGGCGTTGTATGGTCTTCGCGCAGATGGCCAAGCAACTCGAACGGCTCGCCGAACTCGCCATGCAGGGCATCGGCGCTGTAGCGCACCACCGGCAGGCCGCTGCATTGCTCAGGCCCATCTTCGGCAAAGGTCGCCACAATCACCAGGCCACCGGGCTGCACCGCATGCAGCACCTGTCGTACATAGGCCTCGCGTTCCGCGGCGCTGGTCAGGAAGTGGAATACGGCGCGATCGTGCCAGATGCGGTAGTGGTGTCGTGGCAGCGCCACCTCCAGCACATTGGCTTCGAGCCAGCGCACCTGCCTGGCATGCGCTCCCAGCCGCTGGCGGGCGGTGGCCAAGGCGGCCGCAGACAGATCCAGCACCGTGAGGTCGGTATGGCCGCGCTGCAGCAGATCGTCCACCAAGGTCGAGGCACCACCACCGACATCGATCAGCGGCGCTGACAGCGGCGCGCCGTGATCGGCAATCAGTTGCAGCGATAGGGCCGCATGCTCCTGGAACCAGCTGACCTCAGTGCTTGGCTTGCGGCTGTAGACGTTTTCCCAGTGCTGCCTGGATTGCATGACAGGAACTCCATCCACGCGCTTGGCATGGTTCAGGCCGACTTGACGCGCATGGCGCGGATCGCCGACGGCAGCCGGCGCACGGCACGCATCACGCGCGCCAGGTGCACGCGGTCGCGTACCTGCAGGATCAGGCGCAGGTCCATCACTTCCTGCTGGATGTCGTCGGACATGCTGATGTAGACGATGTTGGCATCGGCATTGGCGATGGCGCCGGTGACGTTGGCGACCGAACCGACACGGTTGTGGATGGTTACCGTGATCGCCGTCAGGAAGCGCTGCGGCAGGTGCTCGGCCCATTCGACCTGGACAAAACGCTCGCTGTCCTTGACCTGCAGGCGCTTGCCGTTCGGGCATTCGGCAGTGTGTACCACCAGGCCTTCGCCGCGGCTCAGGTAGCCGACGATATCGTCGCCTGGCAGCGGGTGGCAGCAGGAGGCGTATTGCACGGACGATTTTTCGCTGCCGTCCAGTGTGATCACCTGCTGCAGCATCGGGTCTTCGCCGCCAAAGCGCTGCATGCTCATCAGCACCGCATCGGGGCGCTCGCCCAGCTCGGTCATCAGCTGCGCCAGGTGCTTGGCCACCACGCTGGTGATGCGCTTGCCCTGGCCAATATCGATCAGCAGCTCGTCCAGGCTCTTGGTGCTGGCCTGCTGCAGCACCTTGTCCCAGACATCCTGCTGCGTGGCCGGCTCGGGCAGATGCTCCAGGCCTTCGGCGCGATAGGCCTGTTGCAGCAGGCGCAGGCCAAGGGCACGGGCCTCCTCGCGCGACTGCACCTTCAGGTGGTTGCGGATGCGCGAACGCGCACGTGCCGTGCGCACAAAGCTCAGCCAGGCCGGATTCGGCTTGGAGCCTTCCTCGGTATGCACTTCGACGCGGTCGCCGCTGACCAGTTCGGTACGCAGCGGTGCCTCGCGGTTGTTGATGGTGCAGGATACGGCCTGGTCACCCACGTCGCTGTGGATGGCGTAGGCAAAGTCGATTACGGTGGCGCCACGCGGCAGCGACATGATGCGGTTCTTGGGCGTGAACACGAACACGTCGTCGGGCAGCACGTTCAGGCGCACGTGGTCCAGGAATTCGTGCGAATCCAGCGTTTCCTTCTGGATATCGAGCAGGTTCTTCAGCCAGTTGGCCGGCTTGCCGGCCGCCTTGTCCTGCTGGGCCTGGGCTGCCTGCTCCGGGCTCTTGTACTGCCAGTGCGCGGCAACGCCGGTTTCGGCCACCAGGTGCATCGCTTCGGTGCGCATCTGGAATTCGATATGCACGCCGGCCGGGCCGACCAGGGTGGTGTGCAGCGACTGATAGCCGTTGTCCTTGGGGATCGCGATGAAATCCTTCAGGCGTTGCGGCATCGGCTTGTAGAGCGAGTGCAGGATGCCGAGCGCCAGATAGCAATCGGAGTTGCTCGGGACGATGATGCGGAAGCCGAAGATGTCGTAGACCTGGGCAAAGCTCTGCTTCTTCTTGTCCATCTTGCGGTAGACCGACAGGATGGTTTTTTCGCGTGTGAAGATGCGCGCCTTCAGGCCGGCGGCAGAGAAGGCGGCTTCGACGTTGGCTTGCACTTCCTGCACCAGATGGCGGCGGCGGCTGCGCGCGCGCTCGATCGCCTTGTTCAGCGTGCGGTAGCGCCAGGGGTGCAGGTACTTGAAGGACAGGTCCTCGAGTTCGCGGTAGGTGTTGTTCAGGCCCATGCGGTTGGCAATGGGCGCATAGATTTCCAGCGTCTCGGTGGCGATGCGCATCTGCGCGTCACGCTTCATGTCGTCCATGGTGCGCATATTGTGCGTGCGGTCGGCCAGCTTGATCAGGATCACGCGCACATCGTCGGCCATGGCCAGCAGCATCTTGCGGAACGATTCGGCCTGGTTCTCCTGGCGGCTGCTGAACTGCAGCTTGTCCAGCTTGGTCACGCCATCGACCAGGTGCGCCACGGTGGCGTTGAAATCCTCGGTGATCTGGATCTTGGTGACGCCGCAGTCTTCCATGGTGTCATGCAGCAGGGCAGCCATCAGCGTGCTGGAATCGAGCTTCCACTCGGCGCACAGCGCGGCCACCGCGATCGGGTGGGTGATGTAGGGCTCGCCACTCTTGCGCGTCACGCCCAGGTGGGCCTGGTCGGCGAACTTGTAGGCATTACGAACCTGTACCACCTCATCGGGTGGCAGGTAATCCAGTTTCTCGAGCAGGCCGGCAAAGCTGGCGGCAGAGGCAATTTCAGCAGGCGAATTCATGGTGTCTCGGCTCACGATTTTTCAGCGTAGGCAGGACATTCCATGTTAACCGAGATGTTACCTGACTGTCATGAAGCTCAGGGTTAACCGAATGGAATGTTGCGCTGCAGCATATTTTCAACGGGCGCAAAAAAGGCATCTCAGCGGATGCCTTGTGGTGCGTCGGACCTGAGGGGATCAGGTCGGCACTTTCTTGAGCATTTCCAGGCCCACGTGGCCGTCGGCGATTTCACGCAGGGCGGTCACGGCCGGCTTGTTGCGGCTTTCGAGCTTGGCGGCGTGGCCCTGGCTCAGCATGCGGGCGCGGTAGGTGGCGGCCAGTACCAGCTGGAAACGGTTGGGGATTTTCTCGAGGCTGTCCTCGGCGGTGATGCGTGCCATGAAGCGGTTACTCCGGATCGGTGATGTGCAGGGCGGCGAAGGTATCAGCCTTGGCGCGGCGCTGCGAAGCGTACTTGAGTCGCTGGGCGTGCACGATGGTCTTGAGATCAAAAAGTGCACGCTCGAACAATTCGTTGATTATAACGTAATCGAAAGATTTCGCCTGCGCCAGTTCGGTGCGCGCATTGAGCAGGCGCTGCTCGATGGTGTCGGCGCTGTCTTCGCCACGGCGTTCGAGGCGCGAGCGCAGTTCTTCCCAGCTTGGCGGCATGACAAAGATCAGCACCGCTTGCGGAAAGATCTGTTTCACCTGCAGCGCGCCCTGGTAGTCGATTTCGAGCAGGGCGTCATCGCCCTGGTCCAGCCGCTCGATCACGGCCTGGCGCGAGGTGCCGTAGCGATTGCCGTGTACCTGCGCCCATTCCAGGAACTGGCCGTCGGCGACCATCTGCTCGAAACGGGCGGTATCGACGAAATGGTATTCGCGGCCATCCACTTCCTGGCCGCGCGGCGCGCGCGTGGTATGGGAGATCGAGGCGCGGACGCCGCTGTCCACTTCCATCAGGGCGCGCACCAGGCTGGATTTGCCGGCCCCGCTGGGGGCCGCGACGACGTAGAGGTTGCCGGGGTAATCGTGATTCTGCATGTCGGGTTCGGGATTATTCGATGTTCTGGACCTGCTCGCGCATCTGCTCGACCAGCACCTTCATGTCCATGGCAATGCGGGAAGTGTCACTGGACGCCGACTTGGAGCCCAGCGTGTTGGCTTCGCGGTGCAGTTCCTGGATCAGGAAATCCAGGCGCTTGCCGAGTTCGCCGCCTTTTTTGAGCAGGTCCTCGATCGTGTCCAGGTGCGATTGCAGGCGCGTCAGCTCTTCGGCCACGTCGATGCGCAGCGAGAACGCGGCGGCTTCGGCCAGCGCGCGATCCTGTGCCGCATCGCGCGAGACATTGCCGCTGCTGCTGCCGGCCTGCAGCGCGTCTTTCCACTTGTCGAGAAAGCGCTGGCGCTGTGCCTCGACCACCTGCGGGATCAGCGGTTCGGCTTCGGCGGACAGGGCGCGCAGCTGTTGCACGCGTTGCAGCAGGCTGTCGGCCAGCTGCCGGCCTTCGGTTTCGCGTGCTTCGCGCAGCTGGTTCAGCAGCTGGTCGGCGGCCTGCTGGATCCAGGGGCGCAACTCGGCTTCGGGCAGCAGGGCTGGTTGCGAGGGCGGGCTCAGGCGCAGCACGTCGGCCACGCTCAGCGGGGCGGCATCGGGCAGCCAGGTGCGGATGGTGTCCTGTGCGCTGGCCAGCTTTTGCAGCAGCAGCACGCCGGGCACCTGCAGCTGATCGGGCAGGCTGCCAGTGCGCTCCAGGCTGGCGCGCAGCTCGACCTTGCCGCGGCGCAGCTGCTTTTGCAGCTGTTCGCGCAGCGTGTTCTCATAGGGGCGCAGCTCGTCCGGCAGGCGGAAGTGCAGGTCCAGGAAGCGGCTGTTGACCGAGCGCACTTCCAGGCTCAGGCGCCAGGGGGAGGGCGGCGTCTCGCTGTGGTCGGCAGACGCGGTGCTCGGGGTGGATTGCAGGCTGGCGTAACCTGTCATGCTGTAAACTGGCATGGATTTTCTCTCTGGCAGGGGAGGGCCTGACCGTCTATGGCCGGCAATGGTGCAGTATATACGGCACCATTGCCAGGCGGCTTTCCGCGCCCCTGTCCGTCCCACATTTTCTTTCTCGTAGATTCCATGACCCAGACTGCTTCCCGTCCTGCAGGGCGTGCCCCTGACCAGCTGCGCCCGGTACGCATCACGCGCCACTTCACCATCCACGCCGAAGGCTCGGTGCTGGTGGAGTTTGGCAACACCAAGGTGCTGTGCACGGCCAGCGTCGAGGAAAAGGTGCCGCCGTTCCGCCGTGGCAGTGGCGAAGGCTGGGTCACCGCCGAATACGGCATGCTGCCGCGTTCCACCCACACGCGCTCTGACCGCGAGGCCGCCCGCGGCAAGCAGTCCGGCCGCACGCAGGAAATCCAGCGCCTGATCGGCCGCTCGCTGCGCGCCGTGTTCGACTTGGCGCAGCTGGGTGAGCGCAGCATCGTGCTCGACTGTGACGTGCTGCAGGCCGATGGCGGCACGCGCACTGCGGCCATTACCGGTGCTTATGTGGCTGCCTGCGATGCCGTGAATGGCCTGATCCGCAGCGGCAAGCTGACCAGCAACCCGGTGATCGAGCCGGTGGCAGCCGTGTCCGTCGGCGTGGTCGATGGCGTGCCGGTGCTGGATCTGGAATACGTGGAAGATTCCGCTTGCGATACCGACATGAATGTGGTGATGACCGGCGCTGGCCGCTTCATCGAGGTGCAGGGCACGGCCGAAGGCGTGCCGTTCAGCCGCGCCGAGCTGGACCAGATGCTGGCGCTGGCCGAGAAGGGCATCCTGGAACTGCAGGCCTTGCAGGCACAGGCGCTGGCGGAGTAAACCCATATGAAGATCGTTCTGGCATCCAACAACCAGGGCAAGCTGGCCGAGCTGCAGGCGCTGTTCGGCGAGCTGGGCGTGGAGCTGTTGCCGCAGGCGGCACTCGGAGTGCCCGAGGCCGAGGAGCCTTATCACACCTTCCTGGAAAACGCCCTGACCAAGGCGCGCAATGCCAGCCGCCACAGCGGCCTGCCGGCGATTGCCGACGATGCCGGCCTCTGCGTCGATGCCTTTGGCGGTCAGCCCGGCGTGCAGACGGCGTATTACGCCACGCAGTTTGGCTATGCCAAGAGCGACGACAACAATGTCAAGGCGCTGCTGGAGCAGATGCAGGATGTGGACCAGCGCCGCGCCGCCATGGTCAGTACGCTGGTGGCCGTGCGTTCGCCCGATGATCCGGAGCCGCTGGTGGCAGTGGGCCGTGTGGTCGGCGAGATCGCGCGTGAACCGCTGGGCGACGAAGGCTTCGGCTTTGACCCGGTGATGTTCATCCCGGCGCTGGGCAAGACGCTGGCCCAGGTCACGCCCGAGCACAAGAACCAGCTCAGCCACCGCGGCCAGTCCTCGCGCAAGATGCTGGAACTGCTGCGCGAATCCTGGCTGTCCGGCAGCCATTGAAGCGATGAGCAGCATTCCTCCGATCCTGAACGAGGCCGAAACCGGAATGGGCCTGCCGGCCGTGCAGGACTATCTGCGCCCGGGCAGCCTGCAGCTCACCAGCCAGCCGCCGCTGAGCCTGTACGTGCATCTGCCCTGGTGCCTGAAAAAATGCCCGTACTGCGATTTCAACTCGCATGGCCTGCAGGGTGAGCTGCCGGAATCGGCCTATGTGGCGGCCTTGCTGGCCGACCTGCAGCAGGCGCTGCCGCTGGTCTGGGGCCGCAGTGTCGAGAGCGTGTTCTTCGGCGGCGGCACGCCCAGCCTGTTTTCACCGGACACGCTGGCCGGGCTGATCAGCCAGATTCGCGCCTTGCTGCCGCTGGCACCCATGTGCGAGATCACGCTGGAGGCCAACCCCGGCACCTTCGAACGCGAGCGCTTTGCCGCTTTCGCCCAGGCCGGCGTGACGCGCCTGTCGATCGGCGTGCAGAGCTTCCAGGACACCCATCTGCAGGCGCTGGGCCGCGTGCATGACCGCGCCCAGGCGCTGGCCGCGGTAGAAGAAGCGGCGCGCAGTTTCAACACCTTCAACCTGGACCTGATGTACGCCTTGCCAGGCCAGACGCTGGCCGGGCTGGAGCAGGACCTGCAGCAGGCGCTGGCGTTTGCGCCGCCGCACATCAGCATCTACCACCTGACGGTGGAGCCGAACACCTATTTCGCCAAGTACCCGCCGGCTCATCTGCCGGATGACGACACGGCCTACGCCATGCTGGACCTGCTGACCGAGCGCACGGCGCAGGCCGGCATGCAGCGCTACGAAGTCTCGGCTTATGCCCGCCCCGGCCATGGCTGCGTGCACAATCGCAACTACTGGGAGTTTGGCGATTACCTTGGCATTGGTGCCGGCGCGCACAGCAAGCTAAGCTTTCCGCATCGCGTGGTACGCCAGGTGCGCGTGCGCGATCCCGGGCGCTATATGCAGCTGGCGCAGCAGGGCACGCCGGTCGCACAACAGCACGAGGTCGCGCGTGAGGATCTGCCCTTCGAGTACATGCTGAATGCGCTGCGCCTGCGCGACGGCTTTGCGCTGGCCGATTTCAGCGGCCGTACCGGCTTGCCGCTGACGGTGATCCAGCAGCCGCTGGAAGAGGCCGAACGCCGTGGATGGATTCAACGTGATCTGGCGCGTGTCTGGCCGACCGAGCAGGGTTTCGATTTCCTCAGCGACCTGCAGGGGCTGTTCCTGCCGGATTGATGCGCGGCTGCCGACTCAGGGCTTGTCGCTGTCTTCTTCGCAATCGTGGCACAGGCCGTGTACCGACAGCGTGATGTCGGTGCTGCGCAGGCCTGTCTGCTGCAGCCGGGCGTTGAGCTGCTCCAGCAGCGCCGGCAGCTGCGGATCGTCCGGCAGCGCAGTGAGCGAGTGGCACTGCTCGCATTCAAAAAATCCGGATGGCGCCGATTGTGCCAGCGTGAAGTGAGCGGTGCGGCCGCTGTCCTGGATGCGCGTCAGCAGGTTGACCTGTACCAGCCGGTCCAGCACGCGATACAGCGTGACGCGGTCCACCGGCTGGCCGCTGCCATCGGCTTGCAGCGCCTGCATCAGGGACTCATGTGTTTCAGGCGCCTTGCTGGCTTCCAGCAGGAGCAGCACGCGCAGCACATCGCGCGTGGCGCGCAAGCCGCGCGTGCGTACCAACTCGGCCCAGCGCGTGGCGGGCAGGGGGCTGGTGGGCTGGACGGCAGATGTGTTCATGGGATACAAGGGCGGTGCTGGCGCAGGACGCCAGTGTGCCTGTGACTATAGCAAAAGCCGGCTCAGCTGGCGCTGCGCCGCAAGGGATTGCGCAAGGCCAGTTCCTGCAGGTAGTCCTGCATGCCCAGGCTTTCACGGTCGAGAAAGCGCTGTACCGCGTCGGCAAATGCCGGATGGGCCAGCCAGTGCGCGCTGACGGTCGGGCTGGGCAACAGGGCGCGTGCCATCTTGTGTTCGCCCTGGGCGCCGCCTTCAAAGCGCTGCACTCCGTGGTCGATGCACCACTGCAGCGGCTGGTAGTAGCAGGCATCGAAATGCAGGCAATCGACGCGGCGCAGCGCGCCCCAGTAGCGACCATAGGCCACCTGGGGCTGACCGGTGGCATCCAGTTGCAGGCCGATCAGGCTGCAGGCGATGGGCTGGCCATCCTGCTCGGCAATGAACAGCAGCCAGTGTTCCGGCATGGTGTGGGCCATGTCGGCGAAGAATGCCGGTGTCAGATAGGGCGCGTTGCCGTGTTCCAGATAGGTGCGTTCGTAGCAGTGGTAGAAGAACTGCCAGTCCTGTGGCGTGATGTCCGCTCCGCGTGCCCAGCGGAAACACACGCCGGCCTGCGCCACCTTGCGCTGCTCGGCGCGGATCTTCTTGCGCTTGTCCTGCGCCAGGCTGGCGAGGAAATCCTCGAAACTGTGCCAGTCGGCTGCGCCAGGCTGCAGCTGCGCGCGGTTTTGCCAGTGGAATTGCACGCCGTCACGCAGCATCATGTCCTGCGCTTCGGCGCAAGCCAGATCAGCTTCGTCTCCGAGCAGCAGGTGCAGGCTGGACAGCGCGTTGTCATCGGCCCAGGCCACGGCCAGTTGCAGCAGCGCTTGGCGCCAGGCTGGCGACCGTGCCAGCAGACGGCTGCCCGGTACCGGCGTAAACGGCACGGCGATCAGCGCCTTCGGGTAGTAGTCCAGGCCGTGTTCGGCATAGGCACGCGCCCAGGCCCAGTCGAACACGTATTCGCCATAGGAATGGGATTTGAGGTAGAGCGGGCAGGCCGCCATCAGGCAATCGCCTTGCCACAAGGCCAGGAATTGCGGCTGCCAGCCGCTGTCGGCCACGGCACTGCCACTGGCGTGCATGGCCTGCAGGTAGGCGTGGCGCATGAAGGGCGTGGGAGCAGCCTGCAGCGCCAGCAGCGCGTCCCAGTCGGCCGCCGGAATCTGTCCTGGTGCCGATGCCAGTTGCAGCCGCAGCGCCCCATGGCATGCGGCCAAGGCTGACAGGACGGCTGTCGTTTGTGCGCCATAATCGGCCAGAGAGGGCGCGGTACCGGTGTGGTCCGCCTGCCCGATGGATGCTTGCTGCTGATTCGACATGGCCCAGATTATCCGATTCCCCCACTTGCCACTGCCCGGACAGGGTCTTGCCGGAGTGCGCCCATGAGCCTGCCGCACTCCCGCCTGCAACAGTTCAGCACCGCCCAGGCGATCCAGCTGCTCGAAGCGAACGGTCCGCTCGACGATGCCCAGGCGCTGCGCCAGGCGCATCGCCAGAGTACGGATCGCGGCACGCGCGTGCTCTGGCGCGCCTGGCTGCTGGGCGAGCGTCTGGGCCTGCCCGAGGCCTGGCAGCACTGGCGCAGCAGCGCCGGCTGGGTGATGCTGGGGCTGGCCGTGCTGATGCTGCTGTCGTCCTGGGGCGCAGCGCAAACCGTGCTGGGGCAGGGCCGCAGCATCAACGCGGTGGCGGCCTTTGTCAGCCTGCTCGGGCCGCATCTGCTGATGCTGCTGCTCTGGCTGCTGGGACTGGTGCTGTTGCGCAAGCCGCAGGGCGGCGCCCTGCTGGGCACGCTGGCGATGCGCCTGACCGCACGCCTGCCGCTGCAGCGCGGGCCACAGGCAGCGGCGCTGTTCCAGGGCCTGACGCGCACGCTGCAGCAGCAGCGCATCGGTAGCTGGTTCTACGGCGCCATCAGCCACGGCATCTGGGCGCTGTGCTTTGTGCTGATGCTGCTGGCGCTCTGGTTCGGCTTTTCCTTCCACGCCTACCGCCTGAGCTGGGAAACCACCATCCTCAGCGACGATTTCTTCCGTGGCTTTGTCCATCTCACTGGCTGGCTGCCGGCGCAGCTGGGCTTCCCCTTGCCCGATGCCGCCTCGGTGCACGCGGCCGGCCTGGGCGAGGGTGGTGACCAGCGTGCCTGGGCCTGGTGGCTGATGGGTTGCGTGGTTGTCTATGGCCTGATCCCGCGCCTGTTGCTGGCCGTGTTCTGCCTGCTGGCCTGGCGCTGGGGGCAATCGCGGCTGCAGGTGGATCTGAGCGATCCCTATGTGCGCCGCCTGCTGGCACGTTTCGAGGCGCTGGACCCGCCGCCGGAAGTGATCGATCCGGAGCGTGCCGCACCCCTGCAGCCGTCCCGCTACACGCATGATCCGGCGGCCGCGCCCGGCGAGCCGGCCCTGATCGGTTTTGAATTGCCGCCGGATTGGCCCTGGCCACCCGCCAGCCTGCAGCCCGATGACCGCTGCTGGCAGCAGAACCTGAGCGGCAGCAGCGAAGAGCGAGCAGCTCTGCTGCAAAAGGTACAGGAGCTGCATCCAACGCGCCTGCTGGTTGCCGTCTGGGCCGGCAGCAGTCCGGATCGTGGCACGGCGCGCCTGCTGCGTGACCTGCAGGCTGCCAGCGGTGCCACGCTGGCATTGTGGCTGCAGGGCCCACAGGCCACCGATGCGCAGGCGCAGCAGCGCTGGCAGCAGTGGTTGCAGGCCAGTGAGCTGCAGGCGCCGGTCTGGTCGCAGGACGCGCAGGCGCTGGCCTGGCTGCGCCAACCGGTCGCTGCCAACTCCGGAGAGAACGCATGAAACAGCCCCTGCACATCGCTGTCGTCGGCCACACCAATGCCGGCAAGACCTCGCTGCTGCGCACGCTGACGCGGCAGGTGGCGTTTGGCGAGGTGTCCGACCGGCCTGGTACCACGCGCCATGCCGAAAGCATCGAGCTGCGCGTGGACGGTGCCGCCGCCGTGCGCTTCTACGACACGCCGGGGCTGGAAGATTCCGTGGCGCTGCTCGATTACCTCAACACCCAGCCCGGCATCAGCCGCCCCGACAAGGTACGCGCCTTTCTGCAGGGCCCGGAGGCGCGCGGCACCTTCGAGCAGGAGGCCAAGGTATTACGCACCTTGCTGGAGCAGGCCGATGCCGCCATGTACGTGATCGACACGCGCGAAGCGGTGCTGCCCAAGCACCGCGCCGAGTGCGAGATCCTGACCTGGTGCGCGCGTCCGGTGATGCCGGTGCTCAACTTCGTCGCCTCGCCTGATAGCCGCGAACAGGCCTGGGACCAGGCCATGCTCGATGCCAATCTGCATGTACAGATCGCTTTCGATGCAGTGGCACCCTTTATTGGTGCCGAACGCCGCCTGTACGGCGACCTGGCCACGCTGCTGAGTCCGCATCGCGAGGAATTGCTCGAAGTCGTGTCCTGGCTGGAGCAGGAGCAGGAAGCGCGCCGTCGGGCCAGCTGCCGCGCCGTGGCCGATACCCTGATCGATCTGGCCGCCATGCGCCGTGTCATCAGCGCCGAGGAGCACGCCGACAGCGAACGCCAGCAGACCCATGTGCGCGATTTCCGCGAGGCGGTGCTGACGCGCGCGCGCCGCAGCGTCGATGAGTTGCTCGCGATCCAGGCCTTCCGCCCGGACGATGCCGAACTTGCCAGTCTGCCCGGCCTGCAGGGCCGCTGGGAAGATGATTTGTTCAACCCCGAGGTGCTGAAGGAAGCCGGCAAGAAGCTGGGCATGGGCGCAGCCGTCGGTGCCGGCATTGGCGCCGTAGCCGATGTGGCGCTGGCTGGCCTGTCCTTTGGCACCGGTACCACGCTCGGTGCCACCATCGGCGGCCTGGCCAGCCAGGGCTGGCGGCCGCTGTGGCGCAAGATCGACAACCGCATGCAGGGCGTGCAGGAGCTGACGCTGGAAGACCCGGTGCTGCTGGTGCTGACGGATCAGCTGCTGCGCCTGCTGCTGGCGCTGGAGCAGCGCGGCCATGCCGCCATGGACAAGCTGCGCCTGGCCGATGAGGCCAGTGGCGAAGGCAAGCTGGCACACCGCCTGTCGGGCGTGATCGAGGCGCTGGCACCAGCGCGTGGCCATCCCGAATGGGAACAGGTCAAGGCAGGCTGGTCCATGTCCGATCTCAGGCAGCAGGCGCAGGAAAGTCTGACCGATGCGCTGAATCCGTTCAGCGCCGTGCGCGCCGAGTTGGGTCGGCTGGGCGACTGGATGCCGTTCGGCTCCGGCGGCGATCGCGATGCCTGCCTGGCCGAGGTCAGCCAGGCCTTGCGTCAGGTGCTGCCAAGCCCAGGCCGCTGAAGCGGACTAGGACCTGGTTCATAATGCCGCATCGGCCTGCGTGCCCTGACTTTTTCTGATGGCCTGCCATGTCACTGTCCCTTTGTGTCGCCCAGCTCAATCCCACGGTCGGAGATTTTTCCGGCAACGTCCGCCGCATCGTCGAGGCGGCGCGCCAGGCCCATGCGCAAGGCGCGCAACTGGTGCTGACTGGCGAAATGTCGGTCTGTGGCTATTCTCCCGCTGATCTGTGGCTGCGCCCGGCCTTTGTCCAGGCCTGCGAGGAGGCGGTCGATGCCATCGCCGCCGAGCTGGCTGATCTGCCCGATCTCACCGTGGTGGTCGGCCACGTCAGTGGCCAGGCCGATATCCGCACGCGCTCGGTCAGCGTGCAGCAGCGCAGCAATGTGGTTACGGCGCTGCGTGCTGGCCAGCGCATTGCCAGCTATGCAAAGCAGCAACTGCCCAATTACCAGCTGTTTGATGAACAGCGCTACTTTGCGCCGGGCAGCGACAGCTGCGTCATCGAGGTGCAGGGCGTGCGCGTCGGCCTGGTCATCTGCGAAGACAGCTGGTTCGATGCTCCCGCGCAACAGGCTGTCGCCGCTGGTGCCGAGCTGATCGCTGTGCTCAACGCCTCGCCGTACCACATGGGCAAGTCGCGCGATCGCGAAAAGCGCATCGCCAGCCTGGCCGCACTGGTGCAGCGCCCGGTCGTCTACGCCCACATGGTGGGTGGCCAGGACGAAGCCGTATTCGATGGCGGCTCCTTTGCCGTGCAGGCCGATGGCAGTCTGGCCGGCCGTGCCGCCAGTTTTGCCGAAGACAACTGGCTGGTACAGCTGCAGCAGCAGGGCGATCGCCTGAACCTGGCTGCCAGCACCGCCGCCACCTTCGAGCGCGACGGCCAGATCGGCCTGCCGCCGTACCAGTACGGCTACAGCAGCGCCGAGGTCTGGCAGGCGCTGGTCATGGGCACGCGCGACTACGTACGCAAGAGCGGCTTCAGCGATGTGCTGATTGGCCTGTCTGGCGGCATGGATTCGGCGCTGGTGCTGGCGATCGCCGTGGATGCGCTGGGCGCGGACCATGTGCGCACCGTCATGATGCCCTCGCCCTATACCGCCGATATTTCCCTGATCGATGCGCGCGACATGGCCGAGCGCGTCGGCGTGCGCTACGACGAGCTGCTGATCCAGGACACTTTCGAGCAGTTCCGCAGTACGCTGGCGCCGCTGTTCGAGGGCCGTGCGGAAGACACCACCGAAGAGAACATCCAGGCGCGCGTGCGCGGCACGCTGCTGATGGCGCTGTCCAACAAGTTCGGCAGCCTGGTGCTGACCACCGGCAACAAGAGCGAGCTTTCCACTGGCTACTGCACGCTCTACGGCGACATGGCTGGCGGCTTTGCCCCGATCAAGGACGTGCTCAAGACCCAGGTATTTGCACTGGCGCGCTGGCGCAATGCCCACGATCCCTTCGGCACCGGCAGCAACCCGATTCCGGAGCGCATCATCACGCGTCCGCCCAGCGCCGAACTGCGCCCGGACCAGACCGACCAGGACAGCCTGCCGCCCTACGAGGTGCTGGACGCCATCGTCATGCGCTACATGGAAAACGATGTCCCGGTCGCCGAATTGCTGGCGCAGGGCCTGCCAGCCGAAGCAGTCGACAAGGTCACGCGCCTGATCCGCATCAGCGAGTACAAGCGCCAGCAGGCCGCCATCGGCGTGCGCATTTCGCATCGCAGCTACGGCAAGGACTGGCGCTACCCGCTGGTCAACCGTTTCCGCGAAGCAGTTTGAGTCGCAACAAGCCCACAACGCATTTCTGGACACAGGTTTTTGTTGCACAATTGGAACAGCAACCACTTACCCTACAGCAGGAGCACTTTTCATGAAACAGATCACCGCCATCATCAAGCCCTTCAAGCTGGATGAAGTCCGTGAGGCGCTGGCCGAATGCGGTGTCAACGGCCTGACCGTCACCGAGGTCAAGGGCTTTGGCCGCCAGAAGGGCCATACCGAGCTTTACCGTGGTGCCGAATACGTGGTCGACTTCCTGCCCAAGGTCAAGGTCGAGGTAGTGGTGCGTAGCGAAGACGTTGATGCCTGCGTCGATGCCATCGTGCAATCTGCCCGTACCGGCAAGATCGGCGACGGCAAGATCTTCGTCAGCCCGGTCGAGCGCATCGTGCGTATCCGCACCGGCGAAGAAGACGATATCGCGGTCTGATTTTGTCCCCGTTTTTCGCCCTGTTTGAGGGCTGACCCGTTCAGCCCTGCACCAGGTATTCCAGCGTCGGCGCCACCTCGGTGCCCACGTGGATCATCTCCATCTGGTAAGGCTTCATGAAGCCGGCGTTCACCGAGCCTTGCAGAAAGGTCATCAGGTGGTCGTAATAGCCCGCCGTGTTCAGCACGGCCACCGGCTTGTCGTGGTAGCCCAGCTGCTTCCAGGTCCAGGCTTCAAACAGTTCCTCGAAAGTGCCGATACCGCCAGCCAGTGCCAGAAACGCCGTGCAGCGTTCGGCCATCATGTGCTTGCGCTGGTGCATCGTCTCCACGATATGCAGCTCGGTGCAGGCATGATGCGCCCACTCGCGCTCCACTAGCGCCTTGGGAATCACGCCCACCACGCGGCCGCCGGCCTGCAGTGCCGCATCAGCCACCACACCCATCAGGCCATTGTGGCCACCACCATAGACCAGCTGGCCGCCATGGCGCGCGATCCAGCTGCCGACTTCGCGTGCGGCGTCGGCAAAGCGTTCATCCACGCCCGGCTGCGAGGCGCAGTAGACGCAGATGGAAAAACGCGGATCCGGATCGGAAAACAGGCCTTGCACGCTGGAAGCGGGGCTGGGGCGGTCGGTCATGGCAGGCTCCGGTTCAGAACTGGTTGGCAAAGTGCACCCAGAGCATGGTGAACCAGGTCACTGCGCAGAGCAGGGTGCTCAGGAATACGGCGGCGCTGCCAAAGTCCTTGGCCATCTTGGCCAGCGGGTGCAGCTCCAGGCTGGTGTGGTCAATCGCGCACTCGATGCCGCTGTTGAGTAGCTCCACGATCATCATCAGCACCAGCACCGTGGACAGCACCACGGTTTCCAGCCAGGTGCGGCCCAGCAGGATCGCCAGCGGAATGCCGATCACGGTCAGGGTGAGCTCCTGGCGGAAGGCCGGTGACTCGCGCACGGCGGCACGCAGGCCGGCCCAGGAATACTGCGTGGCGTGCCAGAGCCGGCTCAGGCCGCGACGCGTCTTTTGCGGAATGACGGCCTCCTGGGCCTTGCGAACGTCGTCTTCAATCATAGCTGCCACCATTTGCGCTCGCGTTCGGCGCGTGCCGGCGGCTTGCGGTAGACCAGCCGGGTACCGGCCAGCAGATCATGTAGAAATTGCTTGCCTGGCATCAGCAGGCTGAGCAGGGCCCATACAACCACCCAGCACACCAGCAGCAACACGGCCAGGCCGGCGTGTTCAGTCCAGTGGCTGCTGAACGACAGCAGCACCAGCGGTGGCAGGAACCAGATCCAGCCCAGCACATAGCGCAGGCAGGCACGCCCCAGTGTCACAGGCTGTCCGGACTTGTCCGTCATGCGGATATGCCAGGTCTTCATCGCCAGCGTATGGCCCTTGGTCCAGAAGAACACGAAATACAGGCCCAGCAGCAGGAATATGAACAGCTGCTGCCAGTGGCGGTTTTCCAGCGCATGGCGCTGACCAACGGCCACGGAAAACAGGAAGCCGCCCAGGAAGATCACGCCAAACAGCAGGATGCCCTCGTAGAACCAGCAGGCCATGCGACGTCCCAGGCCGGGCGTGATCATGGAGGTGTCGGGGGCAGGGGGGCGGGACGGTGTGGTGCTCATGCGGTATCTGGAAGGCGGGCGCGCATCGGCACAGGCCGATGACCAACCCGGAAGTATATCGGCAGCGTGCGGCTCTGCTGCGACAGACACAAACACCGGTAAACCATGCAAAGTGCAGCGAAAAGCTGACGAAACGCACGGACACTTGTAAAATCCCATGTTTTTGCGGCGCAACAATGCGATAATCTCGCAGTACACAACATATACGGCAAACGGGTCACTGCCCGGCGCGTTACAAAAGCGCCCATGGTTTTGGCCTCAAGTCTCGAAGCCATCTCACAAGGGTGGGCCGAGAGGCACCCAAGGTTTTTCTGCAAGAAATTCGCAAAGGTTCATCAATGGAAACTAGCAATACTCTCCCTGCTGCCAGCGCAGCCAAGTCTTCCCGTGCCCCCATGCTCATGGGCGCCGAAATCCTCGTCAAGTGTCTGGAAGCCGAAGGTGTCAAGCACCTGTGGGGCTATCCCGGCGGCGCCGTCCTCTATATCTACGATGCCCTGTACAAGCAGGAATCGATCCAGCACGTGCTGGTGCGCCACGAACAGGCGGCCGTGCACGCTGCCGACGGCTTTTCGCGTGCCACCGGTGAAGTCGGCGTGGCCCTGGTGACCTCCGGTCCTGGTGCCACCAACGCCGTCACCGGCATTGCCACCGCCTACATGGACAGCATCCCGATGGTGATCATCACCGGTCAGGTCGGCACTGCTGCCATCGGCTACGACGCCTTCCAGGAGTGTGACACCGTGGGCATCACGCGCCCGGTCGTCAAGCACAACTTCCTGGTCAAGGATCCGAAGGACATCGTCAGCACCATGAAGCGCGCCTTCCACATCGCGCGCAGCGGCCGTCCCGGCCCGGTGGTGGTGGACATTCCCAAGGATGTGTCCTTCCAGAAGGTGGCCTGGCACGGCTACCCGGAAACGGTCACCATGCGCTCCTACAACCCGGTGCGCAAGGGCCACGGCGGCCAGATCCGCAAGGCGCTGCAGCTGCTGCTGAACGCCAAGCGCCCCTACATCTACAGCGGCGGCGGCGCACTGCTGGGCAACGCCTGCAACGAGCTGCGCGCGCTGACCGACAAGCTGGGTGCTCCCTGCACCAGCACGCTGATGGGCCTGGGCGCCTTCCGCGCCGATGACCCGAAGTTCCTGGGCATGCTGGGCATGCACGGTACCGTCGAGGCCAACAACGCCATGCAGAACTGCGACGTGCTGCTGGCCGTGGGTGCCCGTTTCGACGACCGCGTGATCGGCAACCCCAAGCACTTTGCCCAGAATGATCGCAAGATCATCCATATCGATATCGATCCCTCCGTCATCTCCAAGCGCGTCAAGGTCGACGTGCCGATCGTGGGCGACGTGAAGGACGTGCTGACCGAGCTGCTGAATGCGCTGGAAGAGTCCGAGACCAAGCCGGACCACAAGGCGCTCGAGCCCTGGTGGGAAACCGTCAACAAGTGGCGCAAGACCGATTGCCTGGCCTATGACCGCGACAACAAGGACGTGATCAAGCCGCAGAAAGTGGTCGAGACCCTGTGGAACCTGACCAAGGACGATGATGTCTACGTCACGTCCGACGTCGGCCAGCACCAGATGTGGGCGGCCCAGTTCTACAAGTTCAACGAGCCGCGTCGCTGGATCAACTCCGGTGGCCTGGGCACCATGGGCGTGGGCGTTCCCTACGCCATGGGCATCAAGCTGGCCAAGCCGCAGGCCGACGTGTATTGCATCACCGGCGAAGGCTCGGTGCAGATGAACATCCAGGAACTGTCCACCATCCTGCAGTACGACACGCCGATCAAGATCTGTTCGCTGAACAACCGCTACCTGGGCATGGTGCGCCAGTGGCAGGAAATCGAATATTCCGGCCGCTACAGCCACAGCTACATGGATGCGCTGCCCAACTTCGTCAAGCTGGCCGAGGCCTATGGCCACGTGGGCCTGCTGATCGAGGACCCGCGCGACGTCGAGGGTGCACTGATCGAGGCGCGCAAGCTGAAGAACCGCACCGTGTTCCTGGACTTCCGTACCGATCCCACCGAGAACGTGTTCCCGATGGTGCAGGCCGGCAAGGGCATCACCGAAATGCTGCTGGGCTCCGACGAGCTCTGATCATCCACCCCCAAGATTGAATCTATTGTCCGCCAAGCCCGCGCATTACCGTGCGCGGGGGAGGGCGGCGAAAGCAGTGGCTTTCGCGCTGACGAAAAGAGGAAAGACATCATGAAACACATCATCGCCATCCTGCTGGAAAACGAAGCCGGTGCCCTGTCGCGAGTGGTCGGCCTGTTCTCGGCCCGCGGCTACAACATCGAGAGCCTGACCGTGGCTCCGACTGAAGACGAAAGCCTGTCGCGCATGACCATCGAGACCTCCGGTTCCGATGACGTGATCGAGCAGATCACCAAGCACCTGAACCGCCTGATCGAAGTCGTGAAGGTGGTGGACCTGACCGAAGGTGCCTACATCGAGCGCGAGCTGATGATGGTCAAGGTGCGTGCCGTGGGCAAGGAACGCGAGGAACTCAAGCGCCTGTCCGACATCTTCCGCGGCCACATCATCGACGTGACCGACAAGAGCTATACCATCGAGCTGACCGGCGACCAGGCCAAGAATGATGCCTTCCTGAACGCCATCGACCGTGGCGCGATCCTGGAAACCGTGCGTACCGGCGCCAGCGGCGTTGGCCGTGGCGAACGTATCCTGCGCGTGTAAACTGCAGCCCGATTCCGTTTTTTATTCCCCCTATACCTACTGGAGATACTCATGAAAGTTTTCTACGACAAGGACTGTGACCTGTCCCTGATCAAGGGCAAGACCGTTGCCATCATCGGCTACGGCAGCCAGGGCCATGCCCACGCGCAAAACCTGAACGACAGCGGCGTCAAGGTCGTGGTCGGCCTGCGCAAGGGTGGCGCTTCCTGGAGCAAGGTCGAACAGGCCGGCCTGAACGTGATGGAAGTGGACGAGGCTGTCAAGGCTGCCGACCTGGTCATGATCCTGCTGCCCGACGAGAACATCCCCGAGGTGTACAACAACAACGTCGCTCCCAATATCAAGCAGGGCGCCACGCTGGCATTTGCCCACGGCTTCAACGTGCACTACAACCAGGTCGTGCCGCGTGCTGACCTGGACGTGATCATGGTTGCTCCCAAGGGCCCGGGCCACACCGTGCGTTCCGAGTACCTGAAGGGCGGCGGCGTGCCGTCCCTGATCGCCATCTACCAGGACAAGTCCGGCAAGGCACGTGACCTGGCGCTGTCCTATGCCATGGCCAACGGCGGCGGCAAGGGCGGCATCATCGAGACCAACTTCAAGGAAGAGACCGAGACCGACCTGTTCGGCGAGCAGGCCGTGCTGTGCGGTGGCGCCGTCGAGCTGGTGAAGATGGGCTTTGAGACCCTGACCGAAGCTGGCTACGCTCCGGAAATGGCCTACTTCGAGTGCCTGCACGAGCTGAAGCTGATCGTGGACCTGATGTACGAAGGCGGCATCGCCAACATGAACTACTCCATCTCCAACAACGCGGAGTATGGCGAGTACGTGACCGGCCCCGAAGTCATCAACGAAGAGTCCCGCAAGGCCATGCGCGCTGCACTGAAGCGCATCCAGGACGGCGAATATGCCAAGATGTTCATCAGCGAAGGTCGCCTGAACTATCCCAGCATGACGGCCCGTCGCCGCCAGAACGCCGAGCACCAGATCGAGGTGGTCGGTAACCAGCTGCGCGCCATGATGCCCTGGATTGCCAAGAACAAGCTGGTCGACCAGAGCAAGAACTGATTGCCAGCCGGCAGGACACGGCCTGGCCGTGTCACAATCGCTGCTGAGCCTGCCGCGCAAGTGGCAGGTCTGGCGGCCCAGCAAAAGCCACCACGGTGGCTTTTGCCGTTTCTGGCGCTCCCCGCAGCGCATGACCCCTGTATACGACATGAACAAGCACTATCCCCATCCCATCCTGGCCCGCGAAGGCTGGCCCTTCATCGCCGGCAGCATCATCGTGGCACTGCTGCTGCATGTGTTCTTCAGTGGCTGGGTGGCCCTGCCGTTCTGGATCATCGCACTGTTCGTGGTCCAGTTCTTCCGTGACCCGGCACGTCCGATTCCGCAGCAGGCGAATGCCGTGCTGTCGCCTGCCGATGGCCGCATCGTCAAGGTCGAGAAGGTGCGTGATCCTTACGCCGACCGTGATGCGCTGCTGATCAGCGTGTTCATGAACGTGTTCAACGTGCACAGCAACCGCGCCGCAGTTGATGGCACGGTGACCAAGGTGCAGTATTTCCCTGGTTCCTTCGTCAACGCGGACCTGGACAAGGCCTCCACCGAAAACGAGCGCAATGCCGTGGTGATCGACAGCAACGGCACCACCGTGACGCTGGTGCAGGTGGCGGGTCTGGTGGCGCGTCGCATCCTGTGCTACGTCAAGCCCGGCGAGGTGCTGACGCGCGGCCAGCGCTACGGCTTTATCCGCTTTGGTTCACGCGTGGACGTCTACCTGCCGCTGACGGCACAGCCGCAGGTCGCGCCTGGCGACAAGGTGTCTGCCACCACCACGATTCTGGCAGTGCTGTAAGATGCCATGACCGCCCCGTGCCAGCCGGGCAGGGGGCTTTTCCCGCAGGAATCGCATGCAATCCGACGATCACGATATCGATACCCCACCCACCAGCGCGCCGGCGCGCAAGACGCCGCGCAAGGGCATTTACGTGCTGCCCAACCTGTTCACGCTGGCAGCACTGTTTGGCGGCTTCTATGCCATCGTCATGGCGATCAACGGCCGTTTTGACCTGGCCACCATTGGCGTGTTCGCCGCCATGGTGCTGGACAGCCTGGACGGCCGCGTGGCACGCCTGACCAATACCCAGAGCGCCTTTGGCGAGCAGATGGATTCGCTGTCCGACATGGTCAGCTTTGGTGCGGCGCCGGCGCTGATTGCCTACCTGTGGGCACTGCAGCCGCTCGGCCGCTGGGGATGGATTGCTGCCTTCATCTACTGTTCCTGTGCCGCGCTGCGCCTGGCGCGTTTCAATGTCAACACCGGCGTGGTCGACAAGCGCTTCTTCCAGGGCCTGCCGTCGCCGGCCGCGGCCGCACTGGTCACCGGCTTCATCTGGCTGACCAACGAGATGATCACGGCGCACCGCGATGTGCCCTGGTTCAAGGCTTTCCTGGAGCTGTTCATTCGCCGCGGTGAGGATCTGGTGCGCGGCGACCTGTCCTGGGTCATGTTTGCCATCACGCTGTTTGCCGGCCTGACCATGGTCACCAACGTGCCGTACTACAGCTTCAAGGACTTTGGCGGCCGCCGCAGCGTCCCCTTTGTCTGGGTCGTGCTGCTGGTACTGCTGATTGCCCTGATCAATATCGAACCGCCGACCATGCTGTTCCTGCTGTTCGTGGCCTATTCGATCAGCGGTTATGGGCTGTATGTCTGGCGCAAGTCGCGCGGCCAGTACGTGAGCATCGTCGCCACCTCGACCGACGAGCCCGATGAAAAAGGCCTGCACCAATAAACGGGCTTTCATATTCTGTGCTACAGTAAAACCCATGAAAAGCTTTGCGATCTCCCTACTACTGGCCAACGTCCAACGGGCGGGGTAAGTAGCGCGCGCAAAAACCTTTCAGCACAGGCCCGTTTGCACCCGCAGCGGGCCTTTTCGTTGGTGTCGTCACGGGTGCTGAACCGACCGTCCCATCCTTACCGCATACCAACCCAAGGAAAACACCATGTCCGACAAGCTCATCATTTTCGATACCACCTTGCGTGACGGCGAACAGTCGCCCGGCGCTTCCATGACCCGTGACGAGAAGATCCGCATTGCGCGCCAGCTGGAGCGCCTGCGCGTGGACGTGATCGAGGCCGGCTTTGCCGCCAGCTCCAACGGTGATTTCGAGTGCATCCAGGCCATCGCCAACACCATCAAGGATTCCACCGTCTGTTCGCTGGCGCGCGCCAATGACCGCGACATCAGCCGTGCGGCCGAAGCGCTCAAGGGCAGTGACCGTGCGCGTATCCACACCTTTATCGCCACCAGCCCGCTGCACATGGAGATGAAGCTGCGCATGACGCCGGAAGAGGTGCTGGAGCAGGCACGCCGCTCGGTGCGCTTTGCCCGCAACCTGGTAGCCGATGTCGAGTTCAGCGCCGAAGACGGCTACCGCAGCGACATGGACTTCCTGGTGCGCGTGTGCGAGGCGGTGATCAACGAGGGTGCTACCACCATCAATATTCCCGATACCGTGGGTTACGCCGTGCCCGAGCTGTATGGCAACTTCATCAAGACGCTGCGCGAGCGCGTGCCGAACAGTGACAAAGCGATCTGGAGCGTGCACTGTCACGATGACCTCGGCATGTCGGTGGCCAACAGCCTGGCCGGCGTGGCCATTGGCGGCGCACGCCAGGTCGAGTGCACCATCAACGGCCTGGGCGAGCGCGCCGGCAACTGCTCGCTCGAGGAAATCGTGATGGCGGTGAAGACGCGCAAGGACTATTTCAACCTGGAAGTCGGCATCGACACCCAGCAGATCGTTGCGGCCAGCCGCCTGGTCAGCCAGATCACCGGCTTTGTCGTGCAGCCGAACAAGGCGGTGGTTGGTGCCAACGCCTTTGCCCACGCCAGCGGCATCCACCAGGACGGCGTGCTCAAGGCGCGCGACACCTACGAAATCATGCGTGCCGAAGATGTGGGATGGAGCGCCAACAAGATCGTGCTGGGCAAGCTCAGTGGCCGCAATGCCTTCAAGCAGCGCCTGGAAGAACTCGGTATCCAGCTCGAGAGCGAGGACGAGATCAACAAGGCCTTTGCCAAGTTCAAGGAACTGGCCGACCGCAAGAGCGAGATTTTCGACGAGGACATCATTGCGCTGGTGGGCGACGAATCCGTGACCGGCGACAAGGAGTACTACGGCCTGGTGTCGCTGTCGCAAAGCAGCGTGATGGGTGCCCAGCCGCAGGCGGAAGTGGTGTTTACCGTGGGCGACCAGCAGGTCACCGGCAATTCCACCGGCAACGGCCCGGTCGATGCCTCGCTCAAGGCCATCGAGTCGCATGTGAACAGCGGTGCCGAAATGGTGCTGTATTCGGTCAATGCCATCAGCGGCAATACCGAAAGCCAGGGCGAAGTGACGGTGCGCCTGCAGCAGGCCGGCCGTATTGTCAACGGTGTGGGTGCCGACCCGGATATCGTGGTGGCATCGGCCAAGGCCTATATCAGTGCGCTGAACAAGCTGCACAGCAAGGTCGAGCGCGTCCACGCACAAGGCGTCTGATGCCCGGCTAGCATTGCCCATACCACGGCCTGTCTGCGGACAGGCCGTTGTTGTTTATGCGGGCGCGTTGCAATTGCCTGCAGTTGTTACACAAGCGGTCCCAACAGGCGTATAAATGGAGCTTGTCAGGTTTCTGAAAGACCATGTTCGCCAAATATTACAAATTAATGCTGTCTTAAGTTCATTTCCCAAGTCGTTGATATTGCGCCGGTTTTTATAGGGTGTAAACTTCTGTCATCGACGATCGGAAATCATTTCAAGGAAGTACACCATGTCCAATCGCCCCCAATTTGCGCAAAAAGGCTTTTTGACATTCCTTTCACAAGGTGCCTTGTGCGTAAGCGTGGCCTGTGCCACGCTGGCGCTGCCGGCACATGCCGCCAAGCCGGACGCCAAGGCCAAGCCGGCTGCGGCCAGTGCCAAGAAAACCAGCGTAGCCGCCAAGAGCAATGACAACAAGGCGGCTGACAAGGCCGCGCCCAAGGCAGAACGCGTTGCCAGGGGTAAGGCTGACAAGGATGAAGTCAAGACCACCACCCGCGTAGCCAAGGCGGGCAAGGACGACAAGGCCGCTACCACCAAGGTAGCCGCACGTGCCGCCAAGGATGACAAGGCAGAAGCCCCGGTCAAGGGCAAGGCCGCTACGGCCGAGCGTGCCTCCACCCGCAAGGGCGTGCGTCAGGCAGACGACAAGCCGGTGCTGCAGGTGCGTTATGCCGCAGGTGGCGTGAGCAAGGGCACGGCCGTGAAAGAGCCGGAAGTCCGCGCCGGCAAAGGTGCCAAGGCGGCTGCAACAGCAGAGCGCCCGGCACGTCGCCTGGGCAAGGCCGAGCGCCTGAAGGCTGAGCGCGAAGCGCGCCTGGAAGCCGAAGAACTGGCGCGCAAGCAGGCCATCGAGGCCGAACGCGAAAAGCGCGTGGCCGAAGCTGCGCGCCTGGAGCGCCAGCGCGAACTGGACCGTCAGCGCGAGGCAGAGCGCCAGAAGCGCCTGGCAGCGGCTGCCAAGGCGAAGCGAGACAACGAGCTGGAACAGGACCGCATTGCCACGTTGCTGGCCGAGCGCAACTCCAGGGTGCGTGAGGTAGGTGCGCCGGCTCCTTCCGTAGTGGCTGCGCCCGCAGCCGCTAGTGTGATCGCTCCGGCTGCCGTGCTGGCCGCCGCCAGCGCAGCACCAGCCCTGTCGCTGGTGCCGAGCCAGCCGGTCGCGGCCCGCCCGGTGGCAGCTCCGGCGGTGACTTACACCAGTACCCGCGTAGCCGCTCCGGCCGTGGTAGCAGCAGCGCCGGCACCGGCACCGATCGTGGTGGCGCCGGCTCCTGCACCGGTACGTACGCTGGTAGCCGCAGCCCCGGCACGCGTGCAACCCGAACAGAACCATTTCGTGCGCGTTTCCGTGCCGCAGCGTGATACCCTGGGCCGTATTGGTGGCCTGGGCAATGACAGCATGATGTCGCCGGCTGGCCTGCATTCCAGCGTGGCTTTCGTGATGGACCAGCAGACCGGCGAGGTGCTGCTGAACAAGAATGGCCGCATGGTGAGTTCGATTGCCTCCATCACCAAGCTGATGACGGCCGTGGTCATCATGGACGCCAACCTGTCCATGGACGAGCGCATCACCATCACCTATGACGACGTGGACCGCCTGAAAGGCAGCAGCTCGCGTCTGGCCGTAGGTACCACGCTGACACGCCAGGAGCTGTTGCACCTGACACTGATGTCTTCCGAGAACCGTGCGGCGCATGCACTGGGTCGTACCTATCCGGGTGGCATGAGCGAATTCGTGCGTACCATGAACATGCGCGCCATGATGCTGGGCATGAATGACACGCGTTATGTCGAGCCGACGGGCCTGAACAGCGCCAACCGTTCCAGCGCACGTGACCTGGCGTTGCTGACCAAGGTCGCCTACAGCTATCCGTTGATTCGCAACTACACCACCTATCCGGGTGCCGAGTTTGCCGTCAATGGCCGTTCGACCCGTTTCAACAACACCAACCGCCTGGTGCACAGCGTCAACTGGGACATCGGCCTGCAGAAGACCGGTTTCATTTCCGAGGCAGGCCGTTGCGTGGTGATGCAGAGCAATATCAATGGCCGCAACGTGCTGATCGTGCTGATGGATTCTTCCTCCAGCAACAAGCGCGTGGAAGATGCCGAGGCGATCCGCAACTTCGTGGAAGCCAAGTCGCGTGGTAGCCGTGGTTTTGCTTCCACCATCGCTTCGCGCGGCGCGGTGGACATGGCTTACTGAAGCCGGTAGCCAGCACACACGACAAAGGCGGGTTCGGATGAACCCGCCTTTTTCATGGGCACCCTGGGGGGCGTGCCGTGCTCAGGGACGATAGCCCATGTTGTGCGAAATTTCGTCGGCCGCTGTCTGCAGCTTGTCGACCCAGCCTTCATCGATGCGGTTGGCCGGTGCCGAGATCGACAGGCCGGCGATCAGCGTGCCCTGGTCGTTGTAGATGCCGGCGGCCATGCAGCGCACGCCCAGCTCCAGTTCCTCGTTGTCGCGTGCCAGGCCAATCTGGCGTACCTGCTGCAGCTCGCGCTCCAGCTGCGGCAGCTGGGTGATGCTGTTGCGCGTCTGGCCGCGCAGGCCGGTTCGCGTGGCGTAGGCACGCACGCGCTGGGCATCGTCACGTGACAGGAACAGCTTGCCGGTAGAGGTCAGGTGCAGCGGCGCGTGGGCACCGATGGCACGTACCACCTGCATGCCGGAACGTTCGCTGTAGGCGCGCTCGATATAGACGATTTCATCGCCCTGGCGCACGCTCAGGTTGATCGGCTGCTGGATCTGGCGGTGCAGCTCGCGCATCACGCGCAGGGCGGCATCGCGCACGCTGATGCGTGCCTTGACCAGGTTGCCCAGTTCCAGCAGGTGCATGCCCAGGCGATAGCTGCCGGTATCGGGACGATCGACAAAACCGCCGATCACCAGATCGTTCAGGATGCGGTGCGCGGTGCTGGGATGCAGCCCGGAGCGTTCGCTGATTTCCTTCAGGCTCAGTGGTTCGTCGCGCTCGGCCAGGATGTCGAGCAGCACGAACATGCGCTGCAGCACCTGGATGCTGATGTCGGCGTACTTGTCGGAATCGCCCGGAGAGGAGGTGTTTGCTTGCATGGGGATGGCGTCAACGGAAAACCGTATGGGCTGCTGTGACAGTAAAACCCCATTCTACAATATGAAAAGATGACGGGTGTTCAGGGCCGTGGCTGAAACAGCGGCGCGCTGCAGTCGGCAAAGCGCATCCAGCGGTCGTCCAGGCGCAATTCGAATGGGCGGTAGCGCACCTTGTAGCGCATCTTGTCTGACTGCTCGATCCAGTAGCCCAGATAGACATGGCGGCGGCGCGTGCGACGTGCCAGCTCGATCTGCCAGAGTATGGCGTAGCTGCCATAGGAGGCACCGGCATCGGACTCGTAAAAGGTGTAGACGGCCGAGAGGGCGTTTGGCGTAACGTCGATGATGGAGACGATCTTGAGTTCGCCATACAGCCGGAATTCGACCAGCATGCTCTCCAGCGGGCTTTCGAGCAGGAAGTTGCGATAGTCTTCGGGCGTGTTGTCGTCCATGCCGCCCCCATTGTGGCGCGCGTGCTGGTAGCGGCGGTACAGGTCGTAGTGTTCGTCGGTGTAGGCCAGTGGCAGCAGTTCGGTGGTCAGGTCGCCGTGCTGGCGCAGGGCGCGCCGCTGGCTGCGATCAGGCCGGAAGGCCTGCACCGGAATGCGCATGGGGACGCAGGCATGGCATTCGTGGCAGGCCGTGCGGTAGGTGGTGACGCCGCTGCGGCGAAAACCCTGTTCCAGCAGTGCATCGTAGCTCCAGGAATCGACTTTCTGGATCGGAACCACCACTTGCGATCGTGCCTCTTGTCCGGGCAGGTAGCCACATGCATAGCTGGCGGTGGAGCGCAGCTGAAACAGGTGTTGTTGCAAGGAATGCGGGCTGTGATCGGACATGCTGTCATGGTAGCGCATGTCATGGATTGGTGGTAATCAGGTTTTCCATGACGTATGATGCTGGCGCAAGAATAGGCCCTGCATAGGAGATTCGTTGTGCATACCTGGACCGACGCCATTGGCGCAGAAAAACAGCAGCCGTATTTCACCGATCTGTGGGCGCGCGTGCGCCAGGCGCGGCAGCAGGGTGCCACCATTTATCCGCCGACTGATGAGGTGTTCAGCGCGTTTTCGCTGACGCCGTTCGAGTCCGTGAAGGTGGTGATCCTGGGGCAGGATCCCTACCACGGGCCAGGTCAGGCGCACGGGCTGGCGTTTTCGGTCAAGCCCGGCATTGGCGTTCCACCATCGCTGCAAAACATCTACAAGGAGCTGGCGAACGATATTCCCGGCTTTGTCATGCCGCAGCACGGCTTTCTGCAGCACTGGGCCGAGCAGGGCGTGTTGCTGCTGAACACGGTGCTGACGGTGCAGGCCGGGCAGGCACATTCCCATGCGAGCTGGGGATGGGAGACGTTTACCGACCGCGTGGTGGAGCAGCTGAACCAGGGCCGTGATGGACTGGTGTTCCTGCTCTGGGGCAGCCATGCGCAGCGCAAGGGCGCCATGATAGACCGGCAGCGCCATCTGGTGCTCAAGGCGCCGCATCCGTCACCGCTGTCGGCCTACCGCGGCTTCTTTGGTTGCGGGCATTTTTCGAAGGCAAATGCCTGGTTGCAACAGCATGAACAGGCGCCGGTGGACTGGCAGGTGTGAGACTCTGTGTTACGCGAAGAATGCGTTGCAAGCTATTGATATTACAAGATATGCTCGACTTCATGTAAAACATGAGGTGCAAGCCCGGTGCTTGTCATATCATGTGAATCATGACATCACATATCTGATGTATCTACATGATATTCATCAATATTTAGGCCAAGTAACTGCCAATCATGCCGTTCCGACTGCCAATGCATGGCCGGCAGTTGTTGCTGGCGCCGGATGGAGCGGATAAAGTCTGCGCGCGGGATCGGGCTGGCGCCCAGACTGGCCAGATGCGGTGTCTCTTGCTGGCAGTCGATCATCTCCACACCATGGCGCAGGCACAGGCCGACCAGCGCTGCCAAGGCGATCTTGCTGGCATCGGGCACGCGCGTGAACATGCTTTCGCCATACACGGCGCGGCCCA
This sequence comes from Brachymonas sp. J145, assembly GCF_036312245.1. Classification (NCBI taxonomy): domain Bacteria; kingdom Pseudomonadati; phylum Pseudomonadota; class Betaproteobacteria; order Burkholderiales; family Comamonadaceae; genus Allobrachymonas; species Brachymonas sp. J145. The sequence continues at coordinate 30,124 of NZ_JAZDCI010000013.1, read as the reverse complement.
GCGCCACGCCGTAGAGACCGCCCACCAGCCGGCTATCGATCCAGGTTTCCACGCTGTGTGCCAGGCCGCGTGCATGCAGTTCGCCGTAGGCGGCACGGATATCGTCGGTGATCCAGGTGCCGCCCTGGTCGGTGCGCGGACCGGCGCAGGCCAGCATTACCTCGTCAAAGCAGCTGTCGATACGGATCTCGCAGCCGGGAGTCTGTATGAAGCGTTGCAGCGTCTTGCGCAGCGACTTGTGCAGGCGGAAGCTCCCGGGGCGCAGCACCATGCGCGGATCAGTACTCCACCACAGGATCGGCTGGTCGTCGCTATACCAAGGGAAGATGCCATGGGCGTAGGCCTGCTCCAGCGTATCGGCATCGAGCACGCCGCCGGCAGCGAGCAGGCCGGGGAAAGGGGTGTTGTCGTCCAGCGCCTGCGCGGGAGGCGGGAAGGGCTGGTGCGGGTCTAGCCAGGGAATGGTGAATTGGGAGGCGGGCATCGTGATTTCCTGTTGCCTGTCATCTTAAGGCTGGCAAGGCTTGTGTTAGGCTGGATCAGCTTCCCTATCCCCATCCCTGCCTTTCAGGAGTCACGCTTATGAGCCATCCAGTGCACACGACCATTGACGGACTGGTCCAGCGACCCAGCCCGCTCTCTGCCCGGCAAACCGCCGACCGGGTCGAATCGCTGGTCCGGGAGCGCGGCCTGACGGTGTTTGCGCGTATCGACCATGCAGCGGGTGCGGAGGCGGCTGGGTTGGCGCTGCGACCGACCGAGCTGTTCATTGTTGGCAATGCCATGGGCGGTACGCCACTGATGGTCAGCGCGCAGACTGCTGCTATCGATCTGCCGTTGAAGATCCTGGTCTGGGAAGACGAAGCAGGGCAGGTATGGCTGGGCTACAACGATCCGGTCTGGATCGCGCAGCGCCATGGCGCGGCCGACAGCCCGGTGGGCCTGAAGCTGCGCGCCGTGCTGCAGCAACTGGCCGAAGCAGCCGTCCAGCAGACTTGAGGCAGGCAAGCCGAAAGCTGAAATGCCGTTTTCTCGCAAGCAGGGCAGACGAAGCCGTGGCAGCTGACTAAACGGCTGGCCGGACAGCGCAGTTGCTGTACCGCGGCATCATCCTGCGTACGTTGCCCAAGGTGCAGCCCCGCCAGACAGCTCGCCTCAACCCTGCGTCCGGTAGAACTGGACTGGCACTTCCATCGTCGCGCGGTCTGCGGCCGGTACCACGCCACGCTTCTTGATGTGCGGCTGCAGCTTGCCCATGACGTGCATCTCGCAAGGCTTGCAGTCGAACTTGAGCGTATAGGTCTCGTCTTCGTGCGTGATGGTGAGCGGTTCGGCGCGCACCTGGCCTTGCACGCCTTTCACGCCCTTGGCTTGCTTCGGGCACATGCTGAGCGAGTAGCGCACGCAGTGCTTGGTGATCATGAGCGGCACTTCGCCTTCTTCCTCGTGCGCTTCGTAGGCTGAGGCAATCACCTGCACGCCATGCCTGGCATAAAAATCACGCGCCTGGTGGTTGAAGACGTTGGCCAGATAGGTCAGGGTGTCTTCCGGGAACTGAGCCGGTGGCTCGACTGGTGTGGCGCGTTGCGGGCGCTCGTAGCCCTGCAGGCGCGCTTCGTCGAGTGCCTCGATGGCGGCGCGACGCAACGCATTCAGCTGGGAGGCCGGGATGAACCAGGGCTGGGCCGTGGCCACATCGACCGATACGGCCTGGTAGCAGGTGGCGCCGAGTTTGGCCAGATGCTCTTCGAGTGCCTGCTGGCCACGGGCCAAATCGCGTGCCGGCTCCTTGCTGCAGGCCAACGTGGCGCTGCCGGCATGGCCTTCGGCATCAATCAGCTGCAGCTGCACGCCGTCATCCGTATCTTCCAGCCGGATCCAGACGGCGATGCGACGCTCGGCGCTCGGGCGCTCCAGCGTGCGCACCCAGTCCATGTCACGGTTGCGGTTGATGATGGTGTCGGCGCGCAGGTCACGCAGGCTGGTGATCGGATCCTTGGGGAAGACGCGCCAGTGGCCGGCCTGGCCCAATGGCTCGGCACGGTTGATCTGCAGGCCAACCAGGTTGTTGCGCAGGTCGTGGTAGCACAAGCCATCGCCGTTGTGCAGCACGCTGGCGGTGTCGTCGGTGATCAGGTCCACGCTGTCGGGGTTGACCTTGCGCACGTAGCCAATCGGGCGGCCCGGGTTTTTCGGGCTGTCAAAGGCGCCGATGGTCTGCTGGCGGCCATGGGTGAAGTAGTCGGTGCTGCCGCGGTTGAAGTTCTGCGCCGGATCGGGCGTGAAGCCGAAGCTGCACTGGCCGCTGCTGCCCGGCGCCAGTTCGGGGCGCTGTTCCAGGATCGCATCGAGCAGGCTGCGGTAGTGGGCGGTGATGTTCTTCACATAGCCCATGTCCTTGTAGCGGCCCTCGATCTTGAAGCTGCGGATGCCGGCGTCGATCAGCGCTTCCAGGTTGGCGCTCTGGTCGTTGTCCTTCATGGACAGCACGTGCTTGTCCTTGGCGACGATGCGGTTCTGGCTGTCGGTGACTTGCCAGGGCAGGCGGCAGGCCTGGCTGCAGTCACCACGGTTGGCGCTGCGACCGGTGCTGGCATGGCTGATATAGCACTGGCCGCTGTAGGCCACGCACAGTGCGCCGTGGATGAAGTGCTCCAGATTGCAGCGCACCGGGTCGGTAGCGGCGCGGATGGCGGCGATCTGCTCCAGATCGAGTTCGCGCGCCAGCACGATCTGGCTGAAGCCGACGTCCTGCAGGAAGCGTGCCTTTTCCGGCGTGCGGATATCGGTCTGCGTGCTGGCATGCAGCTGGATCGGCGGCAGGTCGATCTGCAGCAGGCCCATGTCCTGGATGATCAGGGCATCGATACCGGCCTCGTAGAGCTGCCAGATCTGCCGGCGCACCGGCTCCAGCTCATCATCGCGCAGGATGGTGTTCTGCGTGACGAAGATGCGGGCATGGTAGCGGTGGGCAAACTCGGCCAGTCGCGCAATGTCCTGCACGCTGTTGGCGGCGTTGACGCGCGCACCATAGGCTGGCCCGCCGATATAGACGGCATCGGCGCCGTGGCGGATGGCCTCGATGCCGATGTCGGCGTCGCGGGCGGGGCTGAGCAGTTCAATCTGGTGCGGGAGCATGGCAGAATCGGGTGCGGAAAAAATGTCAAAGGGCGAACCGCCATGGTAGCGGTTCGCCCGGAAAATACCAGTGCTGGCGCGCGTTTACTGGATGCGTGCCTTGCTGATCAGGTCTTGCTGCATGGCTTCGACCTTGTCCTGCTGCAGCTTCTCGGCCAGCATGGCCTTGACCTGCTCGAACGGCGGGATGTTCTGTGCCGGACGCGCATCGTCCTGGCGGATGATGTGGTAGCCAAACTGGGTCTTCACCGGCTTGCTGACTTCGCCTTTCTTCAGTGCCTGCAGGGCGGCCGAGAACTCGGGCACGTAGGCCGCTGCCGGCGCCCAGTCCAGGTCGCCACCGAGTACGGCCGAGCCCATGTCCTTGGACTTGCTGCGTGCCAGGGTTTCGAAGTTGGCGCCCTTGGCCAGTTCGGCCAGCACGGCATTCGCTTCTTCCTCAGTGTCGAGCAGGATGTGGTGCGAGCGGTATTCCTGCTGGTCGCCGACGGCACGGTCGTATTCGGCCTTGATCTCGGCATCGGTCACCGGATGCTGCTTCAGGTGGTCTTCGGCCAGCAGGTTGACCAGGATGGCGTCACGCGCACTTTGCATGCGGGTGGCGAATTCAGGCGTCAGGTTCAGGCCACGCTGCTCGGCTGCCTGTATCAGCGCGGCATCCTCGATCAGCTGCTTGCGCACGTTGGCTTCCATTTCGGGCGGAATCGGCTGGCCGCTGCGGGCGGCTTCGGCACGCACCAGGTTCATCACGCCTTCGAACTTGGCGATCGGCACCGGCTTGCCATTGACGATGGCGATGTTCTGCGCCAGCACGGCAGTAGCGGTCACGGCCAGTGCGATGCCGGTCAGGGAATACAGGACTTTTTTCTTGATCATGGAGTGCTCGGGGGAAAGGGAATCAGTCTTTCAGGATGTCGATGGCGAGCGCGTGCAGGCCTGCCTCGATTTCTTGTTGCAGTGCATCATACACAAGGCGGTGGCAGGCCACGCGCGTCTTGCCGGTGAACACCGGGGCAGCGATGCGCACGCGGAAATGGGTGCCGTAGCCGAGGCCGTTGGCACCGGCGTGGCCGGCATGGTTGCCGGATTCGTCAATCACTTCCAGGCGCGTGGGTTGCAGGGCCTGCTCCAGCTTGTGTTGCAGCAGGTCGGCGGTTGGAATGGCGGCGGTGTTCATGAGGGTTCCTTGTCCTTCCAGTGGCGGGCAATGTACAGGCCCTGTCCGATCACGAACAGGATCGGGAAGACATAGCCCCAGAGCTTGAAATCGACCCATTGGGCAGTGGTGAAGTAGTGCGCGACGAGGCCGTTGATGGCGGCCATGAACAGGCAGTAGCCGATCCAGGCAATTGTCAGGCGATGCCAGACCGGCTGCGGCAGCACCATCTGCGAGCCGAGCAGGATCTGCAGCACGTTCTTGCGCATGCCCCACAGCGCGACCGCCAGGGCGATGGCCATGGCGGCGTAGAGCACGGTGGGCTTCCACTTGATGAAACGGTCATCGCGCAGGATCAGCGTGAGTGCACCAAACACCAGGATCAGCGCCAGTGTCGCTTTCTGCATGGTGTTGAGCTGGCGGTCCATGGCGTAGAGGATGGCCATCTGCACCACGGTGGCAGCCATCAGCACGGCGGTGGCCGTATAGATGTCGCCCAGCTTGTAGGCGGCAAAGAACAGGATGATCGGGATGAAGTCCAGCAGTTGTCTCATGGGCGGTGCGCAAAAGCGGCCGCATGCAGCGGCCAAACCACTATTCTCCCTGATTCAGGGATCATCCTGCAGACAAAAGGGTTACGGATGGTAGTCCGGATCAGTATCGTCGGGCTCGGCCGGCACGAAATCGAGCGAGGCCGAGTTGATGCAGAAACGGTCGCCGGTGGGCGCCGGGCCATCGGGGAAGACATGGCCCAGATGCGAGCCGCAGTTGCTGCACAGCACTTCCTCGCGGATCATGCCATGGCTGGTGTCGCGGCGGCTGACCACGGCATCAGCGCTGATCGGCTGGTAGTAGCTCGGCCAGCCACAGCCGGCATCGAACTTGGTCTGGCTGGCGAATAGCGGCTGGTCGCAGCAGATGCAGCGGTAGACGCCTTCGGCATAGTGGTCGGCGTAGACACCGGTAAAGGCGTGTTCGGTGGCGGCTTCACGCGTGACCTGGTAGGCGACCGGTTCGGCGTTCTTGCTGGCGAGTACTGCTTCCCATTCGATCGGGGTTTTCTTGACGGGGAAATCCATGGTTGCCTCCTTCGTGATGGTTTGTGCCAGTGTAGGACAAATGGCGGTGTGAATGTGTCAGACGGAGCCGCTCAGGACGAGCAGCTGATGGAGAGCTGGCTGGCCCAGTCCGGCGCCGGTTCGGCATAGGCGCTGCCATCCCAGCGCGTCTCATAAGGGTGGGTGCAGGCTTCGAGCAGGTCGCGCACGCCCTGGTCGTCGCCTTGTTCGGCGCGTTCGATGGCGAGCTGGCACAGGTGATTGCGCGGCACCACGGCCGGGTTGCTGCGCAGCATCTGCTGGCCGGCGTCGGGCAGGGCGTGCTGTTGCAGCAGGGTCTGGTAGCTGTCCAGCCAGGCTTGCAGGCCGGCACGGTCAGGCGTCAGCGCCAGCACGGCATCGAACTGGCCGGCACCGCCGTGCACTGCCAGCGAGAGCCGACGCCAGAAAGCGGTGACATCGATGCGGCCGGCCTGCATCAGCTGCTGCAGCTGCTGGCCCAGATCGCGCACCGGTGCATCGGCCTGCAGGCCCAGCTTGGCGGCCATGCGCTGCGCCAGGGCATCTGCATGCTGTTGTGCAAAACCGTCCAGCGCCTGCTTGGCCTGGTCCACCTCGCCAATCAGCGGCAGTAGCGCCTGGCCGAGCGCGTACAGGTTCCACAGCGCGACATCGGGCTGCTGCCCGTAGGCGTAGCGGCCATGGCTGTCGCTGTGGTTGCAGATATGGTTGGCATCGAAGCCGTCCATGAACTGGTAGGGGCCGTAGTCGATCGTCAGGCCGAGGATGCTCATGTTGTCGGTGTTCATCACGCCGTGGCAGAAGCCGATCGCCTGCCAGTCGGCCAGCAGGGTGGCGGTGCGGCGCGTGACTTCCTGGAGCAGCGCGGCATAGGGCGATCCAGCTGCCTGGCGGCATTCCGGATAGAAGGTATTGATCACGTAATCGGCCAGCTGGCGCAGTTCGGTATCCATCTGGCGTGCGGCAAAGTGCTCGAAATGGCCAAAGCGTACAAAGCTCGGGGCAAAGCGCGTGACGATGGCAGCCTGTTCCACGCGTTCGCGGTAGACCGGCAGTGGCGAGGCGCTCAGGCAGAGTGCGCGCGAGGTCGGGATACCCAGCGCTTGCATGGCTTCGGAGGCGATGAACTCGCGGATCGAGGAACGCAGCACGGCACGGCCATCGCCGCGGCGCGAGTAGGGCGTGAGGCCGCTGCCCTTGAGCTGGATTTCCTGCAGCTGGCCCTGGGCATCCGGCAGCGCGCCCAGCGTGAGCGCACGGCCATCGCCGAGCTGGCCGGCCCAGACGCCAAACTGGTGGCCGCTGTAGACGCTGGCCCAGGTCTGGCTGCCGGAAGGCAGGGCATTGCCGCTGAACAGCTGCAGCGCCTGCTCGCCCTGCAGCCAGGCTGGATTCAGGCCCAGGTCGGCAATCGCCTGCGGGCTGTGTGCGACCCAGCGCGGATCGGGCACCGGCACCGGTGGCAGCTTGCTGACAAAGGCATCGCCCAGGGCGGCCAGGCCGGGCTGCCACTGCGGTTCGTGCGGGAGGGAAGGGGAATCGGCTTGCATGGCCGCATTGTGCGGCAGACTGCAATTTCCTTGTGCCAGACGGGATTGTCGCCAAGGAAAATACGGCACAATGGAACAGGATAGCTATCGCTACATCATTACTACACACAAGGAGATTGCCCATGCTAGGCCAGATGCAGGTTCAGCAACTGCTGATTTCGTCCCTGATCGAGTTTGCTGCCGCCAACCACAGTGATACCGAGATCGTGTCGCGCCGCGTGGAAGGTGATATCCATCGCTACACCTGGGCCGATGCGGCATCGCGCTCGCGCCAGCTGGCGAATGCGCTGGACGCCCTGGGCCTCAGTAGCGATGCCCGCGTGGGCACGCTGGCCTGGAACGGCTACCGCCACCTGGAGCTGTACTACGGTGTCAGCGGTACCGGCCGCGTGGTGCACACCATCAACCCGCGCCTGCACCACGAGCAGATGGCCTGGATCGTCAACGACGCTGGCGATGAGGCCCTGTTCTTCGAGATCAACTTCCTGCACCTGGCGCAGCAGATCCGCCCGCTGTGCCCGGGCGTGAAGCACTGGGTCATGCTGTGTGATGACGAACACCTGCCGGCTGACCATGGCATTCCCGGCCTGGTCAGCTACGAAAGCCTGATCCGCCATCGCAACACCACCTACGACTGGCCCACGTTTGACGAGAACACCGCGGCCGGCCTGTGCTACACCAGCGGCACCACGGGCAATCCCAAGGGCGCGCTGTACTCCCACCGCTCCAACATCCTGCACGCCTACGCCGCCGTCATGCCCGACGCCATGTGCCTGAGCGCGCGCGACGTGGCGATGCCGGTGGTGCCGATGTTCCACGTCAACGCCTGGGGCACGCCCTACAGCATGGCCATGATCGGTTGCAAGGTGGTGTTCCCCGGCCCCAACCTCGATGGCAAGTCGCTGTATGAGCTGATCGATACCGAGAAGGTGACGTTTGCCGCCGGCGTGCCGACGATCTGGCAGATGCTGCTGATGCACGTGCAGATGAACAAGCTGGAATTCACGCACTTCAAGCGCACCGTGATTGGCGGTTCAGCCTGTCCGCCGGCCATGATCGATGCCTTCGAGCAGATGGGTGTCACCGTGATCCACGCCTGGGGCATGACCGAGTTGTCGCCGCTGGGCGCGCTGAGCACGCTCAAGGCCAAGCACGACCAGTTGCCGCTGACCGAGCAGAAGCGCCTGCTGGCCAAGCAGGGCCGCCCGATGTTTGGCGTCGAGCTCAAGATCGTCGATGCCGAAGGCCAGGCGCGCCCGCACGACGGTGTCGCCTATGGCAACCTGATGGCACGCGGCAACTGGGTGGTAGACCGCTACTATGGCTTTAAAGAGAGTGCCCTGAGTGAAGACGGCTGGTTCCATACCGGCGACGTGGCCACCATCGATGCCGATGGCTATATGCAGATCACCGACCGCAGCAAGGACGTCATCAAGTCCGGCGGCGAGTGGATCAGTTCCATCGATATCGAGAACATCGCCATGGGCCACCCGGCCGTGGCCATGGCCGCCTGCGTCGGCATGCCGCACCCCAAGTGGGACGAGCGTCCGGTGGTGGTGGTGGCACTCAAACCGGGCCAGCAGGCCACGCGCGAAGAGCTGCTGGCCTACTACGATGGCAAGATCGCCAAGTGGCAGACGCCGGATGACGTGGTGTTTGTCGACGAGATCCCGCTCGGCTCTACCGGCAAGATGCTGAAGAACAAGGTCCGTGATCTGCTGGGCGACTACAAGCTGCCCGATTTGCGCTAAACCCTGATCTTGCGGCTACTGCGGTAGTTTGGATAAGACAACGGCCATGCAGTCATTCACTGCATGGCCGTTGTCATTGGGGGCTGTCAGCGCGCTCAGTCGCGTCCCTTGCCATTCCCTTTGCCGTTGTTGCCCTTGCCCTGGTGGCCGCGCTCGCCATCGCGGCGATCCCAGCGGCGCTTGTCGTCATCGCGGTGCCAGCGGCGATCATCATCGCGATCTTTCAGGCGCACCGGCTGGCCGCGCGGATCCAGGTTGGCATTGCCGTTGTAGTACTTGCCTTTGCCGTAATGGCCATAGGCATTGCCGTTGTTCTTTTTCAGCGCCTTGGCGCGCGGGGAATTCGCGTTGACGAAATACACCGGGCGGTTGCAGCTCTTGTAGTCCTTGCAGTAACGTTTCCAGTCCTTGCGATGCGCATCTGGCACATACAGATAGACCGGCTGGTTGATATAGCCGGTACGCGTGATGATGCGCGGATCGTTGTAGTAGACCGGCGGGCTGACGCGGCTGTCACCCAGCACGATCTGGCCATAGACGCCGTGCGTCAGCGGGGCACCGACGGTGATGTTGTTGTACCAGGGGTTCACCGTGACGGTGGTCTGGGCCTGGGCACCCGTGGCAGCCAGCAGGGTGCCCATGCCGATGCCTGCAGCCAGCAGGATCTTGTGCGTGAGGCGGTTTGTCATGGGACTCTCCTTGTTCTGTCGTCCAGGACTGGACGGATGTGACTCTTCGCGCATTGTGCGCCCGGCACCGGTTGCCGGTGTATGTGCCTGTAACAAGAGAAAGCCAGCCCGGGGCACAAGGCTGGGGCTGGCTTACGCTTGCGGACACTTGTTACCAGTGTCCGCACAGGGCAGGGCGACGGATCAGCGCATGCCCATGCGGATGGCGCCGTCCAGGCGGATCACTTCGCCGTTGAGCATGTCGTTGTCCAGGATGTGCTTGACCAGCTTGGCGTAGTCATCCGGGCGGCCCAGACGGCTCGGGAAGGGTACGCTGGCAGCCAGAGAATCCTGCACTTCCTGCGGCATGCCGAACAGCATGGGCGTGCCCATGATGCCCGGGGCAATCGTCATGTTGCGCACGCCGTTGCGCGCCAGGTCACGTGCCACCGGCAGCGTCATGCCGATCACGCCGCCCTTGGACGAGGCGTAGGCGACCTGGCCGATCTGGCCTTCGTAGCCGGCAATGGAGGCGGTGGAGATCATCACGCCGCGCTCGCCGGTCGGCTCGGGGTCGTTCTTGCACATGGCCGTAGCGGCCAGGCGAATCATGTTGAAGGAGCCGATCAGGTTGACCGTGATCACTTTCTGGAACAGTTCCAGGCTGTGCGGGCCGTTCTTGCCCACGGTTTTTTCGGCCGGTGCGATGCCGGCGCAGTTCACCAGACCGACCAGCTTGCCCAGACCGGTGGCGGTATCGACCACTTTCTGGCCATCGGCCTCGTCCGCCACGTTGGCCTTGACGAACACGCCGCCCAGCTCGGCCGCCACGGCCTTGCCGCGCTCTTCATTCATGTCGGCGATGACGACCTTGCCGCCTTCGGCTGCCAGCATGCGAGCCGTGCCTTCACCCAGGCCCGATGCGCCACCCGTGACAATAAAAACCTTGCCCTTGATCTCCATGTTGTGCTCCTTGTGATTGACGTTTACGTAAAGGTAATGTCTGATTGTAGTGGGACAGGGCGCTGTCCGCCATGTTTTTCTGCGCCTTGCCGATGATTGTGCATGAATCCTGTGCATCATCGGGATATTGAGACACAGAGGAGGACGCATGTCGCGCATGCCCGGAAAAACCAAGCTGCTGGCCAGCTGTCTGCTGGCCGGCCTGATGACCCTGACGGGGTGTACCGTGACCACGCCGTATCCGGTGGTCAAGGAGCCGCCATCTCCGGTCGTGAACAGACCGGCCGTGGCGCGCAAGCCGGTATTGGCGCTGGCGCTCGGCGGCGGTGCAGCGCGCGGCTTTGCCCACGTGGGTGCGCTGCAGGCGCTCGATGCCGCCGGCATTCGGCCCGATATCGTGGTCGGCACCTCGGCCGGCAGCGTGGTGGGTGCCATCTATGCCAGCGGCCTGCGTGGTGATGCCTTGCGCCAGGCCGCCGAGAAAGTGGAGCAGACCTCGATCACCGACTGGCAGCTGCCGCTGCTGAACCGTGGTGTGCTGCGTGGCGTCTCGCTGGAGCGCTTCATCAACGAGCAGGTCGGCAATCGCAACATCCAGTCCATGCCGATGCGGCTCGGCATCGTCGCCACCGACCTGCAATCTGGCGAAGGCATCCTGTTCCGCAGTGGCAACACCGGCCAGGCGGTACGCGCTTCGAGCGCCGTGCCGGGCGTGTTCGAGCCGGTGCGCATTGGTACGCGCGATTATGTCGATGGTGGCCTGGTGGCACCGGTGCCGGTGCTGTATGCGCGCCAGATGGGTGCCGATGTGGTGGTTGCCATCGACATCAGCAGCAAGCCGGGCGATGCCGCCACCACCGGCCAGCTGCAGGTGCTGATGCAGACCTTCACCATCATGGGCAAGACCATCAGCAAGTTCGAGCTGACCCAGGCCGACGTGGTGCTGCGTCCACAACTGACTGGCATGTCGAGCGCCGATTTCAGCAACCGCCAGAAATCCATCGAGGCGGGACGGGCGGCCATGCAACAGGCACTGCCGCAGATCCGGGCCGCGCTGCAGCCGAAGCGCTAAACCAGCGACGGCTGTCGCAGACAAAAAAAGCCCCGCACGAGGCGGGGCCAATTGCATCTGCTACCGGCATTGCACCGGGAACGAGACACAAGGAGACAACTGGTGTCTGGCTGCGGGTAGCTTTATGGAAAGTCCCGCAGCATGGAAGTTCTTGTTAAGAAGCGGAAGCCTGATTACTTGGCAACCGGCTTCTTGGCAGCAGCAGCTGCAGAAGCAGTAGCCGTCTTGGTAGCGTTCACGGCGGTGTTGGCCATGGCGTTGAAGTTGGCTTCAGCAACGTCGGAAGCTTGCTTCACGGCTTTTTGCACGGATTCGAAAGCGGTGTTGGCAGCAGACACGGCGTTCTTCATCATGGCAACGCCAGCTTCGGAACCAGCCGGAGCGTTCTTGCTCATGTTTTCAACAACGGCGTTCACTTTGCTCTGGGCTTCGGTCGTCTGGGCTTCGAACACCTTGGTGAACTCGGCAGCGGTACCGGAAGTGATGTCGTACAGGTGACGGCTGTAAGCAGCAGTCTTCTCAGCCAGGGGCTGGAACAGGGAAGCTTGCAGAGCCAGCAGTTCCTGGGCGTCCTTGACGGACATGGCAGCCTGGGTGGTTTCAGCGGCGTCGGTCAGGGCGGCCTTGGCAGCGCTCACGTTCAGGTCGATCAGCTTCTCAACGCTTTCGAAAGCCTTGTTGGTCAGACCAAACAGGGTTTCCATGTTAGCTTTGTGAGCGGCGGCGATTTGTTCAGCGGTCAGCATAGTAGTATCTCCAAAAATGCACTATCAGGTGAAGAACTGCGGTTGATTATCTGGAATCCTTGCAGACCCCGCGCCGACGCCACAGCTTCCATCGGCTTTATGTTGCGCTGCAACATGACTCGTATTATAGGGGTGTTGTGTGACAGATCAAGCGATTTTTGTGCATTGCAGCAAAAAACCACTGCAGCTTTGCAACACCTTGTATCTGCAACTGGCATGACCCCTTGTGCCTGCCCCTGTTTTCCCATTCGTAGCCCATGTTTGATACCGATCCCTTCCTGCTGGCCGGCCTGCTGTTGCTGCTGCTCAACCTGATCCTGCTGCTGGTGCTGTTGTGGCGCCTGCAGAATCGCCAGGCGCTGCATGACATGCGTGAATCCCTGTTTGATGACCTGCGCGATCTGGTGCTGCACGGCAATGAGCGGCTGGAGCGCGAACTGCGCCAGGAGCTGGCCGAAACCAGTCGCAGCAATCGCCAGGAGCAGGGCGATGCTCTGGCACGCTTCCAGAACAGCCTGCTGCAACAGGGCGCCGAAGCTGCACGCAACCAGCACCAGCAGTTGGATGTCATGGCGCAGCAACTCGGCCAGCTGCAGCTGCGCCTGCTGGAAACGCTGGGCCAGCAACTCGATCGTGTGCACCAGACCAGCGCCGAACAGCTGCAGGGCGTGCGCCAGACGCTGGAGGCGCAGCTGCAGCAACTGCAGGAAGGCAATACACGCAAGCTGGAAGAAATGCGCCAGACCGTGGACGAAAAACTGCAGTCCACACTGCACACGCGGCTGGACCAGAGCTTCCGCCAGGTCGCCGAGCGGCTGGAGATGGTGCAGCGCGGCCTGGGCGAGATGCAGGCGCTGGCGCAGGGCGTGGGCGATCTCAAGCACCTGCTGACCAATGTGAAGACGCGCGGCATGTTCGGCGAGGCGCAGCTGGGTGCCTTGCTGGAACAGGTATTTGCGCCGGAGCAGTACGCCAGCCAGGTGCAGCTGCACCCGGAAGGCCGCCATGCGGTGGACTTTGCCATTCGCCTGCCGGGCCGTGGCGATGCCAGCCAGCCGGTCTGGCTGCCGATCGATGCCAAGTTTCCGAATGAAGACTACGAGCGCCTGCTCGAAGCGCAGCAGCGTGCCGATGCCATGGCGGCGGATGAGGCAGCGCGCCAGCTGGAAACCCGCATCCGCCAGGAGGCCCGCGCGATTGCCGAACGCTATGTGCGCCCGCCGTACACCACCGATTTCGCCATCCTGTTCCTGCCGTCCGAAGGCCTGTATGCCGAGGTGCTGCGTCGTCCCGGACTGGTGGAAAGCCTGCAGCGCGAGCATCGCATCACGCTGGCCGGACCGACCACGCTGCTGGCCATGCTCAACTCGCTGCAGATGGGATTCCGCACGCTGGCTCTGGAACAGCGCAGCAGCGAAGTCTGGCAGGTGCTGGGCGCGGTCAAGACCGAATTTGGCAAGTTTGGCGAGGTGCTGACGCGCGTCAAGAGCCAGACCCAGACCGTGCTGCGCACGCTGGACCAGGCCGAGGTACGCAATCGTGCCATGCAGCGCGTGCTGCGCCAGGCTGAAGCCTTGCCGCAGGACCAGAGCAGCGCGCTGCTGGGCCAGGACGATGCAGGGGATGGCGAATCGCAACAGCCCTGACAGCACAAGGCCTGCACGCAGCAGGCCTTGTTGCAGGGCAGGTGGAGGTGTCAGTCGATGATGATCACGGCACCATCCGGACCGACGCTGCACTTGCCATTCTTCTGATGTCCCGGCGGGCAGAAGCCGCCACCAGGCAGGCAGTTGCCCTTCTTCGCCTGGCCGGGCGGACAGACGCCGGAATTGGCCGGGCCGCCGGAACCGTAGTAGCCACCATCCGGGCCTACTGCCACGGTGCAGCCAGCCAGCAGGGCGCCCAGAAAAGTCGCAGAGAGCAGGGCTTTCATGTCGATCTCCTTGTCGTTGTTGCTATCCGCCCATCCTGACATGCTTCGCGTAAGCCAATGGTTGCGACAGGTAGCTGCCGGTAACAACACGCAAGCAGATCAGCCTGGCTGCTTCTCGTCGTCATCCAGTGCACCGCAACCGGCATCGTGCAGGACGGATCGCACGCCCTCATCGTCGCAGTTGAGCTGGTAGAACTCGCGGATGCAGCGCCAGGCATCTTCCGGCGTATCCACGTAGCTGATCAGCTGCAGGTCTTCCGGCGAGATCATGCCTTCCTCGGCCAGCACTTGCAGATTCAGCACACGCTTCCAGTAATGGCTGCCATACAGCACGATCGGGACCGACTTGGTCTTGCGCGTCTGCACCAGCGTCATTACCTCGAACAGTTCGTCCAGCGTGCCAAAGCCGCCGGGGAATACCACCAGGCCGAGTGCGCGCATCATGAAATGCATCTTGCGCAGCGCAAAGTAGTGGAACTTGAAGTTCAGCGCCGGCGTGACGTAGGGGTTGGAAAACTGCTCGTGCGGCAGCGTGATGTTCAGACCGATGGTGGGTTCACCGGCTTCGCTGGCACCGCGGTTGGCGGCTTCCATGATGCCGGGACCGCCGCCAGTACAGATATACAGATGCGTATCGCGCGGCTTGCCGATGCTGTATTCGGCCACCAGCCGGCCAAAGGCGCGTGCCGCCTGGTAGTGTTCGGCGCCGCGCGCCATGTGCTCGGCGCGCTGCAGCAACGCCGGGTCACCGCTGCGTTCAGCTTCCTGGCGCGCCTGGGTCGCCATTTCGGGCGAGGGCAGGCGGGCGCTGCCGTAGACCACGATGGTGTGGTCAATCTCGCGCTTGTCCAGCTCCATCTCGGTTTTCAGCATCTCGATCTGCAGGCGGATGCTGCGGGTTTCGCTGCGCAGCAGGAATTCGGGATCGGCAAAGGCCAGTCGATTCGAATCCGGATGCAGCAGCGTGCCCTGGTCGGTCAGGGTCTGCAGGTCGTTCCAGGCACGTGCCAGGCGTTCCTGGCTCAGGTTGACAGTTTGTTCCATGCGAAAGCGGCTTTCAGGGTTTGGCTGGCGCGCAGGGCGCCCAAAACGACAAAAGGCTTCCGGAGAAGCCTTTTGTTCACGATGTCTAGGTGACGGCTGTCACCTGTCATCTTATACGCGCTTGCGGTACTCGCCAGTGCGGGTGTCGATTTCGATGCGGTCGCCCTGGTTCACGAACAGCGGCACGGACACTTCAAAGTCGGTCGCGATCTTGGCCGGCTTCAGCACCTTGCCGGAAGTGTCGCCCTTGACGCCCGGCTCGGTCCAGGTGATTTCACGCTCGACGCTGGTCGGCAGCTCCACGGAGATCGCCTTGCCGTCGTAGAACACGACTTCGGCTTCCATGCCTTCTTCCAGGTAGTTCAGGGCGTCACCCATGTTGTCGGATTCGACTTCGTACTGGTTGTACTCGGAATCCATCCACACGTACATCGGGTCAGCGAAGTAGCTGTAGGTGCACTCTTTCTTGTCCAGGATGATGTGATCCATCTTGTCGTCGGCCTTGAACACGACTTCGGTACCGAAGTTGTTCAGCAGGCTCTTGAGCTTCATGCGCACGGTAGCAGCGCCGCGGCCGCCACGGGCGTATTCGGTCTTCAGGACAACCATCGGGTCTTTGCCGTGCATGATCACGTTGCCGGCGCGGATTTCTTGTGCGATTTTCATGATGAGTAACTGGGTTGTGCCGCGCGCATCGGGCGGCTGGTACAGGCAGGCCCGGTGCAGTCTCGTGCAGTATGATGGGCGCTGGAAGAGTTGCAGTTTACTAGCTGCAAACCCTTATTTTACCCCTAATTGCCCCCCGCTTGTCCAGCCAGCACCCCTGGCTCCTGTCATGGCATCCAACCCGATCCAGTCCCTGTTGCAACAGCTGTCTTCCGGACAGGGCTCCAGTGCCAGCCAGCCCTGGGCGCCGCCGCCGCATGGCGACTTCGAGCGCTATGCGCAGCAGCTGGTGCAGGACAACAACCGGGCGCTGCTGCAAGACCTGCAGCGGCAGACCGGCAACACCGATCTGGGTTCCTGGCGCTGGCGACTGCAGCAGTGGGCCATGCAGCACAACCAAGGCCAACAGCCCGCCCGCCTGCCGGTGCCTGTCACCCCGCCTCCGGCCCCAGCGGCCACTACGCCCCCGGCAGCGCCGCGCCCGGTACGCCGCAAGTCGCGCATGCCCTCGATCATGATGTCGCTGGTAGTGCTGCTGATCGTGTTGCCGGATGACCTGAAACCGCTGCCGGTGGTCGGTTTTATCGCTGCCATGTTTATTCCGCCCATCCGCAACTGGCTGCTGCAGGACCAGCAGCCCTGACTGATCCATTAGCTAGCCCATGCCACCCCAAGTCGAACTCAAGATACTGGACGCCCGCCTGCACCAGCAAATGCCGGCCTATGCCACACCCGGCAGCGCCGGCCTGGACCTGCGCGCCTGCATCGATGCGCCGCTGGAGCTGGCGCCTAACGCCTGGCAGCTGGTACCCACCGGCATGGCGATCCACTTGGCCGATCCCGGCTATGCCGCCATGCTGCTGCCGCGTTCCGGCCTGGGGCACAAGCACGGCATCGTGCTCGGCAACCTGGTCGGCCTGATCGATAGCGATTACCAGGGCCAGTTGATGGTCAGCCTGTGGAATCGCACCGATACACCGTTCGTGATCGAGCCGATGGAGCGCGTGGCGCAGATGGTGATCGTGCCGGTGCTGCAGCCGCAATTCACGCTGGTGGAAGAGTTCTCTGGCAGCAGCGCGCGCGGCGAGGGTGGCTACGGCTCGACCGGTCGCCAGTAAGCCGGATCAGCTTGTCTTGTCCAGCCAGCGGCTGGCCGCCAGCAGGCGCGCCAGCCGCTTTTCCAGTGGCCAGGGCTCGTCGTGCAGCTGCGCGGCCAGCAGCTCGCCCGCCAGCACCGACAAGCTGAGCCCGCGCGCGCCCATGCCGCAACTCAGGTGCAGGCCTTGCAGCGCTCCCGGCTGAGCGGACAGGGCACCAACGGCCGGCAGGCGGTCCGGCAGCGTGGCGCGTACGCCGGCCCAGCCGTGTATCCGGCCGCGCTCAAAATCGTCTTGCAAGATATCAGCTGCAGCCGGGTGCAATAACTGCAGTTTCTGCCAGATCTCGGGAAATTCCTGATCACGCACATCAGGTGAATTGTCAGAGCGGGTAAAGGTGGATCCGGTAATCCAGGCCGATCCGTTCTGCGCCGCTGTCTGCCACGGAATATGGCAGGCCAGGCTGCCCTTGCCGTTGACCGGCACGGCGGGCAAGGCGTCATGCGCCTGATCCTGCCAACCCCAGGCGACCTGGCCGCGCAAGGGGTTCAGCGGCAAGGTTTGCTGCAGCGATTGCAATAGCTGGCGCGAATCGAATCCGGCTGTCAGCACCAGCCAGTCCGTCTCGCCGATCAGCGTGCCGGCGGCGTCCAGCAGCTGCCAGGGGGCATCGGCCTGGCTGCGTTGCAGCGCATGCACCGCCGTGTTGCCAATAAAGCGGATATTCGGGTGTTCCAGTTGCGCCTGCACCAGGCGCCAGGGCTTGATCCAGGCGGCGCAGTCGTGCCAGACCGCGGCGGCATGGTCGGGCAGGCCGCCGTCCTGGATTTGCCGTGAGGTTGCGGCGCTGGCCCAGGGACGGCTTGCGCTGATCCAGTCCGGGGCATCGCCCGCATCGGCTTGCCACTGGCGCGGCAGCTTGCTCTTGCCATCCACGCAGTGCTCCAGCACTCCGGTAGCGGCCCAGTCTTCGCCGGGTTGCAGCAATTGTGCGGCGCGCTGCAGCGTGCTGCGGATGCCGGCACGGATCACGCGTGATGTCAGGGTGTCATCGGCCGAGCTGTGCGGCACCACCAGGCCAACCAGCAGGCCGGAAGCACCAGCGGCCGGACGCGCAGCCCGATCCAGTACCGTGACCTGCCAGCCGCGTTCGGCCAGACTGCGCGCCACGGCACTGCCAGCCAGGCCGGCACCAACGATGGTGGCCTGACGCGGAGCCGCAGCCGGTGCCGACGCCGTACGCCAGCGCGGCGCAAAACGCAGGGTGTCGGCAGCCAGCTCGGTGGCTGGTTCCCAGCCACGCGCACGCAGCTGCGCCAGCCAATCTTCAGGGAGTGGGGTGCCGGATCGGTCCAGCTGCAGCAGCGTACCGTGCCGAGCCAGCGCACTCAGACCGGCGGCCAGGCCTTCACGCTGGGAGCGATCGGCTTGCAACAGCAGGCTGGCGGACAGGCTGATATGGGCAAAGTGTCCGCTGGCTTCACGCAGCAGCTGCCAGGGATCGCCGATGGCCAGATGCAGGTCCAGCCGGCCCGGCAGCAGCGGCAGCCGATGCCAGCCCGGTAGCAGACCCCAGGCCTGTTGCCGGATCGCCTGCTGCAATTGCACCTGATCTGCAGGCGTGCGTGCCAGCGGTTGGCAGGCTTGCTGAAGCCAGTCTGTGCTGGGTGCCTCAGGGCAGATCCAGACCAGTTGTCGGCTGCCCGGATGTTCCGTGCGGACATGCGCGAGTGGCGGCAGGGCAGTCTGCCCCGGCGCGAAAATCGTCAGCGCATGCGGCACGAAAGAGAAAGGATCAGGCCTGCGGCGGCACGTAGCCGGCAGCCTGGTCGGCACCGGCGCCAAAGAAATGGTTTTCCATCTGGCGAGCCAGGTACTGGCGGGCGCGCGCGTCGGCCAGGTTCAGGCGGTTTTCGTTGACCAGCATGGTCTGGTGGCGCAGCCAGTCCATCCAGGCTTCCTTGCTGACGCTGTCAAAAATGCGCTGGCCCAGTTCACCGGGGTAGGGTGCACGTGCCAGACCTTCGGCTTCCTTGCCCAGCTTGATGCATTGAACCATGCGTGTCATGTCGTATTCCTTTTCATTCAGTCAGTAGGGGAGCCGCCGTGGCGGCTTCGATGCGGGAATTGTAGCGACCAGCCGGCATTTGCCGGGCAAGCCCTGTTTCGCATAAGGCTTTGCCATGAAATCTCAGCCCTTGTGCAACTAGGGTTATCACGGTTCACGAAGCTGATAAATGTCATGGGCAGGACACTTGCCAAGTGTTACTATTCTTGTCTAGGCAGATGCTGGCAAAAACGCATCGCCAGGAAAATCACCAAGGAAAACCCACTGTCCAGGAGACAAGCATGACAGCACAACCCGGTGCAATTGAATCGGTTCTGGTTGAAAACCGTGTATTCCCCCCGTCCGAAGCCACCATGGCTGGCGCCCGCATCAAGGGCATGGAGGCCTACCAGGCCCTGTGCGACGAGGCCGAGAAGGACTATGAAGGTTTCTGGGCGCGCCTGGCCAAGGAATACGTGGTCTGGGACAAACCCTTCACCAAGGTCCTGAATGAATCCGACGCGCCTTTCTTCAAGTGGTTTGAAGACGGCGAGCTGAATGCTTCTGCCAACTGCCTCGACAAGCATATGGGCACCCCCACCGAGAACAAGACCGCCATCATCTTCGAGGCCGACGGCGGCGAAGTGACCAAGGTGACCTACAAGGAACTGCTGGCCCGCGTCAGCCAGTTTGCCAACGCGCTCAAGGCCGAAGGCGTCAAGAAGGGCGATCGCGTCATCATCTACATGCCGATGACGATCGAGGGCATCGTGGCCATGCAGGCTTGTGCCCGTATCGGTGCCACGCACAGCGTGGTGTTTGGCGGCTTCTCTTCCAAGGCCGTGCAGGAGCGTATCGTTGACGCTGGCGCCGTGTGCGTGGTTACCGCCAACTACCAGATGCGCGGCGGCAAGGAACTGCCCCTGAAGGCCATCGTCGATGAAGCCCTGCAGGAAAAGGGCACCGATTGCGTCAAGAGCGTGCTGGTGTTCGAGCGCACCCCCACCAAGTGCAACATGGTGGAAGGCCGCGACAAGACCTTCTCCCAGGTGCTGGAAGGCCAGAGCACCGAGTGTGCGCCTGAATCCGTCGAGGCTGAGCACCCGCTGTTCGTGCTGTACACCTCCGGCTCTACCGGCACGCCCAAGGGTGTGCAGCACAGCACCGGCGGCTACATCCTGGGTGCCAACCTGACCATGCACTGGACTTTCGACATCCGTCCGGATGACGTGTTCTGGTGTACCGCTGACATCGGCTGGATCACTGGCCACACCTATATTGCCTACGGTCCGCTGGCTGCCGGCGCCACCCAGGTGGTGTTTGAGGGCGTGCCCACGTACCCCAATGCCAGCCGCTTCTGGAAGATGATCGAGGATCACAAGGTCACCATCTTCTACACGGCACCCACGGCCATCCGTTCGCTGATCAAGATGTCCGACAATGATCCGTCCGTGCATCCCAACCAGTTTGACCTGTCCAGCCTGCGTATCCTGGGCAGCGTGGGGGAACCGATCAACCCCGAAGCCTGGATGTGGTACTACAAGAACGTTGGTGGCGAACGCTGCCCGATCGTGGATACCTTCTGGCAGACCGAAACCGGTTCGCACGTGCTCACGCCGCTGCCGGGTGCTACGCCGCTGGTGCCGGGTTCCTGCACGCTGCCGATTCCGGGTGTGCAGGTCGCCATCGTGGACGA
The DNA here is from genome assembly GCF_036312245.1 of Brachymonas sp. J145. NCBI lineage: Bacteria > Pseudomonadati > Pseudomonadota > Betaproteobacteria > Burkholderiales > Comamonadaceae > Allobrachymonas > Brachymonas sp. J145. The sequence goes on along the minus strand of NZ_JAZDCI010000013.1, from coordinate 9,518 downwards.
GTCCGGTCAGGACATGCCCAACGGTGCTGGCGGTATCCTGGTGATCAAGCGTCCGTGGCCGAGCATGATCCGTAACGTCTACGGTGATCCCGAGCGCTTCAAGAAGAGCTACTTCCCTGAAGAGCTGGGCGGCTACTACCTGGCAGGCGACGGTGCCGTGCGCAGCGAAGACCGTGGCTACTTCCGCATCACCGGCCGTATCGACGACGTGCTGAACGTGTCCGGCCACCGCATGGGTACCATGGAAATCGAATCCTGCCTGGTGGCCAAGTCCGACCTGGTGGCAGAAGCTGCCGTGGTGGGGCGTCCTGACGAAGTGTCTGGCGAAGCCATCTGCGCCTTCGTGGTGCTGAAGCAGGGCCGCCCGGCGGATGACGAATCTGCCAAGCGCATTGCCAAGGAGCTGCGTGACTGGGTCGCCCACGAGATCGGCCCGATCGCCAAGCCCAAGGACATCCGCTTTGGCGACAACCTGCCCAAGACCCGTTCCGGCAAGATCATGCGCCGCCTGCTGCGCAGCCTGGCCAAGGGCGAGGAGATCACGCAGGACACCTCCACGCTGGAGAACCCGGCGATCCTGGGTCAGCTGGGTGATACCTACTGATCCGGTGAGACAGGCGGCAGGCTGAATCTGTCGCCTGAACTGCGCAAGCAACAACAAGGCCACCCTCGGGTGGCCTTGTTGTTGTCATCCCCGCTGACTGTGCCAGCTGGGAAGAGGCGGCTTATTCACCGGCAGCTTCCTGGTGGTACTGCGCCACACGCTCCACCTCATTCTTGCTGCCCAGGATCACGCTCACGCGCTCATGCAGCTGCGTGGGTTGCACATCCAGGATACGCTGCGTGCCGGTGCTGGCAGCACCACCCGCCTGTTCGATCAGCCAGGACATCGGATTGGCCTCGTACAGCAGGCGCAGCTTGCCCGGCTTGTTCGGCTCGCGCTTGTCCCAGGGATACATGAAGATGCCGCCGCGCGTCAGGATGCGGTGCACGTCGGCCACCATGCTGGCAATCCAGCGCATGTTGAAGTTCTTGCCGCGCGGGCCTTCCTCGCCGGCCAGGCACTCGTCGATATAGCGGCGCACCGGCGGCGCCCAGTGGCGCATATTGCTCATGTTGATGGAAAACTCTTTCGTGTCTTCCGGGATGCGCACGTTTTCCTGCGTCAGCACAAAGCTGCCCAGCTCGCGGTCCAGCGTGAACATGGCCACGCCATCGCCCACTGTCAGCACCAGCGTGGTTTGCGGGCCATAGACGCAGTAGCCGGCTGCCACTTGCTGGCGGCCCGGCTGCATGAAGTCGGCTTCGCTCACGCCATCGTGGCTGGCATCTTTCCTGAACACGCTGAAGATGGTGCCGATGCTCACGTTCACATCGATGTTGCTGGAGCCGTCCAGCGGATCGAACATCAGCAGGTATTCACCGTGCGGGTAGCGGTTGGGCACCAGGTAGATGCCGTCCATCTCCTCGGACGCCATGGCGGCCAGGTGGCCACCCCATTCGTTGGCCTCGATCAGCACCTCGTTGGCGATGATGTCCAGCTTTTTCTGCACCTCGCCCTGCACGTTTTCGCTGCCGGCAGTGCCCAGCACCTCGCCCAGCGCGCCCTTGTTCACGGCAAAGCTGATGCGCTTGCAGGCACGCGCCACCACTTCCAGCAGCAGGCGCAGCTCGCCGGGGATGCGGCCGTCCAGGCGCTGTTGTTCGACAAGATAGCGGGTCAGGCTGATATTACGGGAGGGCATGGTCGTCTCGATACGAAAAAAGTCAGTGATCCCGAGATTATAGGGAAGCCGGTGGCTGCCGTTGCCAGCACGGGACGGGTAGCGCGCGGTGGCGTGCCGGTCAAGGGATAACCCTTGACGTAGCCAGAATAAAGTTGTAAAATCCAATTTTTGCTGCTGCATTCATTTACTTCCGCAAGCAGCCACAGTTGTACAGCCTCTGGCATCTGCTGCCAGATCCCGCGCCAGCCCGTTCCGGCAGCGGTGTTCACAGGCTGAGAGGTTTCTTCACCATGCCAACACCTGCAGGCCAGCATCCCGCTGAAGCCCGCGGCGGCTGCGTTTTCCTCTGTGGTTTCTGATTGCGTGTGAATTTTCGGCCCACCAGGCCGCCAGGCACAGCCGGTCATCCCGCCGGTGCCCACACAGCAGCCGTATGAAACCAATACAGGAGAATCTCATGGCCAAGGAAGAGCTGATTGAAATGCAAGGTGTCGTGGACGAAGTGCTGCCCGACTCCCGTTACCGCGTGACCCTGGAAAACGGCCACCCCATCGTGGCGTACTCCAGCGGCAAGATGCGCAAGCACCACATCCGTATTCTGGCGGGTGATACCGTGTCCCTGGAGCTGTCGCCCTACGACCTGAACAAGGGCCGCATCACTTTCCGTCGTCTGGAGCCGCGCACCGGTGGTAGTGCTCCGGCCTACCGTCGCCGCTGATCACTGCGCGCCGCCTGCCTGACAGGTAGCACATAGAAGAAGAGCCTGGCAGCTTGGCTGCACAGGCTCTTTTTATTTGCCTATGGGGATGGCGACTTCCCCCTGCCAGGCAGGCAAGGGCAAGCTGCAGGCATCAGTCTGCCAGCGCGCGCTCCACCACTTCACGCACATCCGGGCTCAGCTCCTTCTTGCCAGCGACGCGGCGGATGGCTTCGCCAGCGGCGGTGCGGTAGGGCTCGGCCAGGCGTTTCCAGTGGTCCATGGCACGTGCCAGGCGGGCTGCGATCTGGGTGTTGATGGCATCAAGTGCCAGCACCTGATCGGCCCAGAACACGTAGCCGGCGGCATCGCGGCGGTGGAAGGCGCCGGGGTTGCCGTGGCAGAAGGCCGAGACCAGGCTGCGCACGCGGTTCGGATTGGTCAGCTGGAAGGCCGGGTGCTGCATCAGCTGGCGCACCTGCGGCAGCACGTCGCCGCTGGCATCGCTGCGCGTGGCCTGCATGGCAAACCACTTGTCTACCACCAGCTGTTCGCCCTGGAACTGCTGGTAGAAGCGCTCCAGCGCCGGCTGTGCCAGCGGGCTGCGTGCCTGCAGCAGTGCCTGCAGTGCGCCGATGCGATCGGTCATGTTGCCGGCATCCTTGCTGCGCTGGTAGGCCTTGCCCGGCCAGACGCTGTCGCCATGGTCGGCGGCGGCGCGGCACAGGTTTTGCAGCGCCAGATTGGCCAGCGCACGGCGGCCAACGCTGACAGGGTCCAGGCGGTAGGCGCCGGTATCCTGGTGCGCGTGCCACAGAGCTTCCCATTCACCGGCCAGCGCATGGGCGATCTGCTGGCGCAGGGCTTCGCTGACTTGCTGGATGCGCTGCGGATTCACCACATCCAGCTGTTCGGCGATTTCGTGCTCGGACGGCATGCCCAGCAGCAGGTGCTGGAAGGCCGCATCCAGTTCCGGGTGCAGCAGCACGGTTCGCAGCGCGTCCAGCGTGCCGCTGTCCAGTACCTCGGTCACCTCGCCATCGACGCGCACGGCGGCCAGGATCTGGCGCATGATCAGGCGCTGCGCGGCTTCCCAGCGGTTGAAGGCATCGCTGTCGTGGGCCAGCAGGTGCAGCTGGCTGGCGGCGTCTTCACCTGCCACTTCCAGCTGTACCGGCGCGGAGAACTGGCGCAGCAGCGAAGGCGTGGGCGCGGCGGTCAGGCCGGTAAAGCGGAACTGTTGCTCGGCCTCGGTCAGCACCAGCACGCGCTCCAGCGGGGCATCGGTATCACCTTCCAGCTGCAGCGGCACCGGCTGGCCGCTGGCATCGATCAGGCCCATGCGCACCGGGATCAGGAAGGGCTGCTTGCTGGCCTGGCCGGGCGTGGCCGGGCAGGACTGGCGCAGCGTCAACGTGTACGTGCCGCTGGCGGCATCGAACTGGCCACTGGCCTGCAGGCGCGGCGTGCCCGACTGGCTGTACCAGCGCTTGAACACGTCGAGCTGCTGTGCCAGCGCGCTGTCCGGATTGGCATCGGCCATGGCCTGGGCAAAGTCGTCGCAGGTGACGGCCTGGCCGTCGTGGCGCTGGAAGTACAGCTCCATGCCGCGGCTGAAACCGTCACGGCCGACCAGGGTCTGAACCATGCGCACGACTTCGGCTCCCTTCTCGTACACGGTGGCGGTGTAGAAGTTGGAGATTTCCTGGTACTGGTCCGGGCGCACCGGGTGTGCCATCGGGCCGGCGTCTTCGCTGAACTGGTGGCTGCGCAGCACGCGCACATTGCCGATGCGGCAAACGGCGCGCGCGCTGGGCGTATGCGCCAGGTCTTCGCTGAATTCCTGGTCACGGAAGACGGTCAGGCCTTCCTTCAGGCTCAACTGGAACCAGTCGCGGCAGGTGATGCGGTTGCCAGTCCAGTTGTGGAAGTATTCGTGGCCGATCACGCTTTCGATACCGTCAAAATCGGCATCGGTGGCGGTCGAGGGCTTGGCCAGCACATACTTGGTGTTGAAGATGTTCAGGCCCTTGTTTTCCATGGCGCCGGCGTTGAAATCGCTGGTGGCCACGATCATGAAGCGCTCCAGATCCAGCTTGAGGCCGAAGCGCGCTTCGTCCCAGGCGATGGCGTTCTGCAGCGAGCGCATGGCGTGCTCGGTCTGGTCCAGGTCGCCCGGGCGTACGTAGACCTGCAGCAGGTGCTCCTGGCCATCACGCGTGCGGATGCGCTGCTCGCGCGCGACCAGCTTGCCGGCGACCAGCGCAAACAGGTAGCTCGGCTTGCGGAACGGGTCTTCCCATACGGCGTAGTGGCGGCCGTCGTCCAGCGTGCCCTGTTCCAGCAGGTTGCCGTTGGACAGCAGCACCGGGTAATCGGCCTGGCTGGCGCGCAGCGTCACCTTGTAGGTGGCCATCACGTCCGGGCGATCCAGGAAGTAGGTGATGCGGCGGAAGCCCTGGGCTTCGCACTGCGTGAAGAAGCAGCCCTGGCTGGTGTACAGGCCCATCAGCTCGGTGTTCTTGCTGGGGTTGCAGGTGGTGAAGATTTCCAGCGCGATCGGATCGCTGCCTTCAGGCAGGTTTTCCAGCACCAGCTGGTCACCGTCCAGCTTGAAGGAGCAGCCCTGGCCGTTGACCAGCACGCGCGCCAGGTTGAGCGCCTCGCCGTCCAGGCGCAGCGGTTGCAGCGGCACATCGGGATTGCGGCGCAGCGTCATGCGGTTGAGCACGCGCGTCTTGACCGGATCCAGGTCGAAGGTCAGGTCCACATGGTCGATCCAGAACGCCGGGGAGGCGTAATCCTGGCGGTAGACCGTGGGGGAGGGGGTTTGGGCTTCTCGGTACATCTCTCTCGTTCTCGGGTTGCTGTGGCGCGCTTACGCGCTGCCCACATTGGCCTTCAGGGAGGCTTCGATGAACACATCCAGATCGCCATCCAGCACTTTCTGGGTGTTGTTCACCTCGACGTTGGTGCGCAGGTCCTTGATGCGGCTGTTGTCCAGCACATAGCTGCGGATCTGGTGGCCCCAGCCCACATCGCTCTTGGTGGATTCGAGCTTTTCCTGCTCTTCCATGCGCTTGCGCATTTCGTGCTCGTACATGCGCGAACGCAGGCGCTGCCAGGCCATGTCACGGTTGCTGTGCTGGCTGCGGCTGTCCTGGCACTGCACCACGATGCCGGTCGGCACGTGCGTCAGGCGCACGGCGGAATCGGTCTTGTTGATGTGCTGGCCACCGGCACCGGATGCGCGGTAGGTGTCCACGCGCACGTCGGCCGGGTTGATGTCGATTTCGATCGAGTCATCGATTTCCGGGTAGACGAACACGCTGGCAAAGCTGGTATGGCGGCCACCGGAGGAGTCGAACGGCGACTTGCGCACCAGGCGGTGCACGCCGGTTTCGGTACGCAGCAGGCCAAAGGCGTATTCGCCATCGATCTTCAGGCTGGCACTCTTGATGCCGGCGACGTCGCCCGGGGTTTCCTCCTGGATCTCGACGCTGAAGCCCTTGCGTTCGGCGTAGCGTACGTACTGGCGCAGCAGCATGCTGGCCCAGTCGCAGGCCTCGGTACCGCCGGCGCCGGCCTGGATGTCAAGGAAGGCGTTGCTCGGGTCGGCCGGCATGTCGAACATGCGGCGGAATTCCAGTGCCTCGACGCGCTCGGTGATGGCAGCGGCATCGGCCTCGATGGCGAGCAGGCTGTCCTCATCGTCTTCTTCCTGGACCATCTCGTACAGCTCGGTGCTGTCGGAAATTTCCTGGGTCAGCTCATCCAGCACCACGACGACGCCGTCGAGCTGCTTTTTTTCCTTGCCGAGTTCCTGCGCCTTTTTCGGGTCATTCCAGACCGCCGGGTCTTCGAGGCCGGCGTTGACGGTTCTCAGTCGTTCTGCCTTGGCAGGGTAGTCAAAGATACCCCCGTAGGTCGTCCACGCGCTCGGCGAGGTCGGCCAGGGTGGTGCCAATGGCGTTGATGCGTTCTGCTTCCATGAGGAGTCCTTATATATCTTGAAGTGTCTGGGGGATGCGGGAAGGGCGCGCGCAGGGGCGCGGCACGCGATGCGGAGCGGATCAGGCCGCTATGGCGCAAGAAGGCGGTACTTCGCGCAAGTTAGCCTGTCATTGTCGCATGCTTTGCCAGACGGGGCACGGGTTTGCCGGATGCCGGAAAGCGCCCGGACTGCGTTAAAATCTGCGCGATTCGTAACCGTTTTTCACACCAACACTGAGAGCACCCCATGTCCCTCGACAAAGTTACCCCTGGTTCCAAGCTGCCCGAGACCTTCAACGTCGTGATCGAGATTCCGGCTGATGCCGCTCCGGTCAAGTACGAGGTCGACAAGGACTCTGGTGCCGTGTTCGTGGACCGTTTCATGACCACCGCCATGCACTACCCGGTCAACTACGGCTACGTGCCGCAAACCCTGTCCGGCGACGGCGACCCGGTGGACGTGCTGGTGATGACGCCGTTCCCGCTGCAGGCCGGCGTGGTGATTCCCTGCCGTGCGCTGGGCATCCTGAAGATGGAAGACGAGGCCGGCATGGACGGCAAGGTGCTGGCACTGCCCACCACCAAGATTTGCCCGCAGTACAACCACATCAACAAGCTGGAAGACCTGAACCCGCTGACGCTGGAAACCATCTCCCACTTCTTCGAGCACTACAAGGACCTGGAAAAGGGCAAGTGGGTCAAGGTGCTGGGCTGGGGCGGCCTGGACGAGGCGACCAAGGAAATCACCGACGGCGTGGCCAACTACAAGGGCTGATCGCGCATCGCACTGGCTGTCTGCCTTGGCGGGCAGCCATCCCATGCAAAAGGGGGAGCATCCAACCGGGTGCTCCCCTTTTGCTTGTGGAGTGGGTCAGCGTACCGTGGCCAGTACCTTTTTCAGCTCTGGCAGCACATTGCGCATGATGATCGGCTGTGCCGTGGCATTGGGGTGGATGCCATCGGCCTGGAAATACTGGCGCGCGTTGGCGGCATCGCCCACGCCCTTGAGCAGGAAGGGCACCAGCGCGACCTTGCGCTCCTTGGCGATCTTGTCGTAGACCTGTGTGAGGCGGCGCGTGTAGTCGGCGCCGTAGTTGGGTGGTACCTGGATGCCGAGCAGCAGCACCTTGGCACCAGTCTGGCGTGCCATGTGTACCATGCTGTCGAGGTTGTCCAGCGTCTTGTCGAGCGACAGGCCGCGCAAGGCGTCGTTGGCGCCGAGTTCGATGACGACGAGCTTGGGCTTGTGCGTCTGCAACAGCGCCGGCAGACGGGCGCGGCCGCCTGCGCTGGTGTCGCCGCTGATGCTGGCATTGTGGATCTGCGCCTGGGCCTTGTCGGCATCGAGCTGCTTTTGCAGCAGGGCGACCCAGCCGGTGCCGCGCGCCAGGCCGTATTCGGCGCTGAGGGAATCGCCCACGACCAGGATCTTGCGCGGGCTGGCGGCGAGCACGCCTTGCCAGGGCGCGGCCAGGCCGACGGCAGCGAGGGCAGACAGAAGCAGGCGACGTTGGAGATGGTGGCTGTCAGGAGTCATGTCCATTCGGATGGGTGCGATGGGAAATAGTTCCATTGTGCGCTGCAGCGTGAGCCGGGGTTGCTACGATTCGTACAGCAATTTCCCTGTTTTAGATAAAGGCCACCCCATGAGACCAGAACAGACCCCCGCGACACCAGATCAGCGCGCCATGCTTTCCGTCCGCCAGTTGGGCAAAACGGTGGACGATGCCGGCGGGCCGCTGACGATTTTGCAGGACATCAGTTTCGAGATTGCGCGTGGCAGCACCACGGCGATTGTGGGCGCATCGGGATCGGGCAAGAGCACGCTGCTGTCCTTGCTGGCCGGGCTGGATGTGCCGAGTACCGGTAGCGTGCTGGTGGATGGCGAAGACCTGTTTGCGCGGGATGAAGATGCACGCGCCGAGCTGCGTGCACGCAAGATGGGTTTCGTGTTTCAGAACTTCCAGCTGATGGCGAACCTGACGGCGCTGGAAAACGTGATGCTGCCGCTGGAGTTGCAGCAGCGCAAGGATGCGCGGCAGCAGGCGCTGGCGATGTTGGAGCGGGTAGGGCTGGCTGCGCGCCAGGGGCATTATCCGCGGCTAATGTCGGGGGGCGAACAGCAGCGTGTGGCATTGGCGCGGGCGTTTGTGGTGCGTCCGGATCTGCTGCTGGCGGATGAGCCGACGGGCAGCCTGGACCATGCGACTGGCGCGCGGGTGATGGCGCTGATGCTGGAACTGAACAGGGACCTGGGGACGACGCTGGTGCTGGTGACACATGACCGGGAGCTGGCGGGGCTGTGCGACAGGAGGCTGGCCCTGGAAGGAGGGAGGCTGCAGGAGTAGTTGCGCTTGTAACAGGAAGAGGTTTCGTGAAATATTACCGATCTGCAAGTGACCAGAAAGAAATCGCTAATGCTAGACTGAGGTAGTAGATGTAAAAGTCTTAATAAATGCCGTGTTAATGTTGCATGAATATTTATCTAAACTAAATTTATCTACATGTAAAATATTTATATTCCTTGCGTATCAATTTCGCAAGGAATTTTAGATGTCACAACCTTTTGTTTGCGATAGTTGATTAAAGAGGGGCATATATGAACAAGGCATAAAAGTCAGTCTGGAGTTGACCCACTTCGGTGGACGGGTACTGGTTTGATACTCAAACCGTTTCGGGTGTTGTCTCGGCATGCACATGGGCATCCTCGACAACATCAAACAGGGCTTCGTTGCTCCTTTCAAAGTTCAGGGGTGCGAGGTAGCCCAGGCCACTGTGGCGGCGCCGGGGGTTGTACCAGCCTTCAATCCAGGTGAAGACCGCCATGCGGGCCTGCGCCTTGCTCTGGAAGGTGCTGCGCTCGATGAGTTCGCCCTCTAGGCTGGCAAAGAAGCTCTCGGCCATTGCGTTGTCGTACGCATCGCCCACGGTCCCCATCGAAGGTCGCACCTGCATCTGCCGGCAGCGCTCGCCAAAGGCCAGGCTGGTGTACTGGCTGCCTTGGTCCGAGTGGTGGATGACGCTCTTGGGTTTGCGCTGCTCAAGGGCCATGTTCAAGGCCTCGAGAACAAGGTCTGCGGTCATGCGTTCTCCCATGGCCC